>QHBM01000169.1 GCA_003244145.1 Chthoniobacterales bacterium
ATCAGCGGCGGCTGATCGACGTAACCCGCGTCGAGGTGCTCGGAGCAGGCGAGATAATACAATTCGTCGCGGAAGATTCCGTAACGGCCCGCCGTGAGCAGATGGAAGAGCAACTTCGCCGCGGCCAACGACAGGACGACGACCGGACCGGAAAGAAACCCGTGGGGCGTGGAAGGTCCGGCGCGGGTAAGATGAATTGCCCTTTCCATTCTCGTCGTGCGCTCGATGAAAAACGCGAACGCGCCGTCAGTCGCCGCTCTTGCGAATCGTAACAATCGCCGGCGTTTTGCCCGGCCGATAGATCGACGCGCCGTAACAAACCGCCGCGGTTCTATCACGAGCGAAGCGCACTTTTTTCAGGCTCTGGTCCCAGCGCTCCAGGTAACTGCAGTTAGCGGTTTTCTTCGAGCCGGGAATTGGGACGTAGCGCACATACGTCATGGTGAGGAACGCCGGCTCGCCGGGCAAAGGAATGGGCGCAGCCCAATTCGGCGACAACCGAACGAACCGGCGATTCGTCAGGTCGAGCGCGTAATCGGTATCGCCGTCGGTGCTGTTGAGATGCACTCCGAAGAAGGCGAGGCGCAATCCCGGCTCCAGCAGAAAACGATCTTTGCCCCCCTTCAGTTCGAGTTGATCGACCGCGCCTTCGAAGCCGGGAAGTTTTCCAAACTCCCCTTCCTTTTTCGATTTCAAATCGCGCAGCAGATAATGCTTGCCGTGGCCGGGCCCATTTTCCTGGTCCGCTTCGTCCTCTTTCTTTTCGCGCAGAACCAGCTCGACCGAGCTGTCGGGTGCGCGAAATGTTGGGGTGCGCTGTCCGAAAGCCGGCGCATTCTCATCGTCACCCGAACCCGTGTCCGGCCAGACAAAGTAGGATGAGTTCTGAGCCGCCGAATACCAGTCCGGCGCAGCATCGAGGCGCTTCGGTTCCGCACCCTTTGGCTCGACGCTCCAATACTCAAACTTGTTTTCGCCGATCTCACGCGAGAATACAATGGTCTCGCCGTCCGGCGCAAAGATCGGATCCAGATCCTGGCCCGAGTCCGGTTTGGTGAGTTGGCGAAGGAACGTTCCGTCATCGCGAAAGAGAAAAAGATGTGAGTGGCTTTCGCCCTGGGCCTGAAGATAACGGATCGCAACGACAATTTCGGAAGCGGCATGTGCCCGGGCGCTGATCGCCACCATCCCCACCGCGACCGCGAGCAATCCAAGGGTTCGTTTCATCGCGCCGGTTTGCCGGAACCTGTCCGGTTTGTCAACGTTGCCGCCATTCGTGGCGCTCTCAGACCGTCCGCGCCAGCCGCTCTCGCCTGCTCGCGCCATCCCACAAACGACACTTAGAAAAAAGCGGACGCCCCATATCTTCGCGGGGGTCACCTCGATATCGCGCCGAAAGATGTCACTCACAGAGCGAACCCGACGGGACGCCGGATGAGAAGCCCAGTCTAATCAAGAATTAGTGGATTTCCGTTGCAGGGGAGGCCGGAATCGGAGGAATCAGATAGTTCAGTTGGTCTTCTAAAACGTGAAAAGCATGGATCGCAGCTTCCGATTCTCTGACGATTTTTCGCTCTTCGAACAGCAGTTTTCGATACTCGCTTCGATCCCGCCTTTCCTCGACAAGGTGCGGCGCGTTCAAGTCTAGCATTCTGACGTGGTAAATCCCTGGGGGCGTAACGCCAAAAACACGGTGGGTCACCGGATTTTCGAAAATGTGTTCGCCGTAGTCTTGCTCCAGACAGCAATTCAGAAAGCGGATCCCTCTGCCTCGTAGTTCGGCCGAAGGCCAGTTTCCCTGTTTCTTGTTATTACAATAGCGGCTCGACAGGAAGAGGTTGTCATATCGGTGACGATCACGACCCTTAATGGAGGAGTCAAAGTGGTCGATCTCCATTAACATAGCGCTGCCTCCCGCACGACGGCGGTGTTGCATGGAATATGCACACCGATGATCGAAATCGCGCTCCAGCGCCCGGCAGAGCGTATTTCCTGACGTTGTCGTCAGTGAGAACTTTTGCTGGCGGCGGTCCACGCTGGATCCGCCCCCTCGTAGAACTCGACATATCTTCGTAGCGTCTTGAGCAACTCGCTCGTCCGGCGACGCTGTTCGAACTCCCATAAAACCTCGTCTCCCGATCGTGGCTTATCAAAGGCCCGCCTTAATATCGTCAACTGCTCGAGTTCATGTGCTTCGTTGGTACTCAGACTCCCGACAGCTTCCTCTACCGCCAGTTCCTGAAACCTTTTCTGCTCGGCTTCGGTCCATTGCTGCTCTTGTGATGGAGCGCTCACAACCGCTGGGCCGCTGTCCCCCCCAAAAACCTCCCCGCTTGTTACTGAATTCGTCGCCAAGGCAGTAACGTTCCAAACGGAACGAATCGGCACTAGGTTGCTTCTCTGATTACCACCTACCGCGAATTCCGGCGCCATAACGAGCGCCGCGCTGATTCCGGTAGCCGCCAGTGCCGACTTCTTCTCGAACCACACCCGATGAGAGGTATCGAGCTTAGGCAGTTTAGGACTTCGGGTCGGCTGCATAAATGGACAGGAACATTGCTCTCTGCAACCCTTCTTCGCAACGCAATAATGCGACCGGTGCCCCCTCGACGCTGGTCTTGCCTTGCCTCTGAGCGTCAATGACATCCCCCGTAGAATAATTGTATAACCGTATTTCACTGGTGGCATCGGTCCGGGCCCCTCGAATCACATTGGCCACATCTACGGACGTAATTGTTGATGCCTTCGGGCGCCAGAGCGTTGTCTCCGAAGGAGTAGATGTTCCAGCTCTGGCGACGTAATCCAAGAGCTCTTCCCTTTGGCGTTGGATGGTGTCCTCGTCGATTGCACAGGCATATGCATCTCGCACGTTCTCGTCAGCATCGAGTAGTGCAAAATAGATGATACGAAAAGGCCCAGACGGCTCTATACCGAATCGGTTGAACACCATGGTCCGCGGGAATCTCTGAGACTCCATCGATACCGTGATTTCCTTGGTCTTTTCGCTGGGCATCGGTGTTCCTAGTTGCAGCTTCTATACCCGCAACCCTGAGCTTGACGACAATTATCTAAACGTGGAAGCACAAAGCCGCCCGTCATTCCACCTTCCTCCAACAAACGGCGCTGGAAAACGAGTGGTTCCATTTCCTGCCTTGGGTCTAGCGACGCCTCCCCGCTATCCAAAGGAATTAGCGATTGCCAATGTGGAGCGCGCGCTTTTCCACCGCGAGCGCGGCTTCTTTCACCGCTTCGCTCAAGGTCGGGTGCGCGTGCACGGTCCGCCCGAGATCTTCCGAGCTACCGCCGAATTCCATCACTGCCACCGTCTCCGCGATTAATTCCGACGCGGCGTGCGAGAGAATATGCGCGCCCAGAATCCGGTCGGTCTCTGCGTCAGCCACGAATTTCACCACGCCTTCGTAATCTTCGTTGGCGACGGCACGGCCATTGGCGCGGAAGGGGAACTTCCCAATACGCACGTTGATCCCCTTTTCTTTCGCCAAATCTTCCGTGAGCCCGACGCCGGCCAGCTCCGGATTTGTGTAAATGATTCCCGGGATCACTTCGTAATTCACGTGACCCGCTTTGCCGGCGATCATTTCCACGCAGGCGATCCCTTCTTCCTCCGCCTTGTGCGCGAGCATCGGGCCGGCGATCACGTCGCCAATGGCGAAAATGCCTTCGACGTTCGTGCGGAAATGCTCGTCCACTTTTACCCGGCCCCGGTCGTCAAGCGCCACGCCCAGTTTTTCGCCGAAGACGCCTTTGGCAAAAGCGCGCCGTCCGACCGAGACGAGCACCTTGTCAGCTTCGAATTTCAGTTCTTCGCCGCCTTTCGTGGCTGTGGCGACTGCGCGCCCGTTTTCTACTTTCACCGAGCTGACTTTGGTTTCGAGATGGAAGGCCATGCCCTGGGCCGCGAGCGATTTCTGGAGCATGTTCGCCAGCTCGAGATCGAAGCCGAGCGCGATCCGGGGCATGAATTCCAGCACGATAACTTCCGAGCCGAGCCGGCTCCAAACCGAGCCGAGTTCCAAACCGATCGCGCCGCCGCCGATAACGAGAAGTTTTTCGGGAGGCTTCTCGAAGGTGAGCGCTTCAGTGCTGCTCACGATCACGTCGCCATCGAATTTCATGTTCGCCAATTCCACCGGCACGCTGCCGGTAGCAATCACGATGTTCTTCGTTTCGATTTCCTGGCTCTCGCCTTCCGCGGGCTTGACCGTGACGCGCCCGGGCGCCGTGACGGTGCCGAGACCTTGGAAGGTCGTGATCTTGTTTCCCTTCATCAGCATTTTCACGCCGCTGTTCATGGTCTTCACGACCTTGTCTTTGCGTGCGAGCATCTTCGCCAGGTCGAGCCCGACGTTTTCCAAAATGATGCCATGCTTGGCCGCTTCCTTTTTCGCGAAAACAAAATGGTCACTCGAAGTGAGGAGCGCCTTGCTCGGGATGCAGCCGATGTTGAGGCAGGTGCCGCCGAGGTCCTTATCTTTCTCGACGATGGCAGTTTTCAGGCCCAACTGCGCCGCGCGAATCGCCGCAACATAACCCCCCGGCCCCGAGCCGATGATGACGACATCAAATTTGTCTGAACCCATTTTATGAGTCGTATAAGTCCCATGCGGGATATAGCCTGTCCACCGTGCCCCGGAACTTTATTCCGCCACATGGCGGTTACGAAGATCTACTCTCATTCCAGAAGGCGAGGATCGTCTATGACGGCACAATACGCTTTTGCGACCGTTTTTTCTCAAAGCGCGATCGAACAGTTGACCAGATGGTGCAGGCGGCGCGTTCGGGAAAGCAGAATATCCTGGAGGGAAGCCAGGCGGCGGGCACCTCGAAGGAAGCCGAAATCAAGTTAGTGAACGTGGCTCGCGCGAGCCTGGAGGAGTTGTTGGAGGATTACCGGGATTTTCTGCGGGTGCGCGCCGAGCCTCTCTGGGACAAGGAAAGCCGTGAGGCATTATTCGTGAGGCGGCTCGGTGCGCGAGAAAATACGACCTATGAGTCCTATGCGACCTATATCGAAACGCGTCCCGCGCCTGTGGTGGCGAACATCCTCATCTGCCTGATTCACCAGACAAATTACCTGCTAGACCAGCAGCTTCGCCAACTGGAAAAAGCGATTCTCGACGAAGGCGGCCTCCGCGAACGCATGACCCGCGCTCGCTTGTCGGCAAGGTCCCGGACCGGCTAGAAATCCAGCGGCAGCTTTTTCGGGTCCTCGATGCACTGCTTTACCGTGATCAGGAAGGTGACGGCGTCTTTGCCATCAACAGCGCGATGGTCGTAGCTGAGCGCCAGGTA
>QHBM01000050.1 GCA_003244145.1 Chthoniobacterales bacterium
TCAGCTTGTACCGCAAATACCAGACGGGCAGCTTTTCCGCAGCCTCATTCGGCCAGTCCTGTAGCTACTTCCGTTTAGCGAGCAAAGAGGGGGGGTTGAGCTTGGACCCGCACGATGCCTCTCGTCCAACCGGAGAGAACGCAAGGCGCGCGAAAACCTGCGGAATGTGGCGGATATGGGCGAGGCAGCCGGGAGGCGATGCCGTCAAGAAAACGCGCCCTCGCAGTTGGGGTAGAAATGTAGTGGCTCGGCAGACAGGAATCGAACCTACACCCTTTTGGTTAACGGGCGATGTCTATGAAACGTTGTCTCTTGGAGCCCCGGAGAATGGCACCAAAAAGGCAGAAAGGGCGCGCTGCCGCGCCTTTTCCCGTGGCTGGTTTAGGCCGCTTTTTTGTGGTGTTTGGCACCGCCGGGCATCACGATATTCGACACTTTAATGTTGTCGCCCGTCATCTCGCCCGTCAGTTTAACGGTGTGGCCGGCATGTTCCGCCAGACCTGCGTAATCCTGGTTCTCAAGGTTATAAACTTTGCCCTTGCTGACAAAAACGTACTTGGCTCCGCCCTTGACGCAAGCTTCGGTGCATTCGCGATTCGACATCTTCGCACCGTGCTCGGCGCCTGTCATGTGTTTCGCGCCGCACTTGCTGTCACTGATTGATCCGGTCCAGGTCTTCTCGGCCGCAAAGGCCGAAAATCCAAGCAACGCGGTGATCGCCAAAAGGTTCAATACCATCTTCATAAAAAACACCTCCGCACTTAGTTTAGCGCGCCAGGCTTGGAGAGGCTTTCACCAGCCTATAGAGAAAAGTCTGGCCTTCAAAGAACGCCTGCACCCCCATCCGCTCATCGCGCCCGTGGAAGCGGATATCGTCGCGGTCCATGAAAAAGCCCTGCACACCATAGGTGGGGATCCCAACCGCCCGCAAGTAACGCCCGTCGGTTGCGCCCATCATTACCTCGGCGGGGCGGCTGGGCAAAAGCATGATTTTCGTGTTGGTCTCGATCATATCGCTGGCCGCCGATCGAGAAAATCACATGCCTCGACGGCGGAGCTCCCCGCTGGCGGCGCGCTCCAGTTCCGTCACGCGCACTTCGATGTCTTCCAACTCAATCGCCCTGGCCGCGTGACCCAAAACGCAATCGGGCTCTTCGGTCCGACGAAAGCAACAATACAGCAGTGAGCTTCCTTTGCATCCCCTGCAAGGCAGACCGTTAAGTGCATTCCGATTTTGAAAAGAGTAAGCTGTCGAGATGTTGGGCTCGAATCGAAAATGAATCCAGCTTATCTGATGCTCGCCCTTTCCGCCGCGATCGCGATGTATGCGAGTATCTCGATTCACCGGTATTGTGGTCTATGCGCGATCGCGGCGGGAGGCGCCTGGGTAAACTACTTCTTTATGAATCCGGTGTATTCCTTCCGGATTTCACAGACCGGCGATATCGCGGCGCTCAGCGTCTACGGCGTCTTCGGGCTGTTTGTCACTTTACATCAGACCAAAAATTCGCGGCCGCATCTCAGTTCCCGAGACCGAGCGACTCTCCTCGATGCCTATCATTTCGGTTTGCTGATGCAACTGTGCTCCGAGATCAACAAGGTCAGAGGCGCTTCCGTCGATCTTCGAGAAGTCTTAAACGTAGCCCTACAGCGGTTGCGCCAAGAAGTGGATTTAAAGAGAGCCGACGAAATCCTCGAGGATATTCGATCTCAATTAGAGTACGAAAAATGGGCCGCATCGAAACTGTCCGGGGGGCAAGACGAGCCGCTTCGAGAGACGGACTTTGGGGACGGGTAGCGTACCACCTCTATCCCGAAATTTTCTTGCCGGGAATTGTCAGCGGCTCCGGGGGATGCTGATTAACCTCACTTTGGAGTTCCGACACCACTTCCGGTTCCTGATCGGAATGTAACTGGTTTTGTAGCCGGCGTAGCGCGACTCCAATCACGTCCCTATGGTGAAGCTTGGCCCCGAGACCCTTGCCGACCAACTCGAGCCAGAGCTGATGGACGAGATCCACATCTTCAGGCCATAACCGCGGCGGGTGCGGACCCAGGTTGAAGAACAACGATTGAGTCGGGTCGGGAAGGACTATCTCCAGAGACAATGAAGGGCGGGGCGGCTCGAGAGACTCCCAGGCTTCACCCACCACTTTGCCTTGTTCGGCGGGGTTATCCGCGTAAAGAGGCGAGAGACCCGTCACGATGCGGGAGCATTGCAGCCGTTGAGCCGTCTGCACCATCCCGAGCCAGGGATCCGCGGCGGCAACGGCTAAAAGCTCAACGTGTTTTCCGGCTTTCTCGGCGACCGAAACGACACGCGAAAACAGATCCTGCTCAGCGTGGGCGAATATTTGATCGGGGTTTAGATCGAACTCGCCGGAGGCCGCCGCCGTCACCCGATGCACCGACAATACGACGATATCCACCTTGCGGGCGTCGGTCTTTTCCAAAACCTTTTCAAGATGCTCCAGGTGATGGGGGTTGCGGCAAGCCACCAACACGCTGCCCGGCCGCGCGCTGATTCTATCCTGCGAAACTTCCTCGCTTTGATCGAGCCGGAACTGCTCCATGTCCTGCCGCTTGAGCGCGTGAGCTTTCCGGTTTATCCGCTCGGAAACCGAGAATAGAAGGAAAAAAGCAAAGGTGAAAGTAACGCCGGTGATCGTGGCCAGTTGCTTCGTAAAAACGTTGATGCACGCCATGGTGAAAAGAAACAGGGTGATCAAGCCTAGGCCGACCGGTATTTCGACGCGCCCAACACGAAAGTTCAGCGGCACTTTCCACTCGCGATTTTCAGGCTGTTTGAAACGCAGCACCAGAACCGATAGAGCGTTAAAGGAGAAGCTCCAGACCACGCCGAAAGCATAGGCTTCCCCGAGAAGGTTTACGTCGCCTCGGCTGAGCACGATGGTCAGGATTTGCAAAAGCGCGATCGTATTGATGATCCGGCTGGTCGTGCCGAATTTCGCGTTCGGCTTTCGGAACCAGTCCGGCAGCACTCCGTCTTCGGCAACCCGGTTCAGTACTCCGTTGGAACCGATAATCGCCGTGTTCACGGCCCCCGCCAAAATCATCGTTCCCACGACGACGACCAGCGCATGAAAGACCAGTTTCAAGCCGGACGGACCGATCAAAAAAACCGACAATCCGCCGAGCAGGTTCGTCAGATATTTGGGCCTTTCCGAGTCCGGAATGATCATCACCGCAAAGAACGAGGCAAGCGACGTGAACAGCATGCTGTACAGGAAAATGACATTGCCCGCGCGCTTGAGATTTTGCAATTTCGGCGAGGCCAATTCGCGATAGACCTGGGCTAGCGTTTCGAAGCCGCTCATGGCGAGCAGAGAGTGTCCCAGGCCGACGAGAATCGCCACTGCCGTAATGGTAGGAGCCGCGGTTCCCTGCAACCAGCCCAACGAACCCTCGCCAAAGCGGATAGTGGCTTTTGAGGGCAGCGGAACCGGTTGGAAACCATTGATCGCCATGGTGAGCAGACACCAGCCAATAAGGATCACCACCATGACCGTGGTGATCTGCATAATACGCAGAGCCTTTTCGCTGGACTCGTGCATTCCGAGAATGTTCTTGCGCCAGAAATATAATGTCGCGATCACCGCGAAGCCCGCCGCAAACAGAGGCGGATTGAAATGCAGCTTTACGATATGAAGCCGTTCTCCCGTCTCATTCAGAAGACCGGCCAGGTATAATCCCGCGCTGACGCCGCTGATGGGACCCGTCAGGATGTAATCGAACATCAGAGCCGAGACGGATATCTTGGCAAGCGTTCCACCCATGGCTTCATGGACCACTTTGTAAACGCCCCCGCGCACGAACATGCTGCAGCTCTCGACGTAGATGGCGCGCACCGCGTACGAGAAGAGCATGATCGCCAGGATGAACCACGGAGCGGATTTCCCGATCTGGGTCTCGGCGATGCCGCCGGCATAATAGGCCGAAGACGCGAGGTCGCTCAAGACGATGGCGGCGGCCCTCCAAAAGGAGATGAAGGACAGCATAACCGTGGTCGCGACCACGACCTTGGTTGCGCTAAGTGATCGGATAGGTCTCGAATCCGTCAACAATTACTCCGTTCAAACGGGTTACCGGGCCAAATTTACGTCGTGACTCCAGGCAAAAGTCAGACTCAGATTAACATGCGCGGGGGTTGGATAATTCGTCCTAACCTGCCCAACGGTAGCCAAAGCTTGTCGAACTTTTTGACAATCCGTGCTACCGCCGCCATCGAACAGTTTACTGCCCGGTTGCCGACTCGATTCCATTTGGCGGCCCATCTTTTTCGGGTTCGAGACGATCGAGATACTTACTTAAAGCTTCGCGGAGCAGAGCGGAAAGTAACTGATTGGGCCTGCCCGCGATCTTTCTCCTCGCCGACTCCCGGATCAGGCGCTCATAGATTTCCTGAGGAATCGTAACGGTCAGCTTGCGAAAGTCCCCCTTCTCACCATAAGGCGGATTCGGGTCGATTGATTTCTGGTCCATGTGAATTCACCCCAGCCGCGCAACCTCCGACACCTCGGCCAGGCGCGACTGAAGTAAAGGCCGGTAGGCGATTTTGATCAATGGCGGCGCTATGATTGTGGTTGCGACGGACATAAAAACCACCACGCCGTACGAACTGCGCGTGAGAATTCCAAAGCCCAGCCCAATCTGCGCCACGATCATCCCCACCTCGCCTCGCGGAACCCTGCCCACGCCGATTCGGAACGCCTCGGTTTTCCCCAGTCCCAAAGCGCCGATGCCGCATCCGGTGAACTTCGAAATCAGGGCGGCGGCGAGAATGACTATGGCCAGAATCGCGGTCGAAGGCTCCCGGAACGCCGAGAGGTCCACATGTAATCCGATGCCGGCGAGAAAGAAAGGAACCAGAAGTTCCGACACTCCCTGGGCCAGATCGCGTTCGCGGGGGCCCGACGTCTCCGCGAGCGCGAGACCCGCGAGGAACGCTCCGACGATCGCGGCGACACCGGTCGAGACGGCCAGCACCGCGAGGGCGAACAGCAGACTCAGCGCCACCACGAAGCGCGCCTCCGCCGCGCGCAGGGTTTCGCGCATGCGAGGCAACACGCGTCCCATCGCGGTGGAACCCCATTTCGCCACAATCACCGTAAATCCGGTCGCGAGCAGAGCCGTCAGCGAAAGCTGCAGGCGATGTTGTGCACGAACGAAGGGTTCCACAGAATGCAACGAAGCGGAATGCTGTAAAGAGGCCGGGCACTGCCCGCGCCATAGCTGACGAACTCCCACGGTTTTCCTTGGCGGGTGACAGTGGGAGCTCGCGATCGACAACCCCAGGGCGGGGCCGACGACTTCCTCATTGTAGTCGGCGCCGGTCCTTGATGGAAAGGACAAGATGAGTTGTGAGCGACCGATGAGTGGGCTACCATCCCTCGTGATCCTGGCTTTCGCGTTGCTGTTTGCGGGATTCGCCCGGGCTGGAGAAGGGCCGTTTTTTATCACGTATACGCATCAAATGGAAGAGCCGGGCAATCTTGAAATTGCGGCGAAGAACGTAACCGGCAGACTTGGTACCGGGAACCGTTTTCTTGGCGGTGCGACCGAGCTTGAATATGGCGTCAAAGGGTGGGGGACGAGTGAGTTTTACCTGGATGGCCAGAGTACCGGCAGCCAAGGAGCGCTGTTCACAGGCTATCGTTGGGAGAACCGCTTTCGTATGCTGCCGCGGGAGCATTGGATCAACCCCGTTCTCTACGTCGAATTCGAAAACATCAATGGCGCCGACAAAGCGCTGCTCGAAGTCGTCGGGCATGACGGCGAGGTTGATTTCACTACTCCGAATGCGGAAGCGAGATTCGAGAAGAAGCGGGAGCTGGAAGCGAAACTGATTCTTGGCAGCTATTACAAGGGATGGACCATTGCGGAGAATTTCATTGCGGAAAAGAATGTCCGGCACGCTCCGTTTGAATTCGGGTATGCGATCGGTGCAAGCCGACCGCTGGCGCTGGCAGCTCGCCCCGAGCCGTGCACCTTTTGCCCAGAAAACCTCCAGGTAGGCGTCGAGATGTACGGGGGACTGGGCACTCATGCTGATTTTGGCCTGGCCGAGACTTCACATTACATTGCTCCCACAGTTGCATGGACATTCGCGAATGGCACAACAGTAAAGGTTTCGCCGAACTTTGGCATAACTCCTACCAGCACTCCTTTGTTGCTGCGATTCGGTATCTCATATGAGATTGCCCAGTTCGGCAGATTGGCCCGGCATGCGTTCAATAGATCAGGGGTAATTGATTAGCGGATGTCACCGGACTTTTGCCGGTATGAGATGACGGATTGGGCGATAAAATCGCTGGACGATAAAACAAAAATGATTCATTCTGTTGTTTGGCGAACCTCGAAACACTCAGCCCGGCAGAGTTGATCGCGACCATCGTGGAGTTGCGGGGGCTGAACAAAGAGTTGAAACGGCAGAACGAGGAGTTGCGGCGAGAGATCGATGAACTGCGGCGCGGAGGCGGACGCTCGGCTGCTCCCTTTTCGAAAGGGCGGCGCAAGGAGAACCCGAAACCGCCTGGACGCAAGCCCGGCGAAGGGTTGTTCTCGCGACGCGAAGAACCCGTATCGGAAGCGCTTTCACAGGTAAGGATCGAGGTTCCGGTAACTTGCCACTCGTGCCCGGACTGTGGCGGTGCGTTGGGGGAATCGGCGACGGAGATCGCCTCGAACACCGACCTGCCGGAACAGCCTCGGCCCGTGGTGCGGCATTACGAGGTGGAAGTGCGCCGGTGTCGGCAGTGCGGCCGGAAGGTGCGCGGACGACACAAGGAGTTGGCGCCCGACCAATTCGGCGCGACGGCGCATCGGTTGGGGGTGCGCTTGAAAGCGGCGGCGCATGTGTTGCACTACGGTTTCGGAGTTCCGGCGCGGAAGGTTCCGCCGATATTGGAGGAGCTGACGGGTATCAAGGTAACGCAGGGCGCGCTGACGCAGGATGCGCTCAAACAAACAGGAAGGCGGGTCGGCAACGCATACCAGGACCTGCGAGCCGGCGTGCGGCAAGCGCCCGTCGTCCACACCGGCGATACGGGCTGGCGTACCGGCGGGGAAGCGGCGCAGTTGATGGTGTTCGAGACGGATCGGGAAACGGTGTACCAGATTCGAAGCCGGCACCGCAACGAAGAAGTGCGCGAGGTCATTCCCTCGGACTATGCGGGCGTGATGGTGACGGATCGGGGAAAGAGTTACGATGCCGATGAGTTGAGCGCGGTGGCTCAACAGAAATGTCTGTCGCATCTGATCCGCAACACCGGCGAGGTGGTAAAGGAAAAGCGCGGGCCGGCTCGCCGGTTCGGCGTCCCGTTGAAAGCATTGCTCCAGGAAGGGCTTCGTCTCTGGCACGACCACAAACAAGGCAACGCGCTCGATTACGCCACCGAGGTGGCGCGGATTGAGCGGGAACTGACGCACCACTTGCGACACCGGGTGCTCGGGGATGAGGACAATCAGAGATTGCTCGATGGAATCGGATTGCAACACGATCGCGGACATGTGCTGCGATCTCTGCACCAGCCCGGAATCGAGCCGACCAACAATCGGGCGGAACGGGCGCTAAGACCCGCCGTGATCGCCCGGAAAGTTTCGCATTGCTCAAAGAATCAGCGCGGTGCCGAGGACTTCATGGCATTCACCAGTCTGGCCCAGACGTTCAGGAAACGGATCGGAACCTCCTTAACCGATGCCTTTCGAGTGCTCCTGCAACAGCAATTTTCGCAAACTGCCTCGCCCTGAAAACTCGTTTTGCCGCTAATCAATTACGATCAGGGCAGCAGCGTGACTAAACTCGCTCTGGTTCTACTCGGAGGATGTTGTTTCCTGATCGGGAGTGACAGATTAGAGCCGAACCTGTTAGCCAGAGCCGCGCGAAATGCCGCTCCTCGTCCGAACCCTTATTCAGGCAAAGCGGCGGCAGTGGGTGCTGGCATGAAGCTCTATGCCCGCGAATGCGCTTCCTGCCATGGCAAATATGGGGAGGGAAGCGGGAAGGTTCCGCCCTTGATGAGATCTCCTGTTGTGACGAAAGCACCGCCAGGTGCTCTGTTCTGGGTATTGCGCAACGGATCGCTTCACCGAGGAATGCCTTCATTCGCGCACCTCCCCGAAGCCCAACGTTGGGAAATCATTGCTTTCATACAGAGAGAATCACGGCAGTGACCGGTAAGCATCGTTCAGCGGGGTTGCGGTGCAGATAGGAA
>QHBM01000149.1 GCA_003244145.1 Chthoniobacterales bacterium
GCCCAATGAGATCTCGCGTTTCACTCCGACGACGAACGCCTCCCGCCGCTCCGCCTCGCTCGCCTTCGGAATATTTTTCCCAACTAGCCCCTGCGCGTGATCGAGCAGCATGCCCGTGGCTTCGCCGGTTTGTTTGTCGCGCAAAATTTCGCCGCCAAAGGGATTCGGCGTGTTCTTGTCGATCTGTGCGAGACGCAGCGCCGCTGTGTTCACGATCGCGGCATGGCCATCGGCGCGCGTGAGAAAAACGGGATTGTCGGGCGCGATTTTGTCGAGATCGGCGCGGGTGGGAAATTGCGGAGGCTGCCAAAATGTTTCGATCCACCCCCGGCCGGTGATCCATTTGCCGCGCTCGGTTTTCGCGGTGCGCTCTTTCACCTTATCCAGAAAATCCTGGAGCGTGTTCGTGCCTTCGAGATTCAAAGTCAGCTCTCGTTCGCCGATGCCAAAGATGTGGCAATGCGAATCGGTCAGCCCCGGCACGACGGTTTTGCCGGCGAGATCGATGACGCGTGTTCCAGCGGTTTGATATTTTTTCGCGCTGTCATTCGACCCGACAAAAACAATGCGGTCGCCTTGCGTGGCGATCGCTTCGGCATGCGGCGCGCGCTCGTTCATCGTGTAGATGTTGCCGTTAAGAAAAACCATTTGCGCGGTTTCCGCTTTCATCGAGGCGGGCAGGGCGGAGCAGAACGCGAGAAAAAGGAAAGATGGCAGTGCCTTCATTGCGTTCATCATTGCGAGTCGGCGCCGGAAGGTCGAGCGCGCTTCCCGGCGACGGAGAAAAGACCGCAAATCCTGTGAATAGTTTTTCATTTATCCGTTTTGCTTGTTGAATGCTTTTCCGTATGGAAAGAATTGGTTCGCGGTTTTTTCGAGGGGAAATGAATGGGAAAACAAATTTCTTTTTGCCAATGGGATGTCGATTTATAGAGTTGCCGCCTCGTTCCTGACTCGCTCCAAATAATTTTAACTTCACCGACCTTGAGCGCCGCACATCCTAACCACCCTTTTGCGCCGTTTTTATCTTGGCGGCTGCACCTTCGCGGAAGCACAGTGCGCTAAGCAGGTATGGCGAATTTTTTTCCACGCTGGACGAACTGGTTACCGCTCAAGCTCTCGATCTGCGGAATCATCATCGTCAGCGGGCTCACCGGCGCGACCTGGTATTACGTTACGCCGAAATATACTCGCGTCGGTTATCAGCCCATCCAGCCGGTGCCTTTCCCACACGATATTCACGTCAGCCAGCTCGGGATGGATTGCCGGTATTGCCACAGCTTTGTCGATGTGGCGGCGCATTCGAATTTGCCGAACACCCAGACCTGCATGGCGTGTCACACGCAGGTGCAAAAGGACAATCCGAAACTCGAGCCGGTACGGGCGAGCTGGAAAACCGGGCAGCCGGTCGAATGGGTGCAAATACATCGCACGCCCGACTACGTTTATTACGACCACTCGGCCCACGTGAATCGCGGCATCAGTTGCGCGAGCTGCCACGGGCAGGTCAATCACATGCCGGTGGTCTATCACGCCAAGCCCCACAGCATGGCGTGGTGCCTCGAGTGCCATCGCCACCCGGAAAATTTCCTCCGGCCCGAAACCCAGATCACGAACCTGGATTGGAAACCGGATTGGGAAAAGCCGGCTGACTTTGTCGCGAAATACGGACAGCCCAAAGATGCGACCGACGATTGGTCGAAGAAGCAGAAGCTGACGCAAAAAGAAATCGGCCAGACTTTGAAAGAGCGCTGGAATATCAAGCCGCCGCTCAACTGCCAGGGGTGCCACCGATGAAACGGGTTTTCGAGCATCCGCCGGAGAAGCTGACGGGGAAACGCTACTGGCGCAGCCTCAGCGAGCTGAGCGACACGCCGGAATTTCGGGGCTGGCTCGAACGCGAGTTTCCCGCGGGTGCGGCCCAGCTTGAAGGCGACGAATGGTCGCGCCGCGGTTTCCTGAAATTGATGGGAGCTTCCATGGCCATGGCCGGTTTTGGCCTAACGAGCTGTCGCCGGCCGGAAGCGCACCTGGTTCCGTTCACGAAAAGCGTGGAATGGGCGATCCCGGGCAAGGCGCTTTATTATGCGACGGCCATGCCGCGGCGGACCGGCGGGCTCCCGCTGGTCGTCACCACGCACGACGGACGCCCGAGCAAGATCGACGGCAATCCGCTCCATCCCGCCAGTGGCGGCGCGACCGATGCTTTTGCCCAGGCGTCGATCCTCGATCTCTACGATCCGGCGCGTTCCAAGCGTTTCGTCGAGAAAGGCGAAAAGACGGAGAAGGGCCGGAAGGTCGAGAACTTCGAAGCACGCGATCGCGCGACCTTTGAGAAATATCTGGCCGACCTGCGGACGCAGATTGCAGCCGATGGCGGCGCGGGCCTCGCCTTTCTGGTGGAGGAAGTGCATTCGCCGACACGCGAACGTTTGCGGGCGGAACTGGTCAAGGCGTATCCGAAAATGCGTTGGTGCGTTTACGATCCGCTTCTGACCGAAGCGCAAAGTTTTGCGACTCAGCTCAGCTTCGGCGAGAACGCGCGCCTCGTGCCGCGCTTCGAGCGGGCCGACGTGGTCCTCGCGCTCGACTGCGATTTTCTCGATTGCGGCGAGGGTGACGTCGCCGGTGTGCGCGCGTTTTCATCGCGCCGCCGCGTGGGTGAGGCGAAGGACACGATGAACCGGCTCTACGTGGTCGAGAATCGTTTTACCCTCACAGGCGCAATGGCGGACCATCGCCTGCGTTGTCCGGCGAGCCAGATCCCGGCGTTTGTGCGCGCGCTTGCCGGCAAGATCGCGGTCGCGACCAAGGACGCGAACCTCGGTTCGACCATCGCCACTCTGACGGAGCCGGCCGGCGCGATGAAGTTCGACGAGCAATGGCTGACGGAATGCGCGAACGATCTGATGGCGAAGCCGGGCGCGAGTCTTGTCCTGGCCGGCGCGCATCAACCGGTCGTCGTGCAACTGATGGCCTACGCGATCAACTCCGCGCTCAAGAATGTGGGTTCAACGCTGATTGTGCGCGAGTTCGTGCGGGCCCTGAGGAACAACAGCATTCTGCAACTGGCGGGCGAGATCAACAGCGGGCGGATCAAACAGCTTTTCATTCTTGGTGGCGATCCGGTTTACAACGCGCCCAAAGGAATCACGATCGACAAGGACACGAAGGCGCCGGTCGATTGGGATGAGCTT
Source organism: Chthoniobacterales bacterium (assembly GCA_003244145.1). Classification (GTDB taxonomy): domain Bacteria; phylum Verrucomicrobiota; class Verrucomicrobiia; order Chthoniobacterales; family UBA10450; genus AV80. The sequence goes on from QHBM01000149.1 coordinate 3,198, forward strand.
CAGAAAAAAGTGCCGGACGTGGTGCGCCTCGGCTACTTCGAGGATGCCACGTCGGAATTGAGCAAGTGGCACGTCCCGGCCGCGCATTATCTCGAGGCCTGGGGCGATGCGTCCACTTCCGAGGGTGCGTATCTAGCCATTCAACCGATGATTCTTCCGCTCTTCGGCGGCGTTTCCGAAATCGAGATGATGAACACCGTGCTTGGCAAGCCGAAAGTCGAAGGACCCGAACTGGTGCAGGAAACATTTCGCGCGACCGCGCCCCCGGGCGATTTCGCGACGGCGTGGTCGGCTTTGCTGCGGGACGGTTTCGCGGCGCACGTCGTTCTCAAGGATAAACCGCCGACCTTTAATTCGAATAACGCCGGCGGAGTCGCCCACACGCTTTGGGCCACCGCTCCCGAGCCGACGCTCGATGCGCCGGAGATCGTGCTCACGCGCAGTTACGCGATGGACGACGGCCGTTACATCAACAACGGCTGGCTCCAGGAATTGCCTGATCCGATCACGAAACTGACTTGGGACAACGCCGCGTTAATGAGTCCGGTGCAGGCCAAACACCTCGGCGTTAACACCGGCGATCTCGTCAACATCGCCGTGACCGAGACGACGAAAGACGTGCACGGGCAGCCGATCAAACGCGAGCTGGTCATTGCCGCACTCGTCTCGCCCGGGCACGCGGATAATTCGATCAGCGTCGCGCTCGGTTATGGACGCAAGAAAACCGGACCCATCGGCGAAGAGGCGGGCTTCAATGGGTATTTGCTGCGGACAAGTTCGAATCCGCATTATCTCGCGGTCGATGGGAAGACAATCGAGTCGATCACAGTAACGACGTCGCCCACGCCAGCGTTACCTCCGGCGCCCTCGACAACTCCCGGTGCTCCGTCGCCCACGCCGACGCCCGCGAGCACACCAAACCGGCGTCTGCACAACCTGGGCACGTACGCGCTCTCGATCACGCAAGATCATTGGAGCATCGAGGGCCGCGGTCTCGTGCGCGAGGCCACGGTCGAGCATTATCGCGAAGACCCCGAGTTCGTGAAGAAGATCGCGGGCGACGAAGAATTGCCGGCGAAGCTGCCTTCGATTTATAGCCATCCACCACTCGACGCCGAGCAGCAGTGGGGCATGTCGGTAGACTTGAACGTCTGCACCGGCTGCAGCGCCTGCATCGTCGCCTGCCAGAGCGAAAATAACATTCCGATCGTCGGCAAACTCCAGGTCAGCCACGGCCGCGCGATGCATTGGCTCCGGCTCGATCGCTATTACGCGAGCGAGAAACCGTTCAACCAGGACCGCGGCGAGTATCCGGAGAACCCCGAGATCGTGCACGAGCCGATGATGTGCCAGCACTGCGAGAACGCGCCGTGCGAAACGGTTTGTCCCGTGAACGCGACCGTGCACAGCGAGGATGGGTTGAACGTGATGGCCTACAACCGCTGCATCGGCACGCGGTATTGCGCGAACAACTGTCCGTTCAAAGTGCGCCGCTTTAATTATTTCGATTACAACCAGCGGCCCGTCGGCAAAAAGAAAATCGGCCCGCTCTCGGTTTATCAGGAATATCTTGGGCCGCTGACGGAAAAGGGCGCGCCCGACACGACGAAGCTGCAGAAGAATCCGAACGTGACCGTGCGCATGCGCGGCGTGATGGAGAAGTGCACCTATTGTGTGCAGCGCATCGAAACAGCGAAGATCGCCGCGCACGTCCACGCCGGTGCATCGAACAAGACGCGCATCCCGACCGATTCGTTCACGAGCGCCTGCGCGCAGGCCTGCCCGACGGACGCGATTGTTTTCGGCGACGTGAAAGATCCGGAGAGCCGGGTTTCGAAGATGAAAAAGCAGGACCGTAATTACCGGCTGCTCGAATATCTAAATGTGAACACCCGCACGAGCTACCTGGCGCGGATCCGCAATCCGAATCCGAAGATGCCCGATGCGAACCGAATCGCCGTGGCGAGCCTCGGCCACGAAAGCTCTGAGAATGGCGCGAAGGCGAAGCACGATAAAGCAGCGCCACATCCGGAGGAGAAACCGTGAGGAACTCGCGAACAGAAATTCAGTGCTGTAGCAACGGCGCTCTGTCGCCGTTCACCGCGCAGCCAACACGCCCCGACGGAGCCGGGCGGCTACAGCATCGATTTTAATATGGATGCCGCTCCCATAGCTCCAGACGTGATTGAAGGCGAAGCTTCTGCTTCGGTGCAAAAACCGTTGCAGCGCGTGCCGCTTGTTTTGAACAAGCGCAACTTCAGCTGGATCACCGAGCGTATTTCCGGCGTCATCGAAGGACCCGCGCCGCGGTGGTGGTGGGTCTCGTTCGCGATCACCTCCATGGTCGCCGCGTTCGGTCTCTTTTGTCTCGGCTACCAAATCTCGACCGGTGTCGGCACGTGGGGATTGAATCATCCGGTCGGCTGGGCCTGGGACATCACCAACTTCGTTTTCTGGATCGGTATCGGTCACGCCGGCACCCTCATTTCCGCCATTCTCTTTTTGCTCCGGCAAAAATGGCGCACGTCCATTAACCGCGCCGCCGAAGCGATGACACTCTTTGCGGTTATTTGCGCCGCGATTTTCCCTGGCGTGCACGTTGGCCGCGTCTGGATGGCGTGGTACCTCGCGCCGCTTCCGAATAATTACGGCATCTGGCCGAACTTCCGCAGCCCGCTCCTCTGGGACGTGTTCGCGGTCTCGACATACTTTTCGGTCTCGGTCCTCTTTTGGTACACGGGATTAATTCCGGACTTGGCGACGTTGCGTGATCGCGCGACGACGAAGATCAAGAAATTGCTCTACGGAATTTTCGCCGTTGGCTGGCGCGGTTCGAACCGCAATTGGCGCCATTACGAAATGGCCTATCTCCTCCTGGCCGGACTTTCCACGCCGCTCGTTCTGTCCGTGCACAGCGTCGTTTCCTTCGACTTCGCCACGTCGATTATCCCGACCTGGCACACGACAATTTTCCCGCCTTACTTTGTCGCCGGCGCCATCTTCGGCGGCTTCGCCATGGTGCTCACGCTCCTAGTGCCGGCGCGCGCGATTTACAAACTGCACGACATCATCACGCCGCAGCACATCGACAAGATGGCGAAGATCATTTTGCTCACCGGCTCGATCGTGACCTACGCCTACGCGATGGAATTTTTCGTGGCGTGGTACAGCGGCAACCAGTACGAAAAATTCGCGTTCTACAATCGCATCTTCGGTCCCTATTGGTGGTACTGGTGGGTCGGCATGCTCTTTTGCAACATGCTTTCGCCGCAGCTTTTCTGGTTCAAGGCCTGCCGGCGCAACATCTACATCGTTTACTTTGTCTGCATGTGCGTGAACGCCGGCATGTGGTTCGAGCGTTTCATCATCATCGTCGGCGGATTGCATCGCGACTTCCTGCCGTCGTCCTGGGGTTTGTTTTATCCGACCTGGGTCGATATCTGGACCTTCATCGGCACCTTCGGAATTTTCCTCTCGCTCTTCCTTCTTTTCATTCGCTACCTGCCGATGATCGCGATGTCGGAAGTGAAGATCGTGCTGCCCGAAGCCAACCCGCATCACGCCTCGCCCGGTGAACATCACGCGGTCGCGGCCGGCGGAAAGGAGCGCAATTGAGAACGCCATCCGGAAATAAAGTTTACGGAATGGGCGCGGAATTCGCGACGCCCTCTGCGCTCTACGAAGCCGCGAAGAGAGTCCGCGACGCCGGGTTCAAGAAGTGGGATGTGCATTCGCCATTTCCGATTCACGGCATGGATGACGCAATGGGTCTCGGCAAATCGTGGCTCAGCGCCGCTGTTCTTGCCGGCGGCATCACGGGATTGCTTACCGCTGCCATCCTGGAATTCGGGCCGTCGTCGCTCATTTATCCCCTGATCGTGCACGGCAAGCCGACGAACTGGGCGACCGTGCCGGCATTTTTCCCGATCATGTTCGAGCTGACGATTCTCTTCTCTGCGTTCTCTGCATTTTTCGCGATGCTCATCATGAACGGACTGCCGCGCTGGTATCATCCCGTTTTCAACTGGCAACGATTCAGCCGCGCGACTAACGACGGATTTTTCCTGATCATCGAAGCGCGCGATCCGCGGTTCACCGAACTGGAAGCGCGCGAGCTCCTGGAACAGAGCGGCGGCCAGCACATCACCATCATCCACGAAGACTGATTATGCTGCGCGGATTCCTTTTCATTTTTGTGCTGACCGGGCTCGCGCTCGTGGCGTTCCTCGGTTTCCGCGGCCAGCACAGCACCGGTTCGCCCATCGAACTTTTCCCCGACATGGTGCGCCAGATGAAAGTGCGCGCGCAGGCGCCGCTCGGATTTTTTGCGGATGGCCGCGGAGCGCGGGTGCCGGTAGCCGGCACGGTGCCGATCGGCTACGAAATGCCGAAGGCCGGAAGCGAACCGGCCCCGGGTGCGGCGCCAGTCGCCGCGGAGATCAACGCGCAGCCGCATTTCGGATTCAGCGGCGGCACGGATTATTTCAACACGGGCAAGATGGGAACGAACTGGGGCACAGGTATTCCGGTGCCGGTGAATCCGCTCCTGATGGAGCGGGGGAAACAGCGCTTCAATATTAATTGCGCGGTCTGCCACGGCCCGACCGCGGCCGGCAATGGAATCACGAAGCAGTACGGCCTCGCGACTGTCGTTAGCTTGCAGGACGAGCGGATCCGCAAAATGGCGGACGGAGAAATTTTCAACACGATCACGAACGGCAAGAACACAATGATGTCCTACGGACCGAACGTGCCGGTGGCCGATCGCTGGGCGATCATCTCGTATCTCCGCGCCTTGCAGCGAAGCCAGAACGCGACCGAAGCCGATGTTCCGCCCGAGCATCGCGCGGAACTCGACAAGCCCGCCGAACCACCGAAACCGCAACCGACCCCGGAGGCAGCAAAGAAATGAGCGAGCGTTCTGATGTAGCGCCGATTCCGGAGGGAGAATTTATCGAGTCGAACCGGTTCGCCGGGTTATCGACGATCCTGGCTTTGCTCGGTTTGATCGGGCTCGGCCTCAGCGTGGTCGGCGCGTTCGTTTCGCGGCACCAATTCAGTTTTTCGTGGCTCTTCGCTTTCGCTTTTTATTTTACCCTGATCGCCGGCTGCTTTTTCTGGATCATCGTGCATCACGTGACCGACGCGGAATGGTCGGTGGTCGTTAGGCGCCAACTGGAAAATCTGGCGATGCTCATGCCGCTAATGGTGCTGTTCTTCGTTCCGATCGTCATCTTCCGGCATCACCTCTACGAATGGATGAACATCCCGCTCGGGCACGATCCGGTTCTGGACAGCAAACGCGCCTACCTGAACTGGCATTTTTTTCTCGTCCGCTCGATTTTCTATTTCGTCTTTTTTATCGGCGCGACGTTGCTCTTCCGGCGTTTTTCGATCGCGCAGGATCGCGATGGGAATCCCGGATTCACTTTGAAAATGCGGAAGCTCGCCTTCGTCGCTCTGCCGCTCTTTGGGCTTTCGCTTACCTTCGGTGCTTACGATTGGCTGTTGGGAATCGACTATCACTGGTTCTCGACCATGTGGGGCGTTTACATTTTTGCCGGCGCGGCCGGGAGCTCGATGTCGCTTTTGGTGTTGGTGACGGCAGCCTTGCAGCGGGCCGGTTATTTGAAAGAGACAGTCACGACCGAGCATTACCACATCATGGGTAAATGGATGCTCTCGTTCGTCGTTTTCTGGGCCTACATCGGGTTCAGCCAATACATGCTCATCTGGTACGCGAACATGCCGGAAGAGACCGAATATTTTATCCGGCGAAACACGGAGTCGTGGAATGCGCTCAGCCTCTTTCTCGTCATCGGAAGATTTTTCATCCCGTTCGCGATCCTGCTTTTGCGCTCGCCAAAAAAGAAACCGCAGCGGCTTTCCTTGATCGCGGGCTGGATCGTGTTCATGCAGATGGTCGATCTCTACATCGTGATTCTTCCCGCGCTTCATGGGACCGGCGTTCACGTGACCGTCTGGGATTTCATGCCGTTGCTCGGGATGGGCGCGACCCTCGCCTTTTTCTATCTGCGCATTGCCGCCAAAACTTCGCTCTTTCCCAATCGCGATCCGCGCCTGCTGGAATCGCTTCGCACTACTAATTAACCGTGCCTCAAGAAGTACCACTCCAGGAATATCAGCCGCGCTCCATGTTCTCGACCTGGATCGGGGTGGTGCTGCTCTTTGGCTTTTTCGGTTTGCTCGTCTGGGTCGTTCTGGCTGCGTCGCCGCGCGGAACCACCTACGAAAAAAAGCGGGCGCAGGCGCGCGTTGAAAAACTGGCGGCCGCGGAGAAGGAAAATCTAACCGCGCTCACTACCTACGGTTGGGCGGACAAAACCAAAGGCGTCGCGCGCATTCCCATCACAGAGGCGATGAAATTAACGATGGTCGAGCTGGCGCAAAAGAAACCCGCGCCCGCGAATCCAATTGCCACCGAAGCGCCGAGTCCGGCGCCGTCGACCGCGCCTGCTTCAAGTCCGGCCGCTCCCGCCGCGTCACCGGCGGCGAGCGTTAGCACCACGCCGAAACCGACATCGGTGCAGGGACCCAATTCCGAAAGCCGCAACCAACCGGCCGGCGCGATCAATCCGCCGGCGGTGGCGCCCGGAACCCAGCCGGGACCCGGCTCGACTCCGGCGGCATCTCCGCCATCCGCGCCGGCCAAGGCGCAAGTAACTCCTTCCGCCGCACCGAAACCTTCAACCGCCGGAACGCCGTTGCCCGTGCGCGGAAAAACGCCATGAGCCGTTTTCAAATCGCCAAACTTTCCTAATGAATCCCGCTGAGATCCCATTGAAAGCACCATCGACCGCCGCGGAAGCGGGGAGCGAGGTGTCGATCCATGATGTCGAACAGGTCGAGCGCGCGCTGATCGATGCCTCGACCCGGCTGCCGGTCTTGTTCTTCTACACCTCCGCGATCGTCTGGCTGCTCATCGGCACGCTGCTTGCCGGGTTTACTTCCTTCAAACTGCACGCGCCCGATCTGCTCGCGGATTACAGTTTCCTGACCTGGGGCCGCATCCGTCCCGCGCACATGAACGTGATGGTTTTCGGATGGGCGTCGATGGCCGGCATCGGCACCTCGATCTGGTTGATGGCGCGTTTGTGCCGAACGACTTTGCGCCATCCTCTTCTGCTGATCGGCGGCGCGGCATTTTGGAATCTAGGCGTCATGCTCGGGGTCGGTGGAATTTTGGCCGGCGGCAGCACCGGCTACGAATGGCTCGAGTTTCCGCCTTACGCCACGATCGTCCTCTTCGTTGCTTACACGCTCGTGATGTCGTGGGCGATTCTGATGTTCCGCTTCCGCCGCGGCGACCACATTTACATCACTCAATGGTATCTGCTCGGCGCTTTTCTCTGGTTCCCGTGGGTCTATGGCGCGACCCAGATCATGCTCTTCGTCGTGCCGGTGCAGGGCGTGATGCAGGAAGCGGTGACCTGGTGGTGCGCGAATAATCTTCTCTTCCTCTGGTTCGGCGCCATCGGATTGGGGACCGCGTATTACATGATTCCGAAAGTGATCGGGCGCCCGGTTTACAGTTATCACCTGGCCGCGATCGGCTTCTGGACTTATGCGCTGTTTGCGAGCTGGACCGGAATGCAACGGCTCGTCGATGGGCCGTTCCCGGCATGGATGATCACGGCCAGCATCGCCGCGACAATCCTGACGATCATTCCCGTCGCCACCGTCGGGTTGAATCACCACATGACGATGCGGGGATACTTCGGCTTGCTGCGCTATAGCCCGACCCTGCGCTTCACCGTGTTCGGCGCGATTTCCTACACGGTTTTCAGTTTGCTCGGCGTGTTTCTCTCGCTCCGTTCGGTGGCGGGCTACATCCACTTCACCGAAGCGAGCATCGCCTATTCGCATCTCGGTCTCTACGCCTTCTTCACCATGATCATGTTCGGCTCGATGTATTATATCGTGCCGCGATTGGTCGGGCGCGAATGGCGTTACGCCTCCCTGATCAAGCTCCACTTTTGGTCGTCGGCTTACGGCGTCGGCCTGATGGTGCTGATGCTTTTCGTCGCGGGCCTTTCGCAGGGGAGCGCCATGAATGATCCCACGATCGCGTTTAACGAAAGCACGGAATCCATCCTGCCTTACCTCCGGGGCCGAAGCGTTTCCGGCATGCTCCTCACGGTCGCGCATTTTGTTTTCGCCTTTCATTTCGGTTTGATGCTTCTCGGTCTCGGCCGGACCGCCGATGTTCCGACGTTCTTGAATCCGCAGGAAGAGGAGGCGGTGAAGACCCACCTATGAAAGGGATAGTTCCACTCTTTCTTGGAATCTTCGGCACGTTCGCGTTTTCGTGGGCGGGCCTGACGCTTATCCCGAATTATCAAATCGGGCATCTCGATCCGCAGATGGACGAGGATGGAAACGATCCTTATCCGGCGCCGAAGTCGGGCATGGCCGAGCGCGGCCGGAAGATTTACGCGGCTAACGGCTGCGTTTATTGCCATAGCCAACAGGTGCGCGCGGATTACGCGGCGTCCGATATCGAGCGCAAGTGGGGTACGCGCCGGAGCGCGCCGCGCGATTATCTTTTCGATCGGCCGGTCCTGCTCGGCAAAATGAGAGTCGGCCCGGACTTGTCGAACGTCGGAAAACGCGCGCCATCGGAAGAAGAAACTGCGCCTTCGCCAGCCGCGAGCACTAGCCCGGCTGCTTCCGCCTCACCTCAGGTATCGCCCGGCGCAAATCCCCCGGCGCCAGCAGCATCGCCCGCTGCTACTTCGCCTGCTAAAGTTGTCGCGGCCAATTCTCCCGTGCCCGCTCCGACGAATCCGACCACAGCCTCAGTCCCGCCCCCGGCGTCAAACCCATCGCCGAGTCCGGCGAGCGCCGCCGCCGCGACCGTCAGCGCGAATGGCGCGCCGCCACCGTACTCAGCGGCGTGGCATCATCTTCACCTCTACAGCCCGCGCAACGTTGTCATTGATTCGAACATGCCCGCGTATCATTTCCTTTATGAGAAGCGGCTCATCAGCGGCGAACGCGCCATGGACGCGCTGAAATTGACCGGCCCCGATGCGCCTTCCGCCGAATGGGAAATTGTGCCGACCTACGACGCCAAATGTCTGGTCGCCTTTCTGATGTCGCTCGATCAATCCCATGAATTGAAGGAAGTGAAAGTCGCGGGCGCCGCGCCCTCGGCTCCACCTCCCGCCACTTCACCCGCGGCAGCGGCATCGCCGGCGCCAACCAAGGAGGCGAAATGAACGAAAGCTCATCGGCTCCGGAACGCCGCGTCCGCCAGGGAATGGATTACGGTGAAACCGCGGACGTGCATCAGGTGCACGCGGCCATCCAACGCGAGAAGCGCGAGCCGCGCGTGGGCCTCGAGCCGCTCTCGCTCTGGCTGATTGCGATTTACGGTCTCGCCGTCTTTTTTGGCGGCGCGTATCTCGGCCGTTACTCGGGAAGCTTTGGCGCCGACGGGCTCGATCCGTTGGGCGGCGCGCCGCGTCCTCAAAAACACGGACCAAACGGACCTGGCGGCGCGGAAACGCAACAGCTCTCGCAAGCCGATCGCGGCAAGAAGATTTTCTCGGCGAACTGCGCGACGTGTCACCAGGCCAACGGCCTGGGCGTGGCCGGCCAGTATCCTCCGCTCTCTGGTTCGGAGTACGTGAATGGTGGCACCCGCCGTCTCGGCATGATCGTGCTGAAAGGTTTGCAGGGTCCGCTCACGGTCAAAGGCGTGCAATTCGGCACGGCCGTGATGCAGCCGTGGGACAAGACCCTGACCGACGCGAAGATCGCCGATGTTCTGACTTATATTCGCCAGGACTGGGGGAATACGGGCGGACCCGTTACGCCCGAGGGCATCGCCGCATTGCGCAAGGAACTCGCGAGTCATCCCGATTCATTTACCGAGCCCGACCTGAAAGCGGTCCCGGCGGATGCCGAGTTGCCGGGCGGAGCACCCGCCGCAGCGCCACCGGGCGGACCGCCGAATCCTGCCGCCAGTCCCGCGCCTTCTCCGAAGGCATAGCGCTGTAGCCGCGCCGCTCCGTCGGCGCATTCTGCGTTCGCCGAGGCATCTTGCGACAAGCTTCCGCGCGATTCTTCTTCGAACGCAATGATCCAGCACAAAGACCTCGACGATCCCAAAACCCGCGAGGTCATTATCATCGGCGGTGGCATCGCCGGTTTGTCCGCCGCGATTTATCTGGGCCGGGCGCAACGCGACACCCTCGTGATCGACTCCGGCCATTCCATGGCGAAATGGGAACCCGTTGTGGAAAACTATCTCGGCTTCCCGAAGGGTGTGGGGGGCGAGAAACTTTTGCGGAACGGGCGCCGCCAGGCGAAACGCTACGAAGTCCGGTTCGCCGATGATGAGATCAAGGCGGTCTCGTCAAAAAAATCCGTGTTTGTCCTGGAGGGAAAACGGAGAAATTATCGGACAAATCGGCTGCTGCTCGCGACCGGAATTTTTCATCTGCCGCCGGAAATCCCGGGCGTAAAGGATTGCCTGGGACATAGCATGTTTTTCTGCAAGGACTGCGACGGCTATCGGGTGCGCGGCAAAAGGATCGCGATCATCGGCTCGAACAACGAAGCCGTCGAGTACGCGCTCGGCATGTTGCTTTATTCGGCGCGCGTGATCGTGGCCACGAACGGCAAGAAACCGCGCTGGGACAAACGGCATGCGCGCTGGCTGGCCGAGTATGAAATTCCGGTGGAACGGAAAGAGATTCGCGACGTGGACCACCGGAAGCGCAAGATTCACGCGCTCGATTTCGTCGGCGGCAACTGTGTGAAGATCGATTACCTCTTCACCACTCGCGGCGACATTTTTCACAACCAGCTCGCGAAGAAACTTGGCGCGAAGCTGGATTCCGATGGCCAGATTAAAGTGGACCAATGCATGCGCACGAGTGTGCCGCGGCTCTACGCCGCCGGTTGCGTGACGCCGGCCAATTGCCAGATGATCATCGCCGCGGGCCAGGGCGCAGCGGCCGCGCAGGCGATCAACCGCGATCTGTTTGAGGAAAGCCTCGCCACTCATTCGCTCCAGCGGTTTCGCGAGGCGCAATTGGCGGAGGAAAAAACTGTGCCGGAGCTTTCGAAAACAAACCGCAACAAGAAAGGTAGAAAAAAATAATGGGATTCGAACAATATCACGAACCGGCCAACGAACTTTCGGGGGAGACGCGCACGTTCGCGCGCATGATCGTGTCGTTAACCGAGGAAGCGGAAGCGATCAATTGGTACGAGCAGCGGATCTCGCTCGAAAAAGACAAGAGCGCGCGGGCGATCATGCAGAACGCGCAGAAGGAAGAGTTTAAACATTTTTCGATGGACCTCGAATGGCTCTTCCGGGCGAAGCTCGAATGGCGCGAGATCGCGCAGGGCGTGCTCTTTCAAAAGGGCGACATCGTCAAGCACGGCGAAGAGGCCGAGGAAAAAGCCGACTAGGAAAAATTGCGACGGAGATCAGTGGCTGCTAAATCTCGACAAGATTCACAGACTTTCTGAAGGGATGTTCCAGTGGATCATGGACTCCATGCTCTTAATCCGAAACAGCAGGATTGAAGAAAGCGCCGCGCGAAATGTCAAATGTTTAGACGCGACCACATCCCCTACGGACCGTGTCATTTTGGTTCGCGACTGAGCGCAATGTGCTCAAAAAGTCTCTGCTTTGGATCGAAAGTCGACAATCTCAAAACCGGCGATACCCCTTTTATTCGCCGTCTCGAAGTGTTTCCGGAGCCACGTCTCTTCCGGCATAGAGGGATGAAAGCCGTGTATGTTTACCAAAAGGACGCGACGGTAGCCGTGACTAAAAGTGATCAACGAGTCTGGTATCTTGCGTGTGCCTAAGGGCTCAATCCAGGAAGTTATCTCGGTTGCACTGTTCGCATATCTGGCAAAGCCCAAGACACCGGAGGGAATTGAATCGACAATAACTGCTTCGTTCTTCGCACCTGTTAACGCCATAGCTCGAATAAGTTTCGGATATGGTTCGCCAATACGGGCGTCCTGCCGCCATATGTTCAGGATAGAGGGGATCCAACTACAAACTATCAGCGCCATTAAAGCGCTCCGCACCTTTCCTACGGAGGTCAGACAAAAGCTGGCGAGAAAGTAGGCGGGGGGAGCAGCACCGACGGCATAACGAGGATGGTGAGACAAATATGTTCCGTCCACAAAATCCAAGGCAGTGGGTGCAAGGGCCGCCCCTATAAACCACAGCCAAAGAAGGAGGCGAGGGCCTTCAAAGAGCTGGCGATGGCGGCGGACAAAGGCGACTAAGAAAACACAGCCAAATAGCAACAAGGATACGCGCGACCAGTTTGTTTCGCTTTTCCAAAGGCCATACCCGTCGCCCGAGAAAGACTGAAGAACCTGATCGCGGGCAGCGCCGACTAGATCATACTCCGGCGAGCGATGCATGTTAAACCACGCTCCGCTACTGCGTAAATGGGCCTGGCATTCGAACGCCGCCACATACCATGGTAAGATGATTAGACCTATCGGGAGAAGAAATAGCAGGATTTCTCGTCGGCTGAGCTTACCAGGTAGAAGGAGAAGGAAGATGACAATGCCTGCCCAGGGAAAAAAGAAGAAGTAATGAGTAAGCAGACCAGCAGCACTACTTCCAATCCACATAATTGATCTCGATAAGGAACCACCTTCTTCCTGGAGTCTGAGTGCTGCTGAAGCTGTGGCCAGCAGCGTTAGGAGAAGAAGCGAGTACATTCGCCCTTCCGTCGAGTAGTAAAACAAAAGCGGCGCTAGCGGGAAGAGAATACAAGCCGGAGCCACACTTTTGGGTCCCCCGGTTCGACGGGCCACGCTCACTACAAACGGAAAGCAAGCTAGCGAACAGAGAACAGAAAGGGATCGAAGAGCGAAATCACTCGTCCCCCAGATTAGAGTCCAAAGGTAGAGTAGAAGGTAATAAAGCGGTGGGCTTGTGTCCGACAACAAGACCGCCCTCACCGCGCGCCCCGGGCTAGCCGGGGGCGCTTCGTGTTTCAGATACTGCTGCCATTCCGCCGCCGGCATCGGCGATGCCGGTTCGATGAAATCGCCCTTCGTTTTGTCGGCCGCCGCGGCGGGGTGCTCCAGACTATGTCCCGTCGCCAATGCCAGGGAAAAGATCTCGTCAATCCACAGCGATTGGCGGGGCAGCAGACAAAGTGCGAGGGCCGCCACCAGCGCGAAGACCACAAATAATGCCCATCGTCCCTGAGATGGGGACTGTTGCTTGCTCAGGCTATCTTTGGCCGCTTCCAAAGTCGATCCCGACTTATCGGAAATGCCAGTAAAGCGTGACATCGACCTTGGTTAGCTTGCAGGCCATTGACGAACCGATCCTTTACAAGATTAACGCACCGCGGTGACCAGGGCCGGTTTATCTACGTCGCTCGCCTTCCGATGCAAATCACGGTAGGGTCCAACATTGAAGGCAAACTTAAGCCATAGTCCAGCAAGCACTCGCCAGTAACTGCCGCCCTCTTCCAAAAGATTAAAGGATGAACTGCCCATCTCAGTAGTCCGGTCAACCCAGGAGATCGGGACCTCCTTAATGCGATATCCCAGGATGAAGGGTTGCAATCCGATCTCGGCATTAACCGCGAAACCAGGTTGTCTTAGTAGCAAGTTTTCTACTACCTCCCGACGCATGATCTTCAAGTTATTCGTAACGTCGCGCAAACACCGCCCAAACAGAATAGCTGCCAGAGTATGAAAAGCACGGTTGGCAACAATCTTTAGGAATGGATAGTTCAGGAGGACGCTATGGCGCGAGAATCGGCTTCCCACCACGACATCAGAGTCGTCAACGATCGCATCAAATAGATCACGGAATTCGGGAAGCAGATGTTCGAAATCGCAGTCCATCGTAAAAACGTATCTGCCGGTCGCTCTTCCGAGACCATCTCTTAGAGCATGTCCTACTCCATTCGGCGGCTGACGATGAATTACCCGAACTCTTTCATCCTCTGCCGCCAGTTCATCTATCGTTTTCGCAGTCCGATCGGTGCTCCCATCATTAAGTAGAATGATTTCATAAACATAATCGCCGTATAATTTCAGAATACGAGAGACGAGTGGACGCACGTTCATCTCTTCGTTGTAGCAAGGAACTACCACAGACACTGCCTTTCGAAGGGAATGGTGCGAAGAGAGAGAAACGTCAGGCAGTAGTTTCGTCCGCGGCGGTTTCTGCGCGTGAACCAAAATGGAGCCGGCCATCGCTCGAACCATCGGGGCGTTTTCCAGAAGGATGGATAAGTTGCGCAACAGCCAGACCGCCGGGCGCGTTAAAGGAGCAAAGACGAAGTCGTTGAAAACTGCATTCACTCGAATGAAGCTGCTCGCCGAAAGTAGCTCGCAAAGACCAGGGCGATCAATCAGGTTGCGAGAATCGCATGTGCCGACAAGGCGCAGAAAGAACCTCCGAAGTTTGCGCACCGGGTTCCACGGATTGCTTTCATAGAATAAGATTTCGCCGCCGGGCACGAGTAATTCATAGATGGCAGACAGGAAAGCGGCACAACTATCCCGATCCAGCAGGTCCATCGCGATGATACAGTCAAAGGCGCGGCCGGCCAGAGACCCTGGAAACGATCCAAGTTTATGCCACTCGACTGTCGGGCTCGCGACTGTGCAGGATTGTCCTTGAAAGGTCACCGAGGTAATTGGGTTTTCGCCCCGGGTAACATGAAGGAGCGCACGAGTCAGCTCGCCCTCCCCGCAGCCGAGCTCGAGGATACTCTGTCCAGGTAAGAGATGGACGCTATGTCGAAAGGTATTTGCGCGCCAAAGGAGCCGGTCACTCAAAATAGGATCATGCATCCGCCAATAGCTGTCCCGGCAGCGCTCCCGCGCGCCAAGCGAATCACAAAGCCTGATTTCCCCTGCATCAACCATGCTTGCTGGTTTCGAGATGCTTGTTTATGAGTGGCTGATTATGCGATGATGCCTCTAACGCCGAACCAAGCGTAACTCTCATCTTCTTTGGCGATTCCCTCATAATCTTGTGCGCTGTGCCCTTCTAACGAGAATTAGACGACAAATTTGATGATAGGCGAACAATTGTTCGCTTATCATGGGATTTTTCGTCTATTTCGGCGAATGCTGTGTCAGGCGAGGATTCGTAGTCAAGCCGACTGCGGACGCTGAGGCCGGGGTTATTCAAAACATGGGGAGGGAGAGCAGGAGGTGTCAGTCTGGGATTGCAGCCCTCCCGCTACCTGAAAGTCCAGGCTCGCTCTGCGATGCGCATTGAACGGCGATCCCGCCGGTGCGGGACCGTCGTTACAGCTAAAGCTTGCGCGCCACGATCTCCGCCAGGGTCTTGAGCCCGGCTTCATCGTCGGCGTCGAAGCGATCCAGCTCGGGGCTGTCCACGTCGAGGACACCTATGAGATGCAAATCGCTGGTCAACATCGGCACCACGATTTCCGATCGGGAAGCGCTGTCGCACGCGATGTGGCCTTTAAATTTCGTCACGTCCGGAACGCGCAACGTGGTGTGCGTTTCCGCCGCGGTCCCGCAGACGCCGCTCCCGACTGCGATGCGAATGCAGGCTGGCTGCCCTTGGAACGGACCGAGCACCAGCTCGCCGCCTTTCAAGAGATAGAAGCCGGCCCAGTTCAAGCCCGGGACTGAATGAAAAATCAACGCCGCGCAGTTGGCCATGTTCGCGACTGCGTCGGTTTCGCCCTCAACCAACGCCCGCAGTTGCGACGCGAGCTGCTGATAAAGCTCCGCTTTGGTGCGGTCGCTGAGATCGGATGTCGTGAACATCGCGCATCTAATCTACACAACTCGGGGGGACGTGCTTCCGCACGTCCGTATCTTCGTTTGGCGCAACGGAATTTTGGGACGTGCACAAGCACGCCCCTCCGAGCATCGAGACTTTACCAGCTCGACGCCTGCTTTCGTTCCGCCACCATCTCGTCCACGACGGCAAGGAACGGATCGATGTCGAAAGGTTTCGTCAGATAATTTCGCGCGCCCGCGGAGAGCAACCGCTCGATCTGGCTCGGCGTGGCGTCAGCGCTCAGCACCACCACCGGCACCTTCGCGGTCACAGATTTATTTTGTAAACGCTGCAGCACTTCCGAGCCGTGGATGTCCGGCAAATTGAGATCGAGCAAAATGAGGCGCGGTTGATGGACCTGCGCCAGCTCGACGCCGATCTCGCCGGTTCGCGCATGCATCAGTTTGAGCGCGGGCCGAAATTCCAAAATGCGTGCGACCAAGGTGAAGTTGACCGCGTCGTCTTCAATATAGAGGACGTCGCACGCGACCTCGTCGACCAGCTTCGGCTCGGACACAACCGGCGTCTCAGCGCTTCCTTCACCCAATTCGCGATTGATGATCCCCAGCATGTCGCGCGCGGCTTTCACGATGTGTTGCACATCGGCGTCCTTGCTCGGCGTCCCGGGGCGCATCGCGACCAGCTCAGCGAATCCGATGATCGCGTTGAGCGGTGCGCGCAATTTCTGATTCAGCCCCGCGCGAAACTCGCGCTCGTTCGGGGAGATTTCGTCGGAGGTGGGAGAGACGACGGCCGTCGGGGCGGCAACCGTTTGGGAAGCTTCTTTCATGAGTTGATGCATTTTTAAATAGGGAAAAATTTTGGTTAGGCGGCGGACCAGACCTGGGGTTCCGCCTCCATGTCCATCCGCAATCCGGACGGCTCTTCGTAGGTCATGTTCCGCAACTTCTTCACCATGTCGACATCGCGCCGCATTTTGTTTTTGTGCGCGCAGAAGATGATGGCGGTCTCGTCCGTGATCAGATCGGACTTGTAAGCCGTGAGCAATGATTGATCGAAGGTGTGCCAACCCATGGTGCCGCCGGCTTCGATGATTTCCTGGAAGGTCCGATTTTCACCTTCGCCGTAGAGCAAGGTTTCGCGTGTGCGCAGGCTGCTGCCCATGATCTCCGAGACGAGGAGACGGCCTCCGCCCACTTTTTGGACGAGACGCTGGCTCACGACGTAGCGGACCGTGTCGGCCAGCCGTTGCCGGAGCTGCTGCTCCTCGTCTTTGCTGAACATGCCCAGGACGCGGTTGATGGTTTGGCCGGCGTTGATCGTGTGCATGGTCGTGAAGACGATGTGGCCGGTCTCCGACGCCGTTATCGCGATTTCCATCGTGGCCCGATCGCGAATCTCGCCGACCAGGATCACCTTCGGCGCCTGCCGCAGCGCGGCGCGCAACCCGCTTGCGAAATCCGGAAAATCTTTGCCGAGCTGGCGCTGGTTGAAGAGCGCCTCTTTGTGCGGGTGGAGAAATTCGATCGGATCTTCCAAGGTCAGGATGTGAATTTTTTGAGTGCGATTCAGCTCGTTCAACATCGCGGCGAGAGTGGTGGTCTTTCCGCTTCCCGTCGCGCCGGTGACAAAAATGATCCCGTTTTTCTCTTTGATCATTTCCCTGAAAATGGGGGGCAGCTCGAGCTGTTCCAGAGTCGGGATCTCGGTTTGGAGTTTCCGCATCACGATGGCGTGCCGGCCATTTTGCTTGAAAATATTTACGCGCATTCGGGCGAGATCGCCCAGGGCGTAGCTGCAATCGCACGAGCCCAGAGTTTCCAGATCGCTCCTCAAACGCTCATCTTTGCCGATCACATGGGCGGCGATTTGCTGAATGTGGGCGTCCTCCAGGAGGCCGGTCGGGGTATCGATCGGGAATTCTGAGAGGATGCCATGTTCTTCGACGACAGGAGGTTTGCCGACAGCGAAGAGCAAATCCGAGATGCCTTCGCTGCTGCTAATCATCGCTGCAAACAGAGCGTCAATGAGTTCTTTGGTCACAATAGCTTGGAGAAGCCAAGATACTTAGCGAGAAGTGTGCCCCGCCCCCCTGTCGGAAACCCGTAAACTGAGGCGGCTGAAGGGCCAGTGCCGTGCGAAGCTTAGACGTGACCCGGTTGATTCTGGCGATATCGCGCGACGTGGCCGGGGGCAAACCGATGGTCGGGGTGCAAGTTTTCTTCGGAATTTGCTTTGTCGTGGTTGCGAGCGCGGCCGTCTATTTCATCCGGAACCGAAAAATCATTTTCGCGGGGCGTGGAGGCGACGCCACCACCGACAGCCCGGCCGCCGGAAATCTCCGAATGTGGATGGTGATTTTGATTTTAATTCATGTGGCCGTCATCCTTTTGATCACAATTTTCGAACTATGAGCGCTGCGGGTATTACCGAAACCTCATCACTTCTTAGGAAAAAGGCTCTTTTCACTTGAAAACTTTGCCCCGATAATCAGTTTCAGATTCTGCACTATGGACGCTTCCTCTGGCCTCGCCACGCAACCTCACGCCGAACATGATCCGCATCATCACGACGATGTGCACGATCACCACGAGCTTCCCTTCTGGCGCAAGTACATCATCTCGACCGATCACAAGGTCATCGGGATCCAGTACGGCATCACCGGCTTGATTTTCCTCTTCTTCGGATTTTCACTCATGATGCTGATGCGCTGGCAACTGGCCTATCCTGGTCAGCCCGTGCCGGTGATCGGGAATCTCCTCGGCCGCATGTTTGGGCCGGGCGCGGTGGAGAACGGCCACCTCACGTCCGAATTTTATAACTCGTTAGGCGCGATGCATGGCACGATCATGATCTTCCTCGGCATCGTCCCGATCGCGTTCGCGGCTTTCGGCAATTTCGTCGTCCCGCTCCAGATCGGCGCGCCGGACATGGCCTTTCCGAAGATCAACATGGCGAGCTACCAGGCGTTCTTCTTCGGCGGCATCGTCATGCTCATCAGCTTCTTTGTTCCGGGCGGCGCGGCCAAAGGCGGATGGACCTCCTACACGCCGCTCTCCGTCCTCGCCGACAAAGGTCCGACCTACGATCCGTTTTGGAACGGCCAGACGCTCTGGCTGGTCGGTTTTATTCTGCTCATCACTTCTTCGCTCCTCGGCGCCGTAAATTTCATCGCGACCATCATCCAACTCCGCGCGAAGGGGATGACCTGGATGCGTCTGCCCTTCTTCGTCTGGGCGCAATTCGTCACGGCCTTCCTGCTCCTCCTTGCGTTTCCACCGCTTGAATCCGCGGTCGTCATGCAGTTGATGGACCGCCTGGCCGGCACCAGCTTTTTCCTGCCGAGCGGGCTCGTTGTGAATGGCGCGCCGGTGCACGTCAGCGGCGGCGGCAGCCCGCTCCTCTGGCAACATCTCTTCTGGTTTCTCGGCCACCCGGAAGTTTACGTGCTCATTCTTCCCGGCATGGGCATCGTGGCCGAAGTCATCGCGAACAACACGCGCAAGCCGCTCTGGGGTTACAAATCGCTCGTCTTCGCCGCGCTCGTGCTCGGATTTCTTTCCTTCCTCGTCTGGGCGCATCACATGTATCTCACCGGAATGGGCTCGGTCGTGAGCGCGTTTTTCCAAACAACGACGGTGATCATCTCCATTCCGTCGGTCATTATTTTGAGCGCGTTCTTCATTTCGCTCTGGGGCGGGTCGATCCGCTTTAACGTCCCGATGCTTTTCGCCACGGCGTTCCTGCCCATGTTTGGCATCGGCGGCCTGACCGGAATCCCGCTCGCGTTTAACTCGGCCGATCTTTACCTGCACGATACCTATTACGTCATCGCGCATTTCCATTACATCGTGGCGCCCGGGACGATCTTCGCCGTCTTCGCCGGCATCTATTTTTGGTTCCCGAAAGCGACGGGGCGAAGGATGAATGAGTTCTGGGGGAAGGTGCACTTCTGGCCCTCGCTCATTTGTATGAACATCATCTTTTTGCCGATGTTCCTCCAGGGCATGCTCGGAATGCACCGGCGCTGGTACGACGGCGGACAAGGCTGGAACCTCGCGAACGAAAAGGTCTGGGGCTTGACCGGATTCGAATGGAACACGCCGATCTCGATCGCGGCCTGGGTCATGGGTCTGGCGCAGATTCCGTTCATCATTAATTTTTTCTGGAGCATGAAGCGCGGGGAAAAAGTGGGCATTAATCCGTGGGAAGCCACTACCCTGGAATGGACCGCGCCTTCGCCGCCGCCTCACGGAAATTTCGCGACGACGCTGGTCGTTTACCGCGGGCCGTACGAATACAGTCTGCCCGGCCGCGAAACTGATTTCACGATGCAAGACGAGCCGATGCGCGAAAGCGATCGCAAAGCCTACGAAGCGGCTGCAGCCGTCCACTAATCACGCGCCATGGAAATTCCTTACACAGTCACCGCTCGGCCCGACACCGGACTTTGGAACGCCAAGGTTGGCATCTGGCTTTTTCTCGCCTCGGAAGTGATGCTCTTCGGCGGGCTTTTCTCCGCTTACGTTTTTCTTCGATTGGACGCCGAGCCCGGCGCCTGGCCGCATGGGCTGCTCAACGTCCCCGTCGGCACGATGAACACCGCGATCCTGATCGCCTCGTCGGTCACGGTCGTAATGGCGTGGGCTTCGCTGAAGATGAGAAAATTCCGCGCCTACTGGTGGTACATGCTCGTGACGATTCTGTGCGGCGTGATCTTTCTCGGCGTGAAACTCGTTTACGAGTGGCCCCAAAAGTTCGATCACTTCGGCGCTTTCATTAAGAAAGACGCGCTCGAAAAATATGAGCCGTACCTCGGGAATCATCACCTGGCCGAGAAAGGCCTTCCGCAGCGTACTGAAATCAGCGGCCACCTTCACAACAAAGAGGCGCTGAACGACCCGAACGTGAAGGAGTACGAGATCGCGCTCGATCCAGTGAACGCCGATCCGACGAATCCCAACATGGATCGCCCGCATTTCCTCTACGTCCCGCCGACGGACAAAATTGCGACGATCGAAAAGGAGGACGTCGAATACGCCAACATGTTTCTACCGAAACACAGCGCTTATTTTGCGAGCTATTTCACGATCACGGGCCTGCACGGCGCGCACGTTCTCGGCGGCGTCATTATCTTTACCTATCTCTGGCTCCCGGTGGGAACGAAGCTTTACAAGCGCAATCCGGAACACCTGGCCAATCGAGTTGAGGTGGCCGGCTTGTTCTGGCACTTTGTCGATCTGGTTTGGATCTTCGTTTTTCCGCTCTTTTATTTGCTTTAAGCCATGGACGAAACCCACGAACCCGCTCTGGCCGATCCGGCTGACGCTGCCGCTCACGGCGCCGCGGCGCATGACGAGCACACTGCGCACGATGTGGCCAAACATATTCGAGCGTATCTCATGGTCGGGGCGACGCTCCTTCTTTTCACGGCCATCACCGTCTTTCTTTCGTATGTAAACTTCGGGACGCAGAAAGCGAACGTCGCCGTCGCCATGCTTGTGGCCACGTTCAAGGCCGGTCTCGTGGCGGCGATCTTCATGCATCTCTCCAACGAGAAGCGAATGATCTACCGCATTCTCATCTTCACTTTCTTTTTCGTGCTCGGCCTTTTCTGGCTCACTTATCTCGCCTGGTACGATCCGATCACCACCCGCTAAGATGTCGTTGAAAGGTTTCCACATTTTCTTCATTACGATCTCGACCGCGCTCGCGCTCGGTCTCGGGTTCAGTTGCGTTTGGGCGGCCCAGACGGACGACGCGCCGATCTATCGCAACACGGCGATCTTCTCCTTTATCGCCGCGGCCCTTCTTGTCGTGTACGGCTTTTGGTTTTACCGAAAAATGAAACGACTCCGGATTATCACATGAGAACGAAACTGATCGCGGCAATCCTGCTTCTGCTCTGCTCGCAGATGGGACAAGCGCTCGCCTGCGCCGTCTGCTACGGCGGGGAAGGTGCAAAATCGACCCAGCACATGGCGGCGGCGATCTGGGTCCTGATGGGGTTTGTCATGTCGATCGTGGGCGGAGTGGGAATGTTCAGTTTCCATCTCTGGCGGCATGCGCGCGCCCCGCTCGAGCCGCATCAGCAATTGACCGACGAGGATTTGGATAAGTATGAGTAGGCTCGCTCTCTTCAACGAATGGATCGGCCTGCCGCCCAACGCGTCCGAGCACGGCTATCAGATCGATCACATCATCGAGTTCAGTCATTGGTTCATGGGCGCGCTCTTCATCGGGTGGTCGGTCTTTCTGATCTACGTCCTCTTTCGTTTTCACAAGAGCCGGAACCCCGTGGCCGATCACGAGGGCGTGAAGAGTGGCATCTCCACCCACCTGGAATTTGCCGTCGTCCTCATCGATGCGGTCCTGCTGATTGGTTTCGCAATTCCGCTTTGGGCGAAACGGGTCAATCAATTTCCGGAGGGCAAGGACGCGATAATTGTTCACGCGGTCGGGCAGCAGTTTAACTGGAATTTCCATTTGCCGGGACCCGACGGTCAGTTCGGCCGGCGCGATGTCGGCCTCGTTTCCAATTCGAATCCGCTCGGGCTCGACTCCGCCGATCCGGCCGCGAAAGACGACATCGTGGTGCTGGGAGAATTACATGTGCCGGTCGATCGTCCCGTCATCATCGAGCTCTCTTCGAAGGACGTGATCCACAATTTTGCCCTGCCCCACATGCGCATCGCGCAGGACGCGATTCCCGGGCTCCTCATTCCGATGTGGTTCAAGCCGATCAAGACCGGCAGTTATGAAGTCGTCTGCGGCCAGCTTTGCGGTCTCGGTCATTACAGCATGAAGGGCATGCTCGTAGTCGATAATCCCGCGGACTATCAGGCGTGGCTGAAAGAGCGGGTCGAACTTGCGGGAACGCAATCGGCGCCGCCGCCAACTGAGCGCCCTCCAGGTGAACCACCCGTCGGACCTACGCCCGGATCGGTCGCGCCTCCCGGCGCTCCCAAGACCGTGAACCCGAGTGGCGCCCCCGATGGCCAGGCGCCCCCGCCGGCTCCGAGTCCAGCAGGGACGCCGCATTGAGTTGTAGCCGCGATCGGTGATCGCGGCGAAAGTGGGTTCGATGTCGTTTAACGAACCCGACCAGGCGCCTTCATCGGCCGAGATCACCGATCGCGGCTACAAATGGTTGCATCGCTTCGCTCTCTTCACGGCGATGGCGACGCTCTTTCTCATTTGCAGCGGGGGCATGGTCACAAGCAAAGGCGTTGGCCTGGCCGTTCCCGATTGGCCGACGACTTTCGGCTACAACATGTTTCTCTTTCCTGTCTCGAAATGGGTCGGCGGAATTTTTTTCGAACACGTCCATCGCCTCGTCGCTTCGACCGTGGGCTTTCTCACCATCGTCCTCGCGCTCTGGATTTGGCGTGCGGATGATCGCGCCTGGATGCGCAACCTCGGCTTTGCCGCACTCGGCGCCGTCATTGTGCAAGGCGTCCTGGGCGGACTGCGCGTCACCTTGTTGAAAGATGAGATCGGCGTATTTCACGCCTGCCTGGCCCAGGCGTTTTTGGGAATGCTGGTCGTCATCACCCTGGCCACTTCGCAGTTATGGCCGCTCCTTCCTCTCGATGATCTGCGATCGGATGCATTGAAAAAATTGAGGCGCGTCGCGATCTTCACGACCGCTCTCATTTACCTTCAACTCGCTCTGGGAGCGACGATGCGCCACGAACATCGCGATCTCGCCATCCTCGATTTCCCGGCCGCTTACGGGAAGATCATTCCCGATGTATCCGCTGCGAAGCTCGCCGAGATCAACGCGTGGCGCGACGCCCGCGCTTTGTCCGATGTCACGGCTTTCCACATCTGGCTGCAACTGGCGCATCGTTTTCTCTCGCTTGTCATCGGCGCCGGCGTGATCGCTTCGCTGTTCCTCGCCCGACGAATTTGTCTTGGCGCGCTCACGCGCTTCTCAGAGGTATGGTTTCTTTTCCTCGTCTGCCAAATCACTCTGGGTGCCTGGGTCATCTGGAGCAACAAAGCGGCAGACATCGCAACGGCGCACGTCGCGGTGGGCGCGAGCATGTTTGCCATCGGCGTAACGATCTCGGCGATTTGTCTGCGCATCTCGGACCGTCAACAATCGTCAGTCTCGCCCCGTCCACATCCGATCGCGGAAACGGTCCACGCCTCATGAAAGCCGCGGCCATCCCGACCGATTCCACGGTTCCGAACGAGACATCGCGCCGCCGCGTGCTGTCCGATTTCGTCGAGCTGATCAAAGCGCGATTAACTCTGCTCGTCTTGCTCACCACGGCGGTAGGATATTATCTGGCCGTCTCGGGGCCATTCCGGGCTGCCGGACTCTTCCATTCCATCTTCGGCACCGCGCTTGCGGCCGCCGGCGCCGCCGCCCTCAATCAATGGTGGGAACGCCGCTTCGACGCGCTCATGCATCGCACCAAGACCCGGCCCATCCCCGCGGGCCGAATGCTCCCGCGCGACGCCATTATTCTAGGCACGCTCCTCTCTCTCGCCGGCATCGTTTACCTCACGTTGATGTGCAACGTCCTGAGCGCTGTGCTCGCCGCCGCCACCATCGTCATTTATATTTTCGCCTACACCCCGCTGAAACGCGTCAGCACTTTCAACACGCTGGTCGGCGCGATCCCCGGCGCGTTGCCGCCGATGATTGGCTGGGCCGCGGCTCGCGGACAGCTCGACCCCGGCGCTTGGAGTCTCTTCGCCATTCTCTTCTTCTGGCAATTGCCGCACTTTTTCGCGATCGCGTGGATGTATCGCGAAGACTACGCGCGGGCTGGATTCCAAATGATATCGAAAGGCGACGACAGCGGCGCGCGCAGCGCGAGCCAGAGCGTCCTGTTTTGCATTCTGCTTTTGATTATCAGCGGCGTCCCGGCGTTCCTCCACGTCGTGAACTCGATCTATCTGGGCGTGGAGCTGATCCTCAACGGAGCGTTCATTTTCGTCGCGATGCGATTCCTCCGCACGCAGCAGGCCGCCGACG
Organism: Chthoniobacterales bacterium; assembly: GCA_003244145.1. Taxonomy (GTDB): domain Bacteria; phylum Verrucomicrobiota; class Verrucomicrobiia; order Chthoniobacterales; family UBA10450; genus AV80. The sequence continues at coordinate 27,956 of QHBM01000149.1, forward strand.
CGCGGAAACTTTTCCTCACTTCGATCATCTACCTCCCGTTGCTCCTGGCGGCGCTGGTCTTGTGCAAAATATGAAAACGGAAACAGCCACGGTCGCCGTCCGAACTCCGACGCCGAAAAGATCGGCGGCGTGGAAAGCTACGCTGATTCTGATTCCGCTGGTGACGGCCGGAATGCTTTTCTGGCTTCGCCAAATTCAGGTCAACGCGCTGGCGAGCCGTCCGCTGCCTTCCCTCGGAAACGTCCCGAAATTTGAACTCATCAATCAGAACGCGCAGCCATTCGGCTCCCAACAATTGGCCGGCAAAATCTGGATCGCGGATTTTATTTTTACGACCTGTCCCGGTCCGTGTCCGATCATCAGCACGCGGATGAGTGAGTTGCAGCGGCCGCTCGAAAAGAGCGACGTCCATCTTGTTTCGGTGAGCGTCGATCCGGAAAAGGACACGCCCGAGGTCTTGCGCGCGTATGCGGACAAACTGCACGCGCGGCCGAACCGCTGGGATTTTCTGACCGGATCGCAGGCCGCCATCTATTCGCTTTCGCGCGATGGCTTCAAACTTGGCGTGTCGGATGGAAGCGAGGACGCAGGTGTGCCCATTCACAGCACGCGTTTCGTTTTGGTGGATCGTCGCGGCGCGATCCGCGGCTACTACGACGCGCTCGCGCCGGACGCTGTCACGAAGTTACTCGCCGACACGAACCATCTCCTGCGCGAGCAATCGAAGTAAGAATCGGCGTCACGCGACCGGCTCCGGATGATAGGCCGTGGGCCCTTCGTCGCAGACCAGCTTCAGGTAATCGCGATACTCGCCTTTCGGCAGAGCACCGACGAGTCGTTCTAGCGCCGATTGATCGATGCAGCCCGTGCGAAAAGCCACCTCCTCCAGACAAGCGATCTTTAATCCCTGGCGATGCTCGATCGTCGCGATGTAATTGCCCGCTTCAAGCAAACTGGTTTGCGTGCCCGTATCGAGCCACGCCATGCCGCGGCTGAGCAACTTCACGTGCAACTCATTTTGTTTCAGATAAACCGAATTCAAGTCGGTGATTTCCAGTTCGCCGCGCGCGGACGGCTCTAGCGCGCGGCAATATTCCACGACGCGATTGTCGTAAACATAGAGCCCGGGAATGGCGAAGTGGCTCTTCGGTTGTTTTGGTTTTTCCTCGAGACTGATGGCGCGGCCATCCGGCCCGAACTCGACCACGCCGTACCGTTGCGGATCGCGCACCTGATAGCCGAAAATGCACGCGCCCCGCTCGAGCGCGAGCGCTTCGCGATAGAAGTCGAGCTTTCCGTAAAAAATATTGTCGCCCAGGATAAGGGACGCGCCGGAGTCGCCCAGAAAATCCGCGCCGATCAAAAACGCCTGGGCGATCCCCTCCGGCTTTGCTTGCGCCGCGTACTCGATCTGAATTCCCAAACGCGACCCGTCGCCGAGATAATCCTCGAGCATCGGCAGATCCTTCGTCGTGGAAATGATCAATACCTCCCGTAACCCGCCCAGCATCAGGGTAGCCAGCGGATAACAGATCATCGGCTTGTCGTAAACCGGCAGCAGTTGTTTGCAGACGATCTTGGTGAGCGGATAAAGCCGGGTGCCGGCGCCGCCCGCGAGGAGGATGGCTTTTTTGTTCATGAGAAAATGTGTCTAGGCGCTGGCGCTCCACGCCTTGAGTTGATCGGCCCATTCCTCCCAGAAACTGGCGGCGCGAGTCAAATCGATCCGGCTGATCGGTTTCAACCAGCGCAGACTACGCACCCACACCTGATTGGAAGCGGCGCGATCGAAAACAAAAGGTCGTCCGATATGCTGGCTGAGTTTGCGGTCGGCAATTCTCCCACCGACCGCGTGGCGAAGCGCGTTGGCGATGACCTCGCGGGAAAGCGAAGGCTTCGGTTCGATGGAGGCGCTTAAAGTCACGCCGAGGATTTTCTTCAGGACCACGCCGCAAAGCAACGCACGCGAGCTGGTGGCGTGCACGTGCACAATATTTCGCTGGGCAAACATCTGCCGCAAGGTCAGGGCAAAGCGGGCTTGCCGCAAAAAAAGATCGACCGGCGCGCGATGGGATTCATTGGCGCGGTCGTCTTCCAGCGCCAGGACGACCTCGCGGTTCGATTGCCACTCGGCTTCGATAGCCATCGCGTCCGGAAGAAATTCCAACTGCGTTGCCAGCTCCTTCATCGCCGACGTCAGGCTGCGCTGAGGCGAAAATTCGCAGACAAAAGCTGTGACTTCCGTGTCGCGTTGTCGGAGCTCGCGCAATTCCCTCTCAAGCGAAGGAAGAGAGTCGTCGGGCCAGCGGTCGATCAGATAAGCGATCCCTTGTCGTGGCTGGGAGGCGATCGCATTTGCAGGTGTCGTCACGCGCGCATGTTTTTGCAGGAGCTCGACCAGCGGCTGCACCGTCGTCTCCACTTGGAAATGTTCCTCGATCCTCTTCCGGCCGGCGGCGCCGTAGCGCGCTCGCAGTTCGCTGTTTCGGCAGAGCGATTCCAGCGCGTCCGCGAACAGAACGCTTTCACCGGCCGGGACGAGCAATCCGGTTTCCTTGTCCACCACCGATTCCGGAATGCCGGCCAGAACGGTCGAGACCACCGGACGCGCCGACGCCATCGCCTCGAGAATCACGGTCGGAAAAATATCGGTCACTCCGTTTTCTCCGGTCGTGGAAGCCAGCGCGAAAATATCGCAGCGCTCCAGTTCCTCGATCACGCGGTCCTGCGGCAGCGCCCCGGTGAGAGTGACGAGTGCTCCCAGCCGCAACTCGTCGATGTGGTGTTGCAAACCTTTCCGCAGCGGACCGTCGCCGATAATTTCGCACCGGAAATCTATGCTCCGTTGCCGGAGCTGCTCGCACGCCTCGATCAGATATTCGAAACCCTTGAATGAGACCAGCCGCCCTACGCTGACGATCCGGACGGGGCCGGGCTTCAGAGGAGTAACGCCGGTCGTGGAAAAATTGCCGAGGTCCATCCCGTTATAGACGCGATGAATCTTGTCGGCAGCGTTCGGGCATCGTTGCGACATCAAGACGCGGCTGTGTTCCGTTTCCACCGCGACAAACTCGGCGGCGGCGCAGATTTCCCGAAGGAGATCGTCATTGCCGAGATCAGCCATGAAATCCTGCCCGTGCGCCGTGATGGAGAACGGAATATTTGCCATCGCCCTTACGAAGAGCGCTGTGTGCGCCGCGCGGTTCGCGAAATGCACGTGAAAGTGATCGACCCGATGGCGCGTGAACAATTCGGCGAAATAGCTGGCGTTCCGCGCCCTGGTGGCCGCCTTCACGCCAGCCCCATATTTTTGTTCGTGCGCTTCGATCAGCGCCTGCGGCCATCGATTCTGCTGCCGGCACCTTTTTTCCCACAACTCAAGAATCGGCGGCGGCGGCGCGTAATGGACCGGCGCCTGCAACCGGCCGGCATGCGGGTGTCGAATGCTGGTCAGCGGCGGATGAATCGACCCGATGGTGAGGTTGAACCCTTTCCGCTCCAGCGCGAGCATTTCCATGTCGCAAAAAGTCTGCGAGAGGACCGGGTAGCGGGAATAAAGGTAGGCGAGGCGCACGGGGACTTTCGCCGCATGATCAAGCCACGCTCCGGAAATAGCAACGCGCGATGGAGCGCAATCCACCTACGAAAACTGGACGTCTTTGCCGGGATCCATCTCGAAGTCGAGCGAGAGCGAATCGGCCGTGTTCGGCTTGATCACTTCCTCCATGAATTTCACCTGGATCGGGTCCTCGCGGAACATTTCGTATTTGTCCATCGACTCGAAATCGATCGCGATAAAAAATGGCCAGGGCAATTCCGGATCGATCCGTTTGCCGCACTTGATGCTCAGCACTTCCGGGATCTTGAGCAGTTGCATGCGGGTGTTCATCATCATCTCCTCGATGCGAGCGGGAGTCACCTCGGGGTTGAGTTTGAACAGGACGATGTGATGGACCATGGGGGTTTAGTGTTTAGGGAGAAACGGCTGGCAGGCAAGCGGGAACATCGGATCAGAGGTCAGAATCATCGCTTCCAGTCGAGCGCGCCTTTCTTGAGCGCGTAAACGTATCCCACCATCAGAATCGTGACGAAGCTCAGCATGCTCCAGAGGACCAGTTTGCTTTCCACGATCATCTCTTTGTAAACGACCGCCCACGGATACATGAAGACAATCTCCAGATCGAAGAGGATGAAGAGCATCGCGACCAGATAAAATTTCACGCTGAAACGCGGCTGCGCCTCGCCTTGCGGGACCATGCCGCATTCATACGCGGTATCTTTGACCCGGGTGCGCCGTCCCGCTTTTCCGAGGAGCACGCTGACGAGTAAGGCCGAGACTGCGAAACCGATAGCCACTCCGAATTGGAGAAGCAGAGGAATGTAATCGCGAAGCATACTGATCCCTTGGGAACCGCAGCTGGATCCGGCCGGAACGCCGGTTACTTCGCGGCGGCGGCTGCGGCCCGCGCGATGGCGGCGGTGCGAGCGCTCGCGGCGGCTGCAGCCGCGGCGGGGATATGTCCATTCTGCGGAGCAATCGCCTGTGCCAGCGCGGCCGGAAGACCTTTGTATTTCTTCCCGGTCTTTCTCACCGCTCCACGAGCCACGAGATTCTGAAGTTTTTCGTAAGCGCGGAGACGCAACATCTCTTCGCCGCCACTGGCCGCATTCCGGGCCCGGAGATTTTCGTGCACAACGTCGAAGAGCTGTTTGAATTCGAACGAAGCACGTCGGGAGAGCACCGCAACCAACTCCTCAGTCACCAAATCGGGAACTCGGCGAGAGAATGCATTTTTCTTAAGAATAGCCATAAGGACGGAAATGATATCATATTTTGTCCGTAGCGCAGTAGTTTTCTCCCGAAGGAGGTTAGCGGTTTGTCTTGAGGGCTTTGCGCCGGGGCGGGCCGGCGATCTCAACCCTCCTTTAAGGCGAATCGTCGGGACTCGGCGACGGCGATCCGGCCGGGCTCAGGCTAGGCGCTGGTGACGAGATGGTGGGAATCGGCGCCATACCCGGCGTTTGCTGATGATAAAGCAGCGTGGCTGCTCCGCTCGCGGCGCCGATGCCAAAAAGTGTTTGATAAACGGTGAACGGACCGATCGATTCCGCCACATATCCGTCTCCATCGTAGCTTTGCGACATGGTGATCGGACTGAGATGTTTGGTGATAACTTCGGCGGCCGGCAGTTTGTTCAGGTCCACCGTATCGGCAATTCCCGGGAGAAACGCCGCGCTCATGAAGAGCATTGGCCGCAATGTCGCATCGAGCCGCGTATAAATGAGGGCGGGATCCACGAAGGCAAAGGCCTGCCGCGCGGTGGGCAACGCGCGCTCCGCGGTTTTGAATTTTTTCGAGGCCGCCAGTTCCGAATTGCCAGCCGCGCTTCGCTTCATGGCTGCTTCCACCGACTCCGCATCCGCGCCGGCGACCAGCATGCGGTCCGACAAACCAATCGTCGGCGAAAGCGACAACAACTTCGCTCCCGATGCCGTGGAAAAATAAATGACCCCGTCCTTTTCCTGTTGCGTCCACTCGGTGTCATCCGTCTTGTTCGCTGCCAGCGTCGTCAGGATTTTTTTCGCTTTCGCTGAATCCTTCACCGGAAGAGTAGCGAAAAGCGAAGGGATGCGCGCGGTCGCCGGCCAGTCGGCCATCAGGCTGAATTCATCTCCGAAAGCGCTCTTCCATTCCTCCAGCGTGACGCCATTCGTGGCGAGCGCGCTCGTGATTTTCTGAAAACCGCCCAGCCACCCGGCCGCCGCTTGCGGACCGAGCTCCATTTCTTTCGACAAATTCAGGAAGCTGGCGACGTAAAGAAAGGTCTCCTTCGTCGCGATCGAAAGCGAACCACGGGTCAGATTCCCGGTTTCGATCACTTTCGGCATTCCGACAAAAAAAGTGTCGCGGATTTTTCCGTCATCGAATGAGGTGGCGCCGCAAAAACTTTGGATTTTCCGGACCACGGTCATGCCACCGTCAGCATTTTTCTCCGCCGCCGGCATTAGCTTCTCCAAAAGCTGATCCACGCGCGCATAACCGACCGCGGCGTAGCTCGAGGGCATGTGATGGAAGGCCGCCAGGAACGTGTCATCCCCCGAGAGCACGGTTTGCGGGTCCTTCACGCGCCCGTCCGCGCGATCCAGCAACGGTTTCAACCGTTCGGCGTCGTTCGCGAAGAAGAACCATTGACCCGCGTGGACCGACGAGAAATTGAGGATGCCGGCGCTGTCGGTCTGGATTTGGCGGCCTTGGTAATCGACGGTTTCGTGTTTCACGTCCGAAGCGCCGCCGAGCGTTTTCGCCCTCCAATGGTTCACGAGTTTTTCCGCCGCCGCGTCATCCGCCTTGTAACGGAAGCCGCCGACTATTTTCCACGCGCTATATTCCAGCGAGACCACGGCCACGAACGCGTCCTTCATCCCGATCGATTCGATTTCCTCGATGGTCGGTCCCACCGTGCTGCTGGCGGGCATTTTGGCCCGGGGTTTTTGCAGAAAATCCTGCACGGCGGGCTCGCGCCAGAGCTTGTAGACTTCCGTCTCATGCAGTTCGCCGCGCGCGCGGTTAAAATCGGGGATATGGATGAAGGCGAGAGTTTCCCTGGGAAGGAGCGAGGCGACCGCGACGGTCGAAGTATGCCGGGAGCGGTAGAAGCCGAACCAGATCGCGCCAGCCGTGATGGCCGACGCCAGCACGAGCAGCTGAAATCGTTTCATGGAAGGCAACAGTAAGTGCGGTCCGCAACCCTCGCGAGTTTTTCCAAGTTCTTTCCGACCTCCGACTTCTGTCTACGCCCGGGGATGAAACTTCCGATGCACGGCCTTCAAACGCTGCTGGTCCACATGCGTGTAAACCTGGGTCGTCGAAATGTCGGCGTGACCGAGCATTTCCTGGATGATCCGCAGGTCGGCGCCGTTGCTCAGGAGATGCGTCGCAAAGCTATGGCGCAACAGGTGCGGATAAATGTTCGTCTCCAATCCCGAGCGGCGCGCCCGCTCCTTGATGATTTGCCAAATGCGCACCGTCGTCAGCTTGGTCCCGCGGCTCGAGAGAAAAATTTCACTGCCGCTGCGGCGCTTCACCAGCTTCGGGCGTTCCGTCGAAACATAGGTGGCCAGCGCGTCACAAGCTTTTTGTCCCACCGGCACGAGCCGCATCTTGTTGCCCTTGCCCGTCACCCGGATCATGCGGTCCTCGAAGTTCAGATTTTCCAGCCGCGCATTGGCCAGTTCCGAAATGCGCAGCCCGCTCGCGTAAAGCAGCTCCACGATCGCCCGGTTGCGCAACCCGAGGGGATGTTGTGTGTCGATGCTTTCGATCAGGCGCTCGACCTGCAATTCGTTCAACGTCTCCGGCAGATAACGCTCGATCCGCGGCAAGGTCAGCGTCTCCGTCGGGTCGCGTTCGATCCTGCCTTTGGCGCTCAGGAACCGGAAAAAAATCTTCAGCGCCACCACGATCAATTTGATCGACGACGCGGCCAGGCCGCTTTTCTTCCGATGGGCCAGATACTCGCTCACCAAAGGCTGCGTCACCTCGCGCACCGCCGTGATTTTCCGGGCCGACGAGCACCAGGCCGCGAACTCCGTGAGCGAGCGGCGAGTGGAAAGCTGATAGTTGTCCGAGAGCCCGCGCTCCGTGGCGAGGAAACGGATAAACGAATCGATCTCCTGTTCCACCTCGGTATTAAATCAGGAAAGCTGGAAGACGGGAAATTGAATTAGGAACGCAGGAAAACAGGAAGCGAATCTGGAAACCAGGAATCCAGGAATTTCCCACTCCCTTTTCCTGCTTTCCTCTTCTCCTGATTCAATTCTTCCTTCCTGGTCTCCTGGCTTCCAGATTTTTCCGAAAAACCCGACGCTTTCTCGTTCGACCAGCGATTGACAAAGAGAGGCGGAGTTCCGAACGTTATTCACATCATGAGTCTTGATCTCAACTCGTTGCTCAAGGATTGGCCGCATGAAACCGGTGCGATCAAAGTGCGTAAGATTATCGGCTTGGACGGCCGCGAAAAATTGCAGCTCCGCATCGACCTCGGCATCCTGCAAATGGAGGTGTCGGGACGTCCCGATGGCCAGCGCCCACACAACTGCGAGTCGCTCCTGGTTTATCACCAGCGCCGGGCCGAGCGGGCCGAAGCGCGGAGCGAGACCTACGAGCTCAGTTCCGAGCAATGCAATGAGCTTCAGCAGGAAGGCATCCAATACTACCACCGCTACCTGAGTCTCTTTCAGATCAACGACTTCACCGGCGTCATCCGCGACACCCAGCGCAACCTCGATCTCTTCGCATTCGTGGCCGAGCACACCGACCGCGACGAGATGATCTGGAGCTTCCAGCAATTTCGTCCTTACGTGCTGATGATGAACACGCGCGCGAAAGCCTCGATCCTTCTCGGTGACGGCAAATTCGGCGAAGCCATGCACGAGATCGAGGCGGGCCGCGACGCCATCCAGGAATTTTTCCAGCAATCGAACTTTCCCGAGCTCGCGGCGAAAAGCTCCGAGCTCGCTTTCCTCGAGGAATGGCTGGAGGAAGTCAGCTCGAAACGCCCGCTCTCGAAGCTGGAGATCATGCAGCGCGAAATGGAAGTCGCCATTGCCAGCGAATTATATGAACGCGCCGCCGAGCTCCGCGACGCGATCAAACTTCTCCAAACGCAAAACAGTTAGCGCCTGATAGACGAGTGACATGTCACTCGTCACTGCGGCTGTAAAACATCCTAATGTCAGTCGACGCCAAGGAACGTTGGGCGCGCAAGATGAGCGGCAAAACGAAACCGGCCGCGCGTTCAGAGAACCGGCTGCCTCCCGGCCAGCATCTCACCCCGGGATTTCCCGTGCTCGATCTCGGCCAGCGCCCCGAGATCTCGCTCGAAAAATGGCGGCTCGAAGTCACCGGCCTGGTCGAGTTTCCGCAAACATTCACCTGGGAAAGGTTCAACGCCCTTCCGCAATTCAGCGACGTGAGCGACTTCCACTGCGTCACCACCTGGAGCAAATTCGATTGCCGCTGGAGCGGCGTCGCCTTCTTCACTCTCGCCGAAGTCGTTAGGCCGAAGCCGGAAGTGAAACATGTCCTCTTCACCAGCTACGATGGCTACAGCACCAACGTCCGCCTGGAGGATTGCATGGACGACGACGTCCTTATCGCCACGCAGTTTGAGGGCAAGCCGATCACGCGCGAGCATGGAGGTCCGGCTCGCGTCATCATCCCGAAGCTCTACGCCTGGAAAGGCGCGAAGTTCGTGAAGTCGATCGAGTTCGCCGTGGAAGATCGGCTCGGCTTCTGGGAAGTGCGCGGCTACAGCAACACCGCCGATCCGTGGACGGAAGATCGTTTCTCGTGACGAGAAACAGTTATTGATGATCTGTTAATGGTTATCGGGAATGACAGCGAACTAATAACCGGCGACCAATAACCAATAACGATGTCTCGCCTCCTTCTCACGCTGCTGATTCTTTCGGCTGTGCCGATCGCGCGCGGCGAGTTCCGCGAGTTCCGCGCGGTGCCGGCCGATACAGCCCTAGGGGCACGGGTGACCGGCGCGGCGGAAGCTAGCTTGAAGGAGTTTCCGAAGCTCACCGCTGATAACCTCGCCCTCAGCGTGATTGATCTCACCAAACCGGAAAGCCCTCTCCGCGCCGACTATCACGGCGACGCTTCCTTCTATCCCGCCTCGCTAGTGAAGCTGTTCTTCATGATCGAGACTTATCGTCAGGGTCACCTCACTCCCGAGATCGAGCGCGCGTTGCGCGAAATGATCCGCGTCTCCGATAACGATGCCGCCGCGTTCCTGGTCGATATCCTCACCGATACCGCAAGCGGCTCAGAGCTGGAGGGCAAGGCGCTCGCAGAATTCCTCGAGCGGCGGCGGAAGTTGAACGGCTACTTCGCCTCGCTCGGCTACGACGTGAGTGTGTTCATCAAGCCCTGGAGCTTCGGTCCGTTCGGGCGAGACATGCAGATCATGGGCGAAAACAAAATCAACCGGAACCGCGCCAGCGCGAACTCCTTCGCCTCGCTTCTCCTCTGGATCGTGCGCCGGCACGCCATCTCGCCGCAAGCGAGCGACGCAATGATGTCGTTGCTCGAGCGCCCGCTCGCGCCGCCACGTCAGGAAGAAAACCAGGTGAAAGAATTCTTTGGCGAATCGTTGCCGGAAGGCGCGCGCCTCTGGTCAAAGGAAGGCGATACCAGCGAAGTCCGCCACGATGCCGCTTATGTCGAGTTGCCGGGTGGCCGCAAATTCATCATCGTCATTCTTACCCGCGGCGCCGCCGATGATAAGACGCTTTTGCCAACGATTGGGAAGGAACTCCTGAAGGAGTTAGGGGAAAAGTGACGAGTGACCAGAAGCGCAGGCATCTCCGACTTCCGACTGCTGACCTCCGACCTCTGCCTCACTTCTCCCGCTGCGCTACCCTGCTCTTGACCAGCTTTCGCACCAACGTGGCGGGCAGGGGATTCTCCTCGGAAAAACGGATGCTGCCTTTGTTAGTATCGTAGGCCTTGAGTGCAGCCTGGTGGACCTTGGCCGGGTAGGAGCCGGGATAGAAAGCGCAATGCTTCGCCCACGCGGCGAAGGAGACCAGAAGTTTCCCATCAAGACGGAAAGCCGGCATATCGTAGCTAATGCACTCTTCCGCTTTTGGCGCCGCCGCTTTGATGGCCTTTCGCAGTTTCTCGAGCGCAGCGCGCTGGTTCTCAGGCAACGTCGCGAGGTAATCATCGATGTTCTTTGCCTTAGTCCTGGTCATCTTTGTTTTACGTTTCATTTCTAATGGAACGACCGGATAACCCAATAACCTAACTCTCACTTCGATTCGACCGCCTTCGGGAAATCAACGCGGCTATCCCGACATCCAGAGCGATAAACAGCCACGACACTGGTGGAACAAGAACGTAAACGAAAGCGGCCTGCGCCTTGGGAGGTCGATAAGCATTAAATCCATAAACGGCGAGAGAGCCCAGCGCGACAACCAGCATCGCGGCATAAAGCGTCGCGCGAGTTAGAACCGGCCAGCGTTTGGAAACCATGTCGGCCCAGAGGAGGACCAGAAATGGGGAGACTACCCAAATCGTGAAAAGTATCACCAGAAGCCGTGGAGTCCGCTGACTTGCATGGAACATCAAGGCGAGCGAGCCGACTGCGCCCACCAGCAGCGCGATCAGACCCGCTGGGCGGAGAGGGCTCATTTTGGATGAGAGGTGCGCGTTCATCGCTCACGCGGTGTGCTGAATGCCACCACTAACAGCGTCACGGCCGCGGCTAGGACCAGGGCGACTGCCACGACAAAGAGCGGCGCCTCGAAGTAGGAGCGTTTGCTCATCAGCATAAGCAACGCGAGGGGCAGCGTCGCCACGGTGACGGCCGTGGTCCGCACCAGGACCTGCGCCCATCGGGCCTGAGCGGCCGAATGGGGAGCTGCATAAAAGGTCAGGTAACCGAGAGGCAGCAATAGGATTCCAACCAGAACATGATTCAGAAGCATTGGAGGCGTGAGCAGTTCTGCGGCGCCAGGAGAGGTCATATTGTGAATGAACTTCGAAATGTGCGGCGTCGCCACGAGATGGACCACGCCCAGGAGAAGAAGCAACACGCCACTGCCCCGCAACAATCGTGTTTGAGTAGCCGGCGACATTCGTTCGTTCAGAAAACGAGAGCAGTCATACCTTATCGTCCGGCTTGCGACCTCAGATACTCGTGTTCTGAATTGCGGGGCGGCCGGCAAAGATGGCCACGAGGAGGCAGATGTAACTGATCGCTCGCATCGCGGCCCAGACGAGCGAAGCGCCGGTCATGATAGACGCGCGTGAAGCCATGGAGCCGCCGCTCTCGATTGCCCAGCGCTGGAGTGAAGTCTGCGCGATCGGAACCACGATGGAAAGAACGAGAGCGAGTCCGAATCCCAGGAGCGCCCAGACCAAGCCGCGGGAGCCTTGTTTCCATCGGGCGAGAATCACGAAGCAGGCCACCAGACAAACCAGGAGGACGGGCGACTGGGACGCGAGATTGGAGAGCATTATCTGAAGCTGGGTTGTATCATTCATAGGTTCTTTTGCATTTTATTTGATCTGAAGAATCAGCGTTGAATTACATTGTGAGATAATCCTCGCGGATACATTTACCGAGACGCCCGGAGCACGCATGGTCAGGCGTTGCGGGCTTTGCTTTCATCCGTGGAATAAGAGGTTTGAAGTCGTCGAAAAAGAAGAATGTGGCTCACGATGATTACCGGCACCAGGAAAGTCGGTAGCAGGCATAGAGGCATCCGTAAAAGCTCCTGCATCGATGCCGGTGCCGATAGTCCGATGCGAGCGGCAGTGGCGACGACAAATAGAATATCGATCAGGCCAAGAATATTCCACGCGGAGTAGAAGTGTCGCCCGGTCGCGGAATCCGGGCTTGCGACAAGAAGTAAAGCAATCGCGGTCGTGCTAACGAGGATGTCGCCCCAGCCCGCTGGGATCGCGAATGCGGGCGCCAATGATCCGCTGTGTGCGAGGACTAGTAAATAGGCGCCGACAAAGCGGCTCAGATGCAGTGCAACCAATGATCGGATCGAAGCGTGGTCGGCCCATTCGCGAAAACGCGGCACGAAAATGACAGTAGCAAGTAAGCTGATCGTTAGCCCAACCACAACAAGCTGAGGGACAGGAGGCCGCAAAGCCAGCAAGCGGCCGGATGAACCCAAAATAACCGCTGCGAAGAACCAAGCGAGGAGAAGCAAGCCGACAGGTTTGAATGATCGGCTCATCGTAGAATGGTTGATAAAATCGAACGGCGAGCAACGCCTAACGAAAACAAAATCAGCGACGCCGACCGGTTAGATGGTGGCGTGCGGGTACAGCATGATTTCATCGTAACAAGGCAATCAAAAAGAGAATGATCCCCGCCACCGCGGTATTGAAGAAGACCACCGAGCGCACCAAGCTAAAACCAGCTGCGGAGGCGAGCACGTAGCCTAGCCGCCCCCAGAAGTAAAGATGCGCTCCCCAGAAGGTAAGAGCGTCGTGGCGACCGGTGAGATGAGCTGCAAGGACCACGGCAGCGAACATGGGAAATGTCTCCATGAAGTTGGTGTAAGCCTGATCCACTCGGCTGGCGACGCCTCGCAACGGCGGTACCGGCAGCTCGCGATTGCTTCCGGTCCAGCGATAGCCGTATTGGAAGCTGATGAGGTGCGAGTCGGCGATCAAGTGCACAAGGCCAAGGATAATGCTCGCCGCTAGAAATCGGAGCTCTGTCGTCATATGGAAGGTGATGCTCCTGCCGTCTAACCAGAATAAGATGAGCGCCGCCTACCGGAGGCGACCTTTGCTTTCACTTCATCCTTCATAATTCATCCCTCATTCTTTATCCCCAGCGGCCAGCGGTTAGCTCCATCGTCGCCTGGTTAAGCTGCATCCGCGACAGGTTGTAAGAGGGCAAGCCGCCAGAAAGCGACCACCGCCAAGAAGCCGCAAATAATGAACTGTGCTACGTGTATCCAAAGCCATGGACTGCTTCCGCCATCGCTACTCAAACTTCGAGTAGCATCCTTCGGCCAGATCAAAGTGAAGAAGAGAAGCAAGCCGAGAAAATGAACGGCCATGCTCGGTAGGATCGATTTCGTCAGATACGCCATCGTGCCGAGCATGGAATCAACGAGAAAATAGAAGAGCACAATCGGCCAGAGAAAACCTTGTGTCAGGCAGTGGGCTGGTGTCATCACGAGCGAGGAGATAATGATTGCCGCCGCCGCCGGAAGCTTGCGCTCTAGAAAACTTTGGAAATAACCTCGAAAGCCTGCTTCTTCAGGAGCCGACGAGACCACGCATGCCATAATGATCACCGTCGTAACAGTGAATAAGGGATAGTTTGAGAAATCAGGTAGACCACGCACGGGCCATCTCACCAGTTGAAGCAGCACGATCCAAAGTCCCGCCAGCGCTACCGTGCCGAGGCTGCCCGCGATAAACGCCCACGCAAACACTCCGCTTGGAAGCGAGGTCACGCGCAACAACCGGCGACGCGTCTCTGCTGTGCGGCGGGGAGGCCAGTGACCGTCCAGGTAGCGCCAAAGAGCCCATAAGAGAAGACCCATCGCTGCGACCGACCATGGAATTGCCGGGTTCATCCGCAGGTTAGCGACGAGCAATAGCGTCCAGACGCCCCCGGGAACTATCGCAATCATCAACGCGACAGCTCCCAAGCCGATTGCTCGAAGAATCGTGAATCGCATAGGCCTAACGAGACCCAAGATCAGCGACCGCTGGCGAGAGCGCGCGTGGTTGCGGGTATGCCGTGGTAGCTACCATAAGTTGGAATGCGGTGCGGCCAGTGGTTGGCTGAGGGAATGTGCCTAGGAAT
>QHBM01000173.1 GCA_003244145.1 Chthoniobacterales bacterium
CACCACTCCGCGGGACACGATCCAAATATCCATAAATGGGCTCAACACGTTCGCTTGCGACGGTTTGAAGGATAGTACAATTATCAAGCTTCGGATCTGGCAACGCACAATCTCGGGAATACGGGCACCGAGATCGCGTTCATGGTGAAATCGCGGCGCTGGTCGTCCTCCAGGCTCACTTCCGGGCCGAAGTCTACGCGGAAATCGCGATGTCCCTCGCCAGTTGAGGATTCCCGGCGCGGTAAAGGCGACGTCGCTGTACGGCCCTGCAGGGTGACTTTAAGGACCGCAAAGGAGGCGCCCACCGCATCGATGCGCGCCGGCGGATCCCAGGCGTTCGCGCACCTGGTCGAGCGTATGGCCGGTGATCACAAAGGCGAAGTCTTTGCATTCGATCGCGGCACCAGAGTGCTCGGCGATCAGCGCGTCGCGCACGCGGCCGCTAATGGCGAACACGTTGGGTCCGAAGAGTTGGACGAGCGTAGTGTCAACCGATGTTAGATCAAACATAAAAACCCTTGTAAAGACGGCGTCGCACGTAAGTGCAACGCAATATGCGCAAGCTCTGGAAAGCATACCGTGTTCGCTGTACCGAATCGATTTCGAAGACTGCGGTGCCTTTCGAGTCTGCAGCCATTACGGGGACGAGAGCGGTTGTCGAATCCGGAATCACTGAACGTCACGGAAAAACTCCCGTTAGAAGTGTCCCAATGAGCCCTGGTCGGCCACCACGCAGTTTCGTAAATGGTTCATCGGACGCACAAGCCTACCGCCTAGTAAAGAAGCCATCTAGAGGCCTATTTTGGTTTAGATCTTCCCGCAGGGACGTTTAGGCGTATCAAGATATAATGTCCGTCCTATGTTGCTAACCTTGACGTCTACCACTTCGCCTGCTCGCGATCTCGGTTTTCTCCTCCGAAAGCATCCTGATCGCTTGCAATCGTTCTCGTTGCCGTTTGGAAATGCGCAGGTTTTCTATCCGGAGGCGGACCAGGGGCGATGCACCGCAGCCATGTTGCTGGACATCGACCCAATTGGGTTGGTTCGTGGACGCGTTACGGCGACTGAGAGTGGCGGGCTTGTCGATGCTTATGTTAACGATCGTCCTTACGCGGCATCTTCGTTCTTGTCTGTTGCAATTGCGCGCGTGCTCGGGGCAGCGCTCGGCGGGCGCTCAGAAAACCCGGACCTAGCCGCGCGAGAGATGCACTTAAGCTCGCTCATTTCTCCACTTCGATTCGCACTCGACGACTTTCCGGCCAGGCTATTTGCGCCGTTGGGGTATGACGTGGCCGTCGCGTCGGTGAGCGCGTCAGATGACTCGGTTTCCAAGACGTACGTGTCGCTGACGCTTTCCGCAACAACGACGGTGCAAAAAATCTTGACGCATGTTTATGTGCTTGTGCCAGTCCTCGATGGCGATAAGCACTACTGGGTTGG
This sequence comes from Chthoniobacterales bacterium, assembly GCA_003244145.1. GTDB lineage: Bacteria > Verrucomicrobiota > Verrucomicrobiia > Chthoniobacterales > UBA10450 > AV80. The sequence continues at coordinate 1,441 of QHBM01000173.1, forward strand.
TGATGCGGAAGTCGAGAAACTTTTTCGATTTGGCCAGGAGTGGCTACCGAACCATCCAGAGCGCGAACTTATCACAAAGCGTTACCTAAAGCGTGCGCCCGATCTAGCTCGTGCCGCAGTTGCCCGCCTTGTCGAGCTCGATGACTTGGTGGCCAGCACTGCAAGCGCTGAAGGTCGCGTCGAGCGGGAAGAGGCGTTGGAGCGACCTCTGCGCCTCCAAGAACGCCGCCTTGGAGCGGTTGCCGCAGTTATCCGTGAAGCCGGCGTTCAGTCTGTGGCAGATATCGGCTGCGGTGAGGGCGATTTGCTAGCCGAGCTTGCTCGTGATAGTCAGATAAAACGCCTAATTGGCGTCGATGTTTCGGTTCGCGAACTCGATCGCGCAAGGTCGCGACTTTCTCGCGTTCAAATGCAAATAAGCCTTCGCGAACGGATCGAGCTATTTCAGTCATCGATCTTGTACTGGGACGAGCGTTTGCGAGGCGTGGAGGCGATTGCTTTTCTTGAGGTTATAGAGCACATCGACGCAGGCCGCCTGGAAAGCCTTGAGCGCATTGTGTTTGGAGAAATCAAACCCAAGATCGTGCTCGTTACCACGCCAAATGCTGAATATAATGTGTTGTTCCCGAGGCTTCCCGCTGGTAAGGTTCGGCACACGGATCATCGATTTGAATGGAGTCAAGCGCAATTCGCCGGTTGGGCGAATCGCGTTGCGGTGCTGAGCGGATACAATGTGCGCTTTGCGCCCATTGGGGATGTTGACGCGGCCGTGGGCTCCCCAACGCAGATGGCGGTCTTCGAATGCGCATAGCCATTCCCGACTTCTCGCTGGTCGTCTTGATCGGCGCTTCTGGATCTGGAAAATCCACATTCGCGCTTAAACATTTCCTTGAAACCGAAGTCGTGTCGTCGGATCGTTGCCGGGCGCTCGTGGCTGATGACGAGACTGACCAGAGTGCGAGTGGCGCTGCTTTTGACGTCCTCTACACCATCACGGCCAAACGGCTAGCGGCGCGGCGCCTCACCGTCGTCGACGCGACTAATTTGCGCAACGATGATCGCGCGAAGGGGATCGAACTCGCAAGGAAATTCCACGCCCTGCCGGTCGCCATTGTCCTTGATGTTGATCCCGATCTTTGTTCGGAACGCAATAGCTCGCGCACCAATCGCAACTTTGGTGCTCGGGTAGTCTACAATCACGCTCAAATGTTGCGCAAGTCACTCAAAGGATTGCGCCGAGAAGGTTATCGAGCAGTTTATGTACTGAACGAACGCGATTTAGAGGGCGATGTCCAGATCGTGCGAGAGCCGCTCTACAACGATAAGAGAGGAGATCACGGACCGTTCGATATTATTGGCGACGTTCATGGTTGCCGTGAAGAGCTTGAGACATTGCTCAAGAAGCTCGGGTACTCACGGAACGGCGATTCTGCTTGGAGGCACAACGAAGGCCGACGAGCCGTGTTTCTTGGAGACCTTGTGGATCGTGGTCCCGATGTTGTCGGCGTCCTGCGTCTCGTTATGGAGATGGTTTCTGCCGGAACGGCATTGTGCGTCCCCGGAAATCATGAGATGAAACTTGGTCGAAAGATCGATGGAAAAAATGTCAAGGTATCGCATGGCCTAGAGACGACGCTAGCGCAGTTTGATGCCCTCCCCGAACAAGAGCGCGCCGTCTTCGTGCCGGAAGCGCGGAAGTTTATTGATGAGCTGGTGAGCCATTATTGGCTAGACGACGGTAAGCTCGTTGTTGCCCACGCTGGCTTGAGAGCCGAGATGCAAGGACGCGGCTCCCGCGAGGTGCGTGAGTTCGCCCTTTACGGCGAGACGACGGGTGAGACAGACGAATACGGTCTTCCAGTTCGGTACAACTGGGCATCCGAATACCGAGGTGCCGCGACCGTTGTATATGGGCACACTCCGGTTCCTAAGGCCGAGTGGCTCAACAAAACGATTTGTATCGACACTGGCTGCGTATACGGCGGAAGGCTCACAGCATTGCGCTACCCCGAACTCGAACTCGCTGACGTTCCCGCGCTGCAGACGTACGTGGACCCCGTTCGCCCGCTATCGGCTCCTGAAAATGAAGCGACGGCGCAGCAGCTGTCGGACGATGTCCTGGATTATGCCGAGGTTTCGGGGAAGCGCCGAATCGTCACGCGATTTGGTCCCGCCATCACGATCCCGGCTGAAAATGCTGCGGCCGCGATCGAGGTGATGAGTCGATTCTGTGCGGATCCGCGTTGGATCATGTATTTACCACCGACGATGTCGCCGTCAGAAACGAGCCAGAAGGAAAATCTCCTGGAGCATCCCGATGACGCGTTTACATACTACCGGCGAGCCGGCGTGGGGCGCGCCATTATTGAAGAAAAACATATGGGAAGCCGGGCGGTGGTTGTTCTCGCCCGCGACGAGAAAGAAGCTCGCAGCCGCTTCAATGTTTCATCCGCGCGCGGTGTGATCTTGACGCGCACGGGGCGCGCATTTTTCTCCGGCGAGGATGCGCCTTTGGGCGAAGCTTTGCTGGATCGTCTCGCTTCGGCGCTGGACAAAACGAAGTTCTGGGAGCGATTTGAGACTGGCTGGAGAGGTGGCGCCGGTTTTTTG
>QHBM01000153.1 GCA_003244145.1 Chthoniobacterales bacterium
TGAGGTCAATCGCCCCTACCTGCGGCGCGGCGAAGGCGATCCATGATTGCCGCACCCAAACCTTCATCCGGCAATTTTTCGGCGACGATGAGATCGAGATTCAACTGGTCCAGTTCGCGCAGATACCGAAATAGATTTGCCGCCGCCTCCCGCAGGTCCTGGCTCGAACTCAACTGCCTGATTTCCGCAAATTGCTCTCTCGTCTCGGAACGCCACGTGAGCAGGCCGCATCGTTTATTAGCGGGCACGGCGAATCTTGATGCATCGTCCACCAGAACCAGCGAAGTCGATGGCGCGTAATGTGACGGAAGTTGGCCGGGTGCTTCCGGACGCTGCGCAGCTTCCGCGAAAACTACTTCGCCGAAGGCCGCGAGTTGTTCTGTCGTGATCGGTCCGCGTCGCAACAATTCCATCCGCCCATTTCGCACCGCGACGATGGTCGATTCGATTCCGTGCAGCGCCGATCCCGCATCGACAATAAGCGGAATTCGTCCCTCCAACTCATCTAACACATGCTGCGCGGTCGTCGGGCTGACGCGGCCAAATCGGTTCGCGCTCGGCGCCGCCAGCGGAGAACCAAACTCGCGAATGATTTCCCCGAAGACCGGATGCGCGCTGATTCGCACCGCCACCGTCTCCAGGCCGGCGGTGACGATGTCGGGAACAATTTCGCGCCGCGGAAGGACAACCGTGAACGGCCCGGGCCAGAACTCGCCAATCAATCTCTCGACCAAACCGCGCGCGTCAGGATCGAGCCGGGCCACGCGTTCGATCCATCCGCAATCAGGCAAGTGAACGATGAGCGGATCGAAGCGCGGCCGGTCCTTCGATTCGAAAATTTTGACAACGGCCTCGCTCCTAAGCGCGTCCGCCGCGAGTCCGTAAACGGTTTCCGTGGGCAACGCAACGGTCTCGCCGCTGCGCAACAACTCCACCGCCCTGGCCACGGCCTTCGCGCGCTCACCCGGCGTGCGCGAAGGAAGAACCTCTGTCATGGAACCCGCTGAGCGAGCACCTCGGCCGTCTGTTTTTTTCGAAAGGCCAGAAGTTTCCCGCGCACTTTTTCGTCGCTGAGTCCGATAATGCTGGCTGCTAGCAACGCTGCGTTTTTCGCACCGGCCTTGCCGATGGCCAGCGTTCCGACCGGAATCCCTGCGGGCATTTGCGCAATCGAGAGCAGCGAATCCAATCCATTGAGCGCCGATGTCATCGGAACTCCGAGCACCGGGATCCACGTGTGCGCGGCGATCACTCCGGCCAAATGGGCGGCGCCACCGGCTGCGGCGATGATGACGCGGATGCCGCGCTCGGCGGCGTGGTGCGCAAGGTCCGTGGTCGCTTCCGGCGTGCGATGCGCGGAAAGAACATGAGCCTCGTTAGGCACGCCCAGCACTTCGAGCATCTCCACGGAATGGCGCATCGTTTCCCAATCCGATTTGCTCCCCATGATGATGGCCACCAACGACGCGGAAGATTTTGATTTTGGCATATGGATTTTCATCAATTCCCCACAACAGCATTGCGTGCAAAGCTCTTTTTGAATGTCCGGCCAATCCATCGTGCTCATCGGATTTATGGGAACCGGCAAATCGTCGACCGGCAGAGTGCTGGCGCGGCTCACGGGACTCCCGCGTTTCGACACCGATGAAATGGTCTCGACGCGTTTTGGTTTACCGGTCTCCGAGATTTTCGCAAAGTTCGGCGAGGAAAAATTTCGCGACGCGGAAACGGAGGCGCTCGCGCAGTTGGCGGACGGCGCGCCTGCGATTGTGGTCACGGGCGGCGGCATCGTGCTGCGCGGGGAGAATGTGAAAAAATTACGCGCGCTCGGACGAGTGGTATGCCTCGAGGCCGACGAAGAGACGCTTTTCCGCAGGATTTCCCGGCGCGCCACCCGGCCGCTCTTGCAGACGGAAAATCCGCGCGCGACCATGGTGGAATTGTTGCGGGTGCGCGAGCCGCTTTACCGTGGGGTCGCCGACGTTCGAATCGACACGTCGAGCGTCAGCCACGACGAAGTGGCGGATGCCATTCTAAAGAGCATCGGGCAGCTGTGATCGCGACGTTCCAAATATTAGATCCGCTGCGAGAGCGCACTGGCGCGGAGCTAAAGGTGGAGATCGTCGATCGGGCTCGAGTGCTTGGGTTCGATTTGTGTCGAATCGCGACCGCCGATGCGCCCCGACACGGCGAAGAATTTCGAGCATGGCTGCGCGAAGGAGCGGCGGGAGAAATGGATTGGATGGCGCGCGGAGAAGAAAAGCGGTGCGATCCACAGCAAGTTCTGCCTGGGGCGCGCTCGGTGATCGTCGTGGCGCTGAATTATTGGCAAGGCGAACAGACGGCGAGCCCGGCAACAGGAAGGATCGCGCGCTATGCGTGGGGCGACGATTACCATGAGGTGATGCTGACCAAACTGGAGCAGCTCGATGCGTTTCTCATCGAGCACGGTGGCATTCAGAAATGTTACGTCGACACAGGTCCCGTCCTCGAACGCGATCATGCCGCGGAAGCCGGCATCGGCTGGCACGGCAAGAGCACGATGTTGATCGATCCAAAACTCGGGACCTGGTTTTTCCTGGCGGAGATTCTCACCACGCTCGCGTTACCACCCGATGCGCCGCAACCGGCGCGGTGCGGAAGCTGTCAGCGTTGCATCACCGCGTGTCCGACCGGCGCCATCACCGAGCCGCACCGGCTCGACGCGCGCCGCTGCATTTCCTACCTGACGATCGAACTCAAAGGCTCGATCCCACTGGAACTGCGGCCGCTGATTGGCGATCGGATTTACGGCTGCGACGATTGCCTGGACGCCTGTCCGTGGAATCGCTTCGCCTCTGTTTCACGAGAAGCATCCTTTGCCGCTGGCCCGGCGACCACGATGACGTTGCGAGATTACCTCGCATTGGATGACGCGAAGTTCCGGGAGCTCTTCCGCCGCTCGCCGATCAAGCGAATCAAGCGGCGCGGATTTTTGCGGAACGTTTGCGTGGCTCTCGGCAACGTGGGGAATCACGCCGATCTGTCCGCACTGGAAACCGCGGCTGTGGATCCTGAACCGCTCATCGCCGAACACGCCACCTGGGCGATCGAGCGCATTCACGCACGGCTGTCGGTTCGTTCGCCAGATGAGCCTGGCCACGCAATAATTTGAATCCGCGAGAGCTCGTAGTTGCATCTCATTGAAAATGAGCGTCAATAGCTGCCATATTGGCGGGCGTTACTTAGGCTCCCAAAACCTCGAGTGAACGGGATTTCCTTTGAAATGGTCCAACAAGCCGCTATTCCGTTCGCCGCCACAAAATCCCCCCTGAAAAAAATGCATCAAGCCGCCACGACTGCCGCTCCGCCCAAGAAAAAGCGCTCCCGCAAGAAGCGCTACATCATCTTTGGATCGATCGGCCTTATCGTGCTCTGGATCATTGTTTCCACGATCCTCGGGAAGCGCGAGAAACCGATTCCGGTGACCATTGAAAAAGCGGTGAAGAAAACCATCGTGCAAATCGTTTCGGCGACCGGGAAAGTACAGCCGGAAGTCGAAGTAAAGATTTCGCCCGAAGTGGCTGGTGAAATTATCGAGCTTCCCGTTGTGGACGGCATGGTGGTCAAGAAGGGCGACCTATTGCTCAAGATCAAACCCGACTCTTACAAAGCCCTGGTCGAACAGCAGGAAGCGTCCATCAGCACCGCGAAGGCGATCAATTTGCAGCAAAAGGCCAGCCTGGCCAAGACCGAGCTGGATCTGAAGCGGGCTCAGGATTTGTTCGCGAAAAAGATGATTTCCGAATCGGAGTTCTCCGTGGCCCAGACCGCGCGCGACGTCGCGAAATCAACCTTTGAAAGTTCGGTGCACGAAATCGAGCGCGCGGAAGCGGGTTCCAGCCAGGCGCGCGATCAGCTTTCGAAAACGACCATCTACTCGCCGATCGATGGCACAATCACCATGCTCAACAGCAAGCTCGGTGAACGCGTCGTCGCCACGAATCAATTCGCCGGCACCGAAGTCATGCGCGTAGCCGACCTCGGTCACATGGAAGCGCGCATCGATGTGAACGAGAACGACGTCGTCAACGTGAAGGTGGGCCAGAAGGCGAGCATCACGATCGACGCCTACACCGAGCGGAAGTTCAAGGGCACAGTCCAGCAAATCGCCAACACCGGCAAAACCACCGGCGCCGGGACCCAGGAAGAAGTAACGAATTTCGAAGTCAAAATTCGGATCGAAGACCACGACGTCGCGCTTCGTCCCAGCCTGAGTTGCACCGCCGAAGTCGAGACCAACCAGGTAAAGGACGCCGTGGCCGTGCCGATGCAAAGCGTGACGATTCGCACCGGCGACAGCAATCTCAGCCCCGAGGAAATCGAGAAGCGAAAACAGAAAATCGCCGCGCGCGACCAGGGCGACAACAACGCGGAAGTGACCAATGAGCGGCAGGAAAAGCAGACCGCCAAAAGCGAACGCGACAAACTTTTGAAAGTGGTCTTCGTCAAAAAAGGCGATAAAGCGGAAATGATAAAAGTGACCACGGGAATCGCCGACGACACCTCGATGGAAATCAAAACCGGGATCAAGGTGGGCGATGAAGTGATCTCGGGAAGCTACAGCGCCATCAGCCGGAAATTAAAAGATGGAGCGAAGGTTGTTATCGATAAGGAAACGACGACGAAGTAGCGCATCGGTAGTGCGCCGTCCGTTTCCCTGCGTTTCGACTTTCCCAGGATTATGCTAAACACGGATACGATGCGGCCGCGTGGCCCGATCGTCATCGACATCGAGAATATCACCAAGCATTACGTCATGGGCGAGGAGACCGTCCATGCGTTGCGCGGCGTCACTCTCCAGATTCATCGCAACGAATATCTCGCCATCATGGGCCCGAGCGGAAGCGGCAAATCCACGCTCATGAACATGCTCGGCTGTTTGGATACGCCGAGCTCCGGTCGTTATGAATTCAATGGCAAAGATGTCTCGTCGATGGATGACGACGAGCTGGCGGCGATCCGGAACCGGGAAATCGGTTTCGTTTTCCAAACCTTCAATCTCCTACCCCGCTCCACCAGCCTGCGCAACGTCGAGCTGCCCCTGATTTACGCCGGCGTCGATCCCGAAACACGCGAAGAGCGGGCGGCGCAAACCTTGCGTGATGTCGGACTGGGCGAGCGTCTGCATCACAAGCCTAACGAGTTGTCCGGCGGCCAACGCCAGCGGGTGGCGATCGCGCGCGCCCTCGTCAACAATCCTTCGATCATCCTGGCAGACGAGCCGACTGGTAACCTCGATTCCAAGACCGGCGAGGAAATCATGGCGCTGCTCGAAAATTTATATCAGGCGGGCCACACGATCATCCTGGTCACGCACGAAGCGGATATCGCCCGGCACGCGCGCCGCACCGTCCACTTGCGAGATGGCTTGATCGAAAGCGATGCAACTTCGGCGGCGACGGAGCTGCAAACGCTCGCCTTCACCTAACGACTCCTTCAATTGAAACGCTTCATTTACGAACTGACTGAAAGCTGGAAGATCGCCGCGGCGCAGATGCGCGCGAACAAGACCCGCTCGATGCTGACCGCGCTCGGCGTGATCATTGGCATCGTCGCCGTCACGCTCATGGGAACGGCGATTACCGGAATCCAGATCGGGTTCGATCAAAGCATGGCGGTGCTGGGCGATGACGTGCTTTACGTGGACCAGCAACCCTGGATCCGGCGCGATGACTGGTGGAACTTTCGCAGCCGGAAAAAAATCCAGACCGAATATGCGGAGACGCTCAACCGCATGATCGGCGCCAACGAGAAATCGAACCTCCTTCTCGCGGTGCCGGCGGCAAGTTGGTTCCGCACCGTCAAGAATGGCGAGAACGTCGTGAACAATGTTTACATCCTCGGCACCACCTCGGATTTCACCGCGATCTCGACCGTGGATTGCGCGAAAGGCCGCTTCTTCAACGAGCTCGAATCGCGAGGCGGCACGGACGTGGTAGTGATCGGCTACGACATCGCGGACGCGCTTTTTCCGTCAGACGATCCGATCAATAAGTCGGTCCTGATCAACGGCCACCCTTTCAAGGTGATCGGAGTGAACACGCGCCAGGGAACGTTCCTGGGATTGTTCAGCTGGGACTCGATGGTCGCGATCCCGCTTACGTCCTTCAAGCGGTACTTCACCGCCAAAAGCGAATCGGAAATCCGGGTAAAAGTGAAGGATAAGACCAAGCTCGCCGAAGCGAAGGACGAACTGATCGGTTACATGCGGCGCGTGCGCGCGTTGCCGCCGGAAAAGGCGAATGATTTCGCCATTAACGAGCAACAGGCCTTCAAGAGCACGCTCGATCCGGTCAAGAATTCGATCGCGGTCGCGGGATTGTTCATTACCGGGCTCTCGCTTTTTGTCGGCGCGATCGGGATCATGAACATCACTTTCGTCAGCGTGAAAGAGCGCACGAAAGAGATCGGGACGCGCAAGGCGCTCGGGGCGCGGCGCCGGACCATCCTGCTGCAATTTCTCATCGAATCGACCGCGCTTTGCCTGGTCGGAGGATTGATTGGATTGCTGATCGCCTACGTCGTGTGCATGGGGACAAGGGCAGCTTTCCCGTCGTTCCCGATCCAGTTCTCGGTCGGATTGGTCGTCACGAGCATGATTGTTTCCGTCATGACCGGTTTGGTCTCCGGGTTCGCGCCGGCCTGGTCCGCCTCACGGCTCGATCCGGTCACGGCATTGCGTTATGAATGACCAAGCTGTAGCCGCCCCGCTCTGTCGGGGCGAAACGAAACGCGGCGACAGAGCGCCGCGACTACAGCACGATATTTGAATTTATGCGTTTTCGCGAAATCATTGCCATGGCCTTGACCTCGCTCGGAGCGAACAAGCTTCGCTCGGCCTTGACCATGACGGGAATCACTATCGGCGTGTTTTCCGTCATCTCGGTCATGACGGCGATCGGCGCGCTCCAGGCTTCCATCGAAAGCGGAATCAGTTTTCTTGGCGCGAATATTTTTCAGTTCGCAAAATATCCGGTGAACGTGAACGCCGGCGGCCGCAACCAGAAAAAGTACGAGAACCGTCACAACGTCTCCTACAGGCAGGCCTTGCATTACCACCAATTGATGGAGGGCTATGCGCGTGAGATTTGCCTCAAGAGTTTCGATTTCAAAGGTCAAGCCGTTTACAACGGCCTCAAGACCACACCGAGCCTGACTGTGGCCGGCTCGAATAGCAGCTTCCTCACCGCGAATTCTTACACACTCGCCTACGGCCGTAACATCAACGACGAAGATGTCGCGCTGGCGCGGCGTGTCGTGGTGATCGGCAAGACAATCGAGAACCGGCTGTTCCCGCACGAATCGCCGATCGGAAAAGTCATGAAGTTGAACGGCCAGACGTTCACCGTCATCGGCGGTCTCAAGGCGAAGGGAACCGCTTTCGGGCAAAGCCAGGACGACATCTGTGTCGTGCCCATCACGCGATTTTTTGAAAACTTCGGCGAAGCGAATCGCACCGTGAATATCGCGACGCAGTCGTTTTCGCAGGAAAATTACAACGCCACTTTCGACCGCGCGATCGGCGCGATGCGGATCGCCCGCGGATTGCGGGCCGAGCAGGAAAATGATTTCGACATTTACTCCAACGACTCGCTTAAGAGCGCGTTTACTTCGATTGCCGGCATCGTCCGAATCGGCGCGTTCGTCATCAGCTTGATCGCACTCATCGCGGCGGGCATCGGGATCATGAACATCATGCTCGTGAGCGTGACGGAGCGGACAAAGGAAATCGGGATCCGCAAATCGATCGGCGCGCGCAGCCGCGATATTCTGCGTCAGTTTTTGACCGAGGCGGTTTTCATTTCGGAGGCCGGCGGGATTCTCGGGATCATCCTGGGCGTGGTGGGAGGCGACCTGCTCGCCATGTGGCTCCAGGCCGATCTGATTTTCCCCTTTGGCTGGGCCATTGCAGGTTTGGTCGTTTGCTCGGCCATCGGCATCGGGTTCGGATTTTACCCGGCGTGGCGGGCGGCAGCGCTCGATCCGATCGACGCCTTGAGATTCGAGTAGGGTCAAATCCGCGGCTGACGGGGCGGAGGCACGCAACTTGCGCTTGCTTTGCTTTGACATGCGCAACGCTCCTTCTATCCTCGCATCTCTCCGTCGCTTCCGCCGTGCCTGCATCCCTCGAATCTCCTGCCGGGATAGCGCCTAGCGTTCTTCTTGTCGAAGAGTACGACGCGCTGTCCGCGGCGATTACGTCCGCGCTGAAGAAGTTTGCTCCGCGGCATCGCATCCGCGCGGTGGAATCGCTGGCTCACGCCGAAGCGGCCGCGGCGGAAATGTCGCCGCAACTTTTCATCATTGATTTCGATCCGCCACGGTCCGACGCGCCCGAATTCCTCGAGCGAATGCGCATGGCCCATCCGGACGCGCGGCTCCTCGCGATTGTCTCAGGCATTCCGCGCGAACTCGCCGTTGAGCGTTACGGGCCGAACGCGATTCACTTTGTAGAGAAGCCTTTTGAGCTCGCGGATTTTGGCGCCGCGGTCCAGGCGTTATTGGGGCCTTGGACTAAAACCGCATCCGGCGATTCGCGCGGCACGCTGCGCGATTTGAACCTGCGCGATCTCATTCCGCTGCAATGCCTGAACACGGCGACATCGGTTCTGAAAATCAGCGCAGCGAATCAACGGACGGGCGAGATCCATTTTTTCAATGGTCAAATCTGTCATGCGTTTGCGGCGCACTCGAGCGGCATGAGCGCGTTGCATGAAATGATGCGTTGGGAAAATGCGCGCGTCGAAGAAATCCCGCGGCCGATTGATGCTCCGCGAACGATCCAGGGCTCCTGGCCACACGTTTTTCTGGAAGCGCTCCGCAAGAGCCGAGCGAAGGCGGAGGAACCGAAGCCGTCTGTTCCCGTGCCGAGCGTCGCCGAAGCGACCAAGGCGCCCGCGGCCACCGGGAAAAAGATCGTCGTCATCGACGACACCGAGATGCTGTTGATCTTCGTGGAAGACGCGTTGGCCACCGCGGATCCCACTTTGCAAATTGTCACTGCCTTCACCGGAAGCGAAGGCGTGAGGCGCGCGGAGGTGACGATGCCCGATCTGGTCCTGCTCGATTACAGCCTGCCCGATTTGCCGGGCGACCAGGTTTGCGCGCGATTGCTTGCGAACGAAGCGACCGCGCGGATTCCGATTGTGATGATGTCCGGACATGTGCCGGAAATGCTGGCGACCGCGGAGAAATACGAAAACGTGGTCGCGACGATCGCGAAGCCGTTCTTGTCCGACGCGCTGGTGGCGCTCGTGATGGAGACGCTCGCGAAAGGCACGCTCTCGATTTCCCGCAAGAAAGAAAGCGCAGCATCTGCGGCTCCAGCGATCTCGGATCCAAAACGTCAAGAAAATGGCCGGAAACCGGTCAAGACGGACGTACAAAAGGAGATCGCGCCCACTCCCGTTGTGACAGTTGTCCCACCGCCGTTGCCGATTCCAAAAGTGGAGACGATGCCCGTGCCGCCAGTGCCGCGAGAAATTCGTCCCGCGGAACCGGCGCTCTATGATGTTCCTCCAGCACCTCCGCGCCCCGCGGCACCCGCCAGGCTCGCGACCGCGAACGGCAGCGCCGTCATGCTCGGCCTCGGCATGGAAGTAATTTCAGTCCAGCTCACCCCGCGCCTGCAGATCGACACGATTCGCGCCAAACCGACGGCATCGACTTTATCGCTGACATCGTCTTCAGGTACCGCCGGCGAGAATCTGCTGGCCGGATTCGAGATCGGATCGGTCGAACTCGATCCGCGAGGATTGATCAAGACCATGCGCGTAGTGCCGACGCGGCGGCAAGCCAACCTGATTCACGCTCACAACGGCTTCGCGATTAATGATCTTGCGCTGGTGAACGAAAACGCCATCGAGGTCACGGCCAAGATGGGCGCGGCCATGACGATGCAGTTGGTGGCGAAGTTCAAGGTCGCCGGCGTCGAGTTGTCCGACCAATTCGAAGTGGCCCAGCTTATTCTGCAACCCGAGGGAAGTCGCGTCCGCGTCTCGCTCGATCCTCAATCGCGCGGCCCGAGCGGGACAGAATTTGAGACCGTCGAAGTGCGTCTCGATTCCTCTGCGCGAATCGCCGAGTTTGTTTTGAATTCGACCGCCGGTTAATCCAAACCGACTGCGCGAAACGTGTCATCCACGTACCGCAGATGAACTTCGAGCGAACAAAGCGCGTCGATCTCCGATTCCGAAAGGCGCGCGGTGATCTCCGGCTCGCGTTTCGCGTTTTCGGCAAACGACCCATCGCCATTCCACGTCTTCATCGCTGCGCGTTGCACCGCTTCGTAGGCGTTTTTCCGCTCGGCCCCCGCCCGGGTCAACGCGAGCAGAATAGACTGGCTGAAATAGAGCCCTTTGCTCAGATCGAGGTTCCGTTGCATGCGCTCGGGATAAACCTGTAACCCTTCAACCAGCTCGTTGAGCTTTGTCAGCATGTAATCGAGCAGCGTGCAGGAATCGGGCAGAATGATGCGTTCGGCGCTGGAGTGGCTGATGTCCCGCTCGTGCCAGAGCGCGACGTTTTCGAGGGCCACGACCGCATTCCCGCGAAGCACCCGCGCCAAACCGCTCAGCCGTTCGCCCGTGATCGGATTGCGTTTGTGCGGCATGGCCGAGCTGCCCTTCTGCCCTTCGGCAAAGAACTCTTCCACTTCGAGAACTTCCGTCCGCTGCAAATGACGGAACTCCGTCGCCCAGCGATCGATGCTCGAGGCGATGAGCGCCAGGGTCGTGCAAAATTCCGCGTGCCGGTCGCGCTGGATGATTTGAGTCGAAATGTTTGCCGGCTTCAGCCCGAGCTTTTCGCAGACGGTGCGCTCGATCGCCGGATCCAAATGCGCATGCGTGCCGACCGCTCCGCTCAGTTTCCCAACACGAATCCGTTCCTTCGTTTGCGCCAATCGTTCTTCGGCCCGCCCAAATTCATCGAACATCAGCGCCAGTTTCAAACCGAACGTGACCGGTTCCGCATGAATCCCATGGCTGCGGCCGATCATTGGCGTCATTTTGAAACGGCGCGCCTGGGCCGCGACCGTTGTTCGCAGCTTCGCCAAGTCTTCGGCCAAGATGCCGGCCGCTTCCGTTAGCTGGACCGCCAGCGTCGTATCGAGAATGTCGGATGAGGTCAGGCCCTGGTGCATCCAGCGCGCGGCCGGGCCGACCGACGCGGCGACGTTCTCGAGAAAGGCGATGACGTCGTGGTTCGTCCGCTTCTCGATCTCGGCGATCTCGGGAATGGAAAATCGGGCGCGCTTCCGAATCTCGGCGGCATCGGCCTTGGGAATCTGGTCCAGCTCGGCCATGGTTTCGCACGCCAGGGTTTCAATCTCCAGCCAGATTTCAAATTTGCGCTGGTCCGACCAAAGCTGACGCATTGCCGGCCGGGAATAACGTTCGATCACCGGGCGAACATAAAAGCGCGGCTGAAAACCGAAAGCGTTTTGTACGCAAAAAGCGCCGCTTCCGCGGATCAACCGCCAAAGCGACGCTTCTAAAAGCTTTTTATGAACTCGCGACTAGCAAACGCGGGCGCGGGTAAACCGGCCGTTGCTTTCCACGCGGACCTGACCACTGCCGAGCAGGTCGGCAACGGCGGCAACAGTTTCCTTGGTGTTTTTGGTGCATGAGCTCACTGCGAGAATGAGATCACCGAGGGAGAGTTTACGTGGGCTGAGAATCTGGCTGTTCTTTTTCATAGAGGTTGTGCCATTTGTTGAGCAATTCGGGTGCCATCAAGCCGATTGAGTTTCCTCACCTCGCGCGCGTCCTTTTCCAGCGCGCCGACGTTCCTCAGAAAGCGGAAACGCCTGACACAAGTGTCAGATTTCTAAACAATGAGGTGCCTCAGCTCCGTTGGGGCCGGGCCGTCAATCGCATCACGACAAAGTAGAGGAGCGTCAGAACGACAATGGCGATCAGGATGAAGTGGAAATTCTGGCTCTGTTTCACGGCAGTGACCAGTGCACCCACATTCTTCGATTCCACCATCTCCTGGGTGATGACTGTCTGGCCGAACCAGGCCAGAACCGAACACCAGATCGCCGACCCGATGATCGTCATCAGGCTGAACTTCGTGAAATCCATCCGAATCAGTCCCGCCGGGAACGAGATTAGGTGGCGAATGACCGGGAGCAGCCGGGCGAAGAAGATGCCGCCGAGTTCATAGCAATGCAGCCAGCGTTCGGCCCGTTCGAGTTTGTCCTCGTTAACGAAAATGTAGCGGCCCCAGCGCGCCACCACCGCGCGACCGAGCCAAAGTGCAACCCAGTAACTGGCCGCGGCGCCGAGCCACGAACCGAAGGTGCCCGCCGCGACAACGCCGTAGACGTTCAACTTTCCCTGGGCGGCGAGAAACGCCGCCGGCGGAATGACCAGTTCGCTCGGCACCGGGAAAATTGAGCTTTCCATTGCCATCAGGAGAATAATTCCGAGGTAACCCCAGTTCTGGACCCAGCCGAACCAAACTTCTAGAAGATGATGCATGGGAAGATCTCAGATTTGGGATTTTGAAGTTTCGATTTCGGAATTAGCCTGAGCCCTTCGGCCGCGCCCGTAGATCAATCGGAAATGCTCAATCCGCAATCCTAAAAATTCCAATGTCGATTTACCGTCGCGCCCTTAGTTACTACCGGCCATTCCTCGGGCAGACGCTCGTCGCGCTTCTGTTTTCGCTTTGCGCGATCGCATTGAGCCTGCTCAAACCCTGGCCGTTCAAGATCATCGTGGACGACATCCTGCCGCGAAACCCGCAGGCGCGTTTCGGCAATTCGCCCGATCTCATTCCCCTGCTTTGCCTCGGCCTCGTCGCGATCCAAATCCTCTGGGGCCTGCTCAACCTCGCCAGCAATTATCTCTTCGTGAAGGTCGGCCTCCACGCGCTCTTGAAGTTGCGGACCGATCTTTACGCCTACCTGCAATCGCTCTCGCTGAAATATCATGACGCGCGGCGCTCGAGCGACTCGAGCTTCCGCGTCGCCTACGATTCGCAATCGATCCAGACGATTTACAACAAGGGCTTCACGAATATTTTCGCGTCGGTCGTTACGCTGCTCGGAATTTTTTGCGTCATGATCCAGATCGATTGGCAACTGACGCTGCTCTCACTGGCAGTCGTGCCGGCTATCGTCGCCTCCATTTACTTCTTTGCGCATCGCATCCGGCGTGAATCGATGTCGATTCAGGAACAGGACAGCGCCTTGCTCGCGCAGGCGCAGGAAGGTCTCAGCTCGGTCCGGATGGTGCACGCTTTCGGTCGCGAGGAATGGGAGGTGCGCCAGTTTCATCTCCAGGCGCAGCAAAGTTTGCACGCCAATCTGCGCCTCACCCTCACGAACGTAAATAGCGCGCTCGTCATCAGCACCCTCATGGTCATAGGGACCGCCGGGATGTATTATCTAGGCACTCTTCACGTTCTTGCCGGCTCGCTCACTCTCGGTTCGCTCATCATGTTCAGCGCTTACCTCTTGATGCTGTACCAGCCGCTCGAATCGCTCACTTACACCGCGTGGGCCATGGAAGGTGCGACCGCCGGGGCGCGGCGTTGCTTTGAAGTGCTCGATCGCGAAGTCGACGTTGCCGATGCTCCCGATGCCCGGGAGATCACCCAAACATCCGGCGCGCTTGGGTTCCAAAAGGTCAGCTTTGGATACGGGCCGGAGCGGGCGGTGTTGCAGGAGATCGATCTCACGGTCGCGCCGAATCAAATCGTGGCACTGGTCGGTGGGACGGGCGCGGGCAAGAGCACGCTCCTGAGTCTGGTGCCGCGGTTCTACGATCCCAGTGAAGGGAGCGTCACGCTCGACGGACGGGACTTGCGCGCGATCACCAAAAAATCGTTGCGCTCCAGGATCGCCATCGTTTTGCAGGATACGCTTTTGTTTTCGACCACCATCCGCGAGAACATTGCCTACGGCCGGCCGGAGGCGACGGACGATGAAATCCGTGAAGCCGCCCGGCGCGCGCAGGCCGACGATTTCATCAACCAAATGCCGGATGGTTACGACAGCGCGGTCGGCGAGCGCGGCGGCCATCTCAGCGTCGGCCAACGACAACGCATCGGAATTGCGCGAGCGTTTTTGAAAGACGCTCCGATCTTGCTTTTGGACGAGCCGACTTCGGCGCTCGATCCCACGACGGAAGCTGCCATCATGGAAACCATCAAAGATCTCATGCACGGCCGCACCACGCTCATTGTCACGCACCGGCTCGCGACCATCCATCGCGTCGATCGCATCGTCGTGCTCGAGAATGGCCGAATCGTCGAACAAGGGAACGGCGCGGATCTGGTCGCGCGAGGCGGTGTTTACGCGAAACTTTACGCTTCCGGTAACTATCCTTCCTAGATGAGCTCTCCCGAACCCACCAAGAGCAACGTCAACAGCGAACGGCGAGTGGAGGCCGATTGGTGGGCGCATCCCATTCCGCCCAACGTCGTTTTTGGCGAAGGATTTTATTGCGAGAGCGCCCAGATTTTTCGGCACCTTCGCACCACGAAGCTGCGCGCGGTCGTGCTCGGCAATCATGTTTCCTGTTATGCCGGCTGTTCGTTTGCGATCGGCGTCGAAGGCACCTGCTCAGTCGGCGACTTCACTCTCATGAACGGCGCACTGGTCATGGCGGAAGAACGCATCGAGATCGG
>QHBM01000101.1 GCA_003244145.1 Chthoniobacterales bacterium
GAACCGGCCGTTGGCGCGGCCACGTGACCGGTCGGCGCCCACGTGTGCAACGGCCAGATGCCAGCGAGCACGGCGAAACCGCCGCGCCAACGGCCGGTTCGATGCTGCTTGCCGGCATCGTGATGAAACTGGGCGCGTACGGCGCGTTGCGCGTCGCCATGAATCTCCTGCCGCAGGGATTCCAAATGTGGAGCAAATGGATCGCGGTCCTCGGCGTCATTGGAATTGTTTACGCCGCGGCGGTGGCGTTGCGGCAACGCGATCTCAAGTTCGTCATCGGCTATTCGAGTGTGAGCCACATGGGTTTCGTGCTGCTCGGACTCGCCACCGCGAACGTGCTGGGGATTGGGGGAGCAGTCCTGCAAATGTTTTCGCACGGTGTCATCGCGGCCCTGCTTTTCGCCGTGGCCGGGCGGATGATTTACCGCCGCACTCATACGCGCGATCTCGACGCGCTCTCGGCCCTGAACCTGGGCCGCGTTCTGCCGTTCGCTGCGTTTGCCTTCGTTATTGCCTCGGCGGCGTCGATGGGCATCCCTGGCTTCAGCGGTTTCGCGGCGGAGATCACGATCCTGCTCGGGGCGTGGAAGGCTTATCCGATCGCGGTGTTAATCAGCGGCGCGGGCATGGTCCTGGTGGCTGCATTCACTTTGCGCGCGTTGAAGAAAACTTTCTTTTCTGACGCGGCCTCGCCCATTCATCTGCAGCCAGGCCGTGTCCCGCTCGATCCTGATTTCGACGAGCAATCTGCAATCACCGCAGCGGAAAAATGGGGAGCGAGTTTGTTAATGTTCGCCACGCTCGCGGCCGGGCTTTATCCGAAATTGCTGCTCGATCGTATCCTGCCCGCCGTCGAAGCCATGCGGTGGTTGAAGCCATGAACTATCTCGACCTCCTTCGCCTCGCCGCACCTGAAGCAGTGATCGTGGTCACGGCGCTCATGGTCCTCGCTCTTGGATTGGCCAAGGAGCGGACCTCGGGAGTCTGTTCCGCGGTCGCCGCCGCCGGGCTCCTCTTTGCCTCCGCCGCTGTGCTGATGTTGCCGCCGCAGGCCACGCTCTTTCACGGGATGCTTGTCATTACGCCGCTGACTTCCCTCTTCAAAATCATCTGCCTCGCACTCGCCTTCTTCACGGTGATCCTCGCGCGCGGTAACGGCACTTTCCGTCACCATGGCGAATATCTCGCGCTGCTGCTGCTCGCGACGCTCGGTCTCATGCTTCTCGTCGGCAGCGAAGAACTGCTGATGATTTTCATCGGGCTGGAGCTAACCGGTCTCTGCCTGTACGTCATGGCCGGCTTCGACAAAACTGATGTGCGCTCCGCGGAAGCCGGACTGAAGTATTTCCTTTTCGGCAGCACGGCCAGCGCTTTCACGCTTTTTGGACTAAGTCTTGTCTACGGCATGTGCGGCACGACCGGGCTTGTTGCCATCGGCGGAAAACTCGAAGGAGTTTCGGTGCAGCCGCTCCTTCTGGCTGGTATTGTCATGACTCTCATTGGCTTCGCGTTCAAAATCGCGGCCGCACCTTTTCATCTTTGGGCCCCGGACGCTTATCAAGGGGCGCCGATCCCGTCGGCCGCGTTCATTGCCTCAGGCTCGAAGGTGGCGTCGTTCGTGGTGCTGGGGAAAATCGTGCTGGTAGCGTTCGGCCCCGCGCAGGGAAGCGCGGCCTGGCATGCGATGATTGCCGGTTGGGCGCCAGTGTTGGCAGCTTTGGCCGCGTTATCTATTCTCCTTGGAAATCTTGTGGCGCTGGCTCAATCCAACGTGCGCCGTCTCCTCGCCTACTCCGCCGTCGCCCATGCCGGCTATACCCTGCTGGGTCTGGTCGCGGGCGGCCGCGAAGGATATGGTGCGACTTTGTTTTATACGACCATCTACGCCTTCACCCTGGTCGGCGCGTTTGGCGTAGTCGCGCTGGTGCGGCGCGAGACTGGCGGCGACGACCTGGTCCATTTTTACGCGTTGAGAACACGCTCGCCGTTGCTCGCCGCGTGCATGGCGATCTTCATGCTGTCTCTGGCTGGGTTACCGCCGCTGGCTGGATTTTTCGGCAAGTTCTACCTGTTTGCCGCCGCGATGCGCGCCGGTGATAACCACGGTTTGCTTTGGCTCGTCGCGCTGGCGCTCTTCGGCAGTCTCATTTCGTTCTATTACTATCTCATCGTGCTCAAAGCCGTTTTCCTCGATGAAGATCCGGTGAAGAGCCCGCCCCGGTTACCGATAAAACTGGATTTCATTCAGGAGATCTCTTTGACCGGACTTGCTACCTTGATTCTTCTTCTAGGTGTCTTGCCGGGCGCCTTGCTGGTCCGCATTGCCGCGTCCTTGCCCTGAGCGGAACATCTGACAAGATTCCTCATGATCACGCGCCCGTGCTTTCTGTATCGGAATCCATTTTCACCAAGGCAAGTCGGCCGATGGCTGACTGCATTAACGGTCGGCATCGTTGCGATCGCGCCGGCTTTTTCAACATTCGCCCAGAGTCCGAGCCCGGCGGCGAAAGCGACCGCGGCCGCGACGACCCAGCCGAGCGACGCCGAGATGATGAAGCGAATGATGCAGTTTGCCAAACCGGGCGAGAATCACCGGCTGTTGGAGGGTTTGGAAGGCTCGTGGACTTTCGCCGTCAAGACGTGGATGAATCCGGCCGATCCAAGCGCGGCACCGGTCCAAACTGCCGGCAGCGCCGTCCGGAATGAAGCGATGGCCGGCCGCTTTTACGTCGGCCAATTCGCCAGCGTCATGAAATTAGCAGGCCCCGACGGCACAATGAAGGACATGGACTTCAGGGGCATGTCGGTGGAGGGCTACGATAACGTCAAAAAGAAGTTCGTAACTTCATGGATCGACAACATGGGCTCTTGCATCCTGAACTCGGAGGGGACCTACGATGCCGCCACGAAAACCTTCACCTACACCGGCGAGTATGAGCCGATGCCGGGCGTGAAATGCAATTTTCGCCAGCTGATAAAAATCGTCGATAACGACCATCACGTCATGGATTGGTACGAGGACCGTGGCGCGGGCGAGGCGAAGACGATGGAGATCAGCTATACCCGCAGGAAATAAAGCAGGTGGCCGACGAGCCGGAGGGAAGCGGGCTTTTTTTGTTGTATCTGGGGGCGCCGCAAGCAGAATCACTGGCTCTCTAGCTGCTGCTTAGGCAACGAAATGTTTACCGAAACCGCGCCGGCCGCGCCGCCAAGAATCGTTTACTCACGCAAGAATCCATTTCCGGCTGCGGTGGCCCGGCGAAGGTTGACCGGGGCCGGGTCGGAAAAGGAGAGCTTCCATTACGAATTCTCGCTCGAGCAGTCCGGCCTGATGCCCGAGGTGGGAGATTCGCTAGGCGTGTTTCCGGCGAACGCTCCGGAGTTGGTTGAAGAAATCCTGGCTCTGCTTGGTTTTGGTGGCGACGAGGAAGTGACCAGCTCATCCGGCGCGATCGTTTCCTTGCGCGCCGCGTTGTTGCGCGACCGCACCATCACCACGCCTTCCAGGCAATTCGTCCAAAGTGTCGCGGAACGGATCACGCAGGCGCGTTTTCTCCTCGAGTATTGCGAGCTGGCGCAGAAGGCAAAACTCGATGCCTATCTCTGGGGACGCCACGTCGTTGATTTCCTGGTCGAGTATCCCGAACTGCGAAACAAATTTGCGCCGGCGGAGTTCGCGGGCCTGCTTTCGAAACTGCAGCCGCGCCTCTATTCCATCGCTTCCAGCCTCAAGCGCTATCCGGAAGCCGCGCATCTGCTGGTCACGAATGTCCAATTCGTGAGCTACGGCCGGCCGCGCAAAGGCGTCTGCACCAGTTTCCTGTCCGAGCGTCTAGAGAAGACGACGCGCATCCCGGTCTTCGTCCATACCGCGAAACATTTTCGTCTGCCGGACGATCCCGGTGCGTCCGTTATCATGATCGGAGTGGGCACTGGCCTGGCGCCCTACCGCGCTTTTTTGCAGGAGCGGGAAGCTGCGGGCGCGACCGGCAAGAACTGGCTCTTCTTCGGTGACCAACGCCGGGAGTTTAATTTCTATTACGAGCAGGAATGGGAAGCAATGATCGCCAGCGGCTTGTTGACCCGAATGGACACGGCTTTCTCGCGCGACCAGGCCCAGAAGATTTATGTGCAACATCGGATGCGCGAACTGGGCCGGGAGATTTGGGCGTGGCTCCAGGAGGGCTCGTATCTTTATCTCTGCGGTGATGCGGAGTACATGGCTCCCGACGTGGATGCCGCGCTCCGCTCCATCGCGGAGGAGCACGGCGGGATGAGCCAGGAAGCGGCCGTCGAATATTTCGCGAACCTTAGAACGCAGAAGCGCTACCGGCGCGACGTTTACTAGCGAGTTGCCGCGCTGGCTCCAGCGCATTGTCGGCCGCAAGTCACTCGCGTTTGCTTTCTTAGCTTGACGCTGTCCGATTCGCCTCGGCAGAATCGCTTCATGAACATCCTGACAACCCTAAAGTTACTGACCGTCTTTTGCGCGTCTGCGTCGGTCGCGCTCGCGCAGACGCCGTCAACCAAATCAAGCCCGGCCACCGCTACGACGACCACCGCCTCTAGCCCGGCTACCACCACGACGACAACCACCAGCGCCGCGCCAAGCGCGGACGAGATGAAACAAATGATGGAGCTGGCGAAGCTGAATGAAAACCACAAGCTGCTGGCAAGCATGGCCGGCACCTGGAGTTACACCGTCAAAATGTGGATGGCGCCCGGCGCTCCACCCAGCGAGTCTACCGGCACCGCCGTGCGCACAGCCGTGATGGATGGACGCTATTTGACCGGCGACTACACCGGCAAATTCAAGATGCCCGGAGCGGACGGCAAAATGATGGAAATGAATTTCAAAGGCATGTCGATGGACGGCTACGACAATGTGAAAAAGAAGTTCATTTCCGGCTGGGTCGATAACATGGGCACCGGCATCATGCTCTCCGAAGGCACGTACGATGCCGCTGCGAAAACATTCACCTACACCGGCGAATACGAGGCGATGCCGGGGATGAAATCCAAGGTGCGTGAACTGGTCAAGATGCCCGACGGCACTCACATGAGCATGGAGTACTACGAGGATCGCGGCCAGGGCGAAACCAAGTCGATGGAGATCACCTACACGCGCACGAAGTAGCGCTGCGGCTTTGCTCGCATCGGCGCGCCGCGTCCAATGGGATTTTGCGGCGCGCCGAGGCCAGTTGTTGAGGAATCCGGCTTCGCGCCGCTTCGGTCGCTATATCCCGGATCTGTGCTAGACTCTTCAATGTCTAAACCATCTGGGGCTTCTTTTTCCCGTCGCGCGCCCGACAACATTACCGAAGAGTTAGTCGCGGTCCTTTCTTCCAGGGCTTCGTTTGAATTCAAACCGTTGTTCGAGATCATCCTGCTCAATTTGAGGGAACGAAATGCCGCCAGTGGAGGCGAAGAAATGCTGCGTTTGCGCGCTTATGAGAAGCTTCAGGGTCTCGTCAGCCAGGGCGCCGTCAATCGCACGGTCAACGGCACCACGAAAAAATACAAAGGCGTTTCCGCGCGTCTGCTGAGCCTGAGCGCCGAGATGAAGATCTTGCGCGCCGACTGGAATCAGCGCGCTCTGGCCAAGGCTACCGCCGCGGCCGCGGCGTAGGACATTTCGAAAAGGCCGATGAGCCTTTGGCTGCTTCTCTGGAATCGACAATCCTGAGTCGAGACGGTTGACTGGCGGGTAATGAAACCAGCCGGCTCCGCCCGTTTGTCTCTGCTCTGCGTTCTTTTCTCGCTGCCGATTCTCAGTTACGGCGCCACGCTTGCCGGACAACAAGTCCAGGGCGGGGGGAAACTCGAGATCCAGTTCCCCGTTTCAAAATATTATCAGGACTTCGCCGCCCAAGGCGGGAACCCGCGCTCGCCGATGGGAAAAGCCGTGGTCACTTTTCCGCCCGGGTTCGATCCGGCGCGGTCGTGGCCCATTCTTATCGTCACCTCGACGACCGACCGCTTCCGCACCAGTCCCATGGACGCGGAATGGTATCATCCTCCCGCCGATGCCGAAGGCTGG
>QHBM01000165.1 GCA_003244145.1 Chthoniobacterales bacterium
ATGGAGAACTTGAGCGCGGCGGCCGCGGTCCGTTTCCCGTTGCGCGTCTGGAGCATGAAAAGTTTTCCGTCCTGGATGGTGAACTCGACGTCCTGCACATCCTTGAAATGCTTTTCGAGCGTGGCGCGGACCTTGAGCAATTCCGCGTAGCATTTCGGCATCAACTTTTTCAACTCGACCACCGGTTGCGGCGTGCGCACGCCGGCCACGACATCTTCACCTTGGGCGTCGATCAGGAATTCGCCGTAAAACTCATTCACGCCATTTGCCGGGTTGCGGGTGAAGGCGACGCCGGAACCGGAGTTCGAGCCGGTGTTGCCATAGACCATCGCCTGCACATTTACGGCCGTGCCCCAGTCCTGCGGGATGTTGTATTTCCGGCGATAAACGATTGCGCGATCGTTCATCCACGAACCGAAGACCGCGCCAGCGGCGCCCTTGAGCTGGTCCCACGGGTCGTTCGGGAACGCCTGGCCGGTGCGTTCTTTCACCAATTTTTTGAAGCGGACGACCACTTCCTGATAATCGGACGCGGTCAGTTTGGAATCGTCGATGTTGTGCTGGCCGTATTTCTCGTCCTTGAAATGTTCGATGACGGATTCAAACGGATCGTGATCTTCGCCCTCGCGTTTCTGCACGCCCATGACCACGTCGCCATACATCTGGATGAATCGGCGATAGCAATCCCACGCGAACCGCTCGTTCTTCGTCGCCCGAACGAGGGCCTTCACTGTCTCATCGTTCAGGCCGAGATTTAGGATCGTGTCCATCATGCCCGGCATCGAATCGCGGGCGCCGGAGCGGACCGCCACGAGCAGCGGCATTTTCTCCGTGTCGCCAAATTTCGTGCCCATGATCCGCTCCATATTGGCGACGCTCTTTTCGATCTCGGCCTGGAGCGATGCCGGATAGGTGCGTTTGTGCGCGTAATAGTAAGTGCAGACTTCAGTCGTGATTGTGAACCCGGGCGGCACCGGCAAACCGATCCGCGTCATCTCCGCGAGGTTCGCGCCTTTGCCGCCGAGGAGCGGCTTCATGTTTCCCGCGCCGTCCGCTTTGCCGTCGCCGAAAAAATACACGAAGCGCGTCGTCTTCGCTTTGCGGGCAGATGGTTTGGATTTAACGCGTCGTGCCGATGAGCGTGGAGAAGATTTCTTTTTTGTGGCCATGCGAGAGAATAAAAAGCGGGCAGTCGGAGCGGAACGGACGCAAAGCTAATTCTGGCCCCCAAGGTGTCAACGAGACACGGGTGGGGACGCGAACCCTTCGCCGGCAATTTTGCTACGCGCCGGCCGGATCGCCGGCGCTAAGAACCTCACCGATCGCCGCCGTGAAATCTCTCACCCCGGTACTCGGAACGATGATGGTGTTGCGGCGGCCGTGTGCTTCCTCGGTGATGCGGAGAAATCGCCCCCGTTCGTTTTCACGAAACTCGACGTGAAAACGCTTTCGCTCGATCTGAAGTTCCTTCGCTTCGATAATGCTATCCATTTTCGAAAACGGTGGAGTCTAGGATGGTGACCCCGCAAAGTGGAAGCAAATTCTTCCGCCGCCTCGGACGGCAAGCCGCTTGAGCGGAGCGGCTTTAGCGCCGTCGGGTCGGAGAGCGAGAAGGGGTTCGCCCGTTGCGCGTCCGCTTCACTCCAGCCTGGTCGGCGATCGCAAAATCAACCTGGCGTTTGAAGACATCCACCCGCGCCACGAGAACGCGCAGCTGATCGCCCACCGAAAATCGGCGCCGCGATTGCCGGCCGATGAAGCGGCGCTGGGCCGGATGAAAGACGTAAAAATCGTCCGTGAGCGATGAAACATGAACGAGGCCGGTGAGCAACACGTCCGGCAGCTCGACCAGCAGTCCGAAATTCTTGATGTCGATGATGGCGGCCCGAAAGACTTGAGGATCGCGCGCTTCGAGTTGCCGTTGGAAAAACTCGAGCTTCTTCATTTTCACTGAATCCATTTCGGCGTCGGCCGCGACCCGTTCGGTAATGGAAATGTGTTCGGCGATGGCGGTCATCTGACCCATGTCCGCGCGCGCCCGGTCTCGTCCCGCGAGCTGGCGATGCACGACGAGGTCGGCATAACGCCGGATCGGACTGGTGAAATGGGTGTAATTGGTTTTGGCGAGTCCGTAATGACCGAGCGGCTGAGGCGCATAACGCGCGCGCTTCAAACTTTTCAGCAAGCCGATCTTGAGCGCCTGTTCTTCCGGTTTACCAGCGAGCGAAGCTAGAAGGCGTTGCAATTCCTTTCGATTGGTCAGGTCGCCGACTTTGTAATTGTAACTGAGGACCAGCTCGCGGTACTCGGCCAGCCGGTCGGGCTCCGGATTTTCGTGGACCCGATAAACGACGGGAATAGATCGATTTTTCAGCTCGCGCGCGACCGCCTCATTGGCCGCGAGCATGAATTCCTCCACAAGTTGGTGGGACTCGTCGTTCTCGATGCGTTCGAGCTGGACCGGCTTGCCCTGGTCGTCCAGTCGCACCTTCACTTCCGGGAAATCGAGATCGAGCGAGCCTTGCTCAAAACGGTTCTTGCGCAGGAGCGACGCAAGCTCCCAGGCGACGTGGAGCCGCTCGCTCAACTGGTCGTTAGGCGGTGCCTTCAGCAGCGCGTAAGCCTCGCGATAAGTCAGCCGGCGCGCGCTCCGGATTACCGTTCTCGCGAAGCGGCAGCTTTTGGTTCGGCCCTGTTTCGTAAACTCGATGAAGACCGAATGCGTGAGCCGGTTCACTCCGGGATGCAGGCTGCACACGCCGTTGCTCAAGCGCTCCGGTAACATCGGGATGACGCGATCGGGGAGATAGACGCTGTTGCCGCGTTTGTACGCTTCGCGATCCAGAGCGGCGCCCGGTTTCACGTAGGCGGCGACATCGGCAATGTGGACGCCGAGACGCCAGCCGCCTCCTGGAACACGCTCGACGTTGATCGCGTCGTCAAAGTCGCGCGCGTCGTCGGGATCGATTGTGACGATGAATTGGTCTCGCAGGTCCTCGCGGCCTTCGAACATTTCCTCCCGGACCGTCTCCGGAATTTCGTGCGCTTCCGCCAGCACATCGCCCGGAAATTCCGTTGGGAGATGATATTTCCGAATGACGGAAAGCATGTCCACGCCGGGCGCGGAACTCGGACCGAGCACCTCGACGATTTGTCCTTCGGGATTGACGTGGCGCGATTCCCAGGGCTCGAGACGAACCACGACTTTGTCGCCGCGATTCGGCGTCTTGGGCAACGGCGGCTGCGGAGGAACCTGGACGTAAACGTTGTGGACGATGCGCGGATCATCCGGCACGACGTAAAAGAAATTCTTCGATTGTTCCAAAGTTCCGACGAGCGAATCATGCGCGCGCTCCAGCACCCGGATGACGCGGCCCTCCGCCCGGCCCTGGCCGCTGCGCGCACGAACGTGTGGCTCGTCGCGCGTGATCCGGGCCACGACGCGATCTCCGTGCATCGCCGTTCCAGTATTTTCGGCGGAGATAAAAAGGTCCTGTTCGCCGGGCTTCTCGCGCGGAAGAAAGGCGTAGCCGGCCTGGTGAACGTGCAACGTGCCGGTGACCAGATCCGCTTCCGAAGGCAGCACGTAGCGGTTCTTGCGAATCCGCGCGATTTCCCCGGCCTGCTCGAGTTCGCGCAGGATCGCGTTCAAGTTCATGCGCACGCCGCTTTTGCGGCCGAGCGCTTTTCCGAGTTCGACGTTATCGAGCGGACGATACTTGGGGGCGCGGAGCAGGCGCAGGATTTGTTCGCGAAGCGGTTGGCTTTCTGAGTTCACAGGATGAGGCCGACACTGTTCATGCGAAGTGTGGATCGCACGAGCGCAATTTTCAGGACGCGTGCGCCGTCGAATAAATCTCGCGGCGTGATAGTCTCACCTGCGATGGGAGGGTTGCTCTGGAAAATTGCCGGCCAATCGGTCGATCTCTCGCGGCATGCCCTGATCATGGGAGTGCTCAATGTTACCCCGGATTCGTTTTCTGACGGCGGCGAATTTTTCTCGACGGAGAAAGCGATCGAACACGGACAACGCATGGCCGCTGAAGGCGCGCAGATCATCGACGTGGGCGGAGAGTCGACCCGTCCCGGCGCGCAATCCATCTCGGCGGAAGAAGAACTGGCGCGCGTCCTTCCCGTCATCGTGAAACTGCGCGCCACCATTTCCGCATTCATCTCGATCGACACTTCGAAAGCCAGCATGGCCCTCGGCGCGCTCGAAGCCGGTGCTTCGATCATCAACGACGTGACCGGCGGGCGGGCCGATCCGGAAATGATGAAGCTGGCGGCGAAAAAAAAAGCCGCGTTGATTATGATGCACATGCAGGGGACGCCGGAGACGATGCAAACAAATCCGCACTACGATAATGTCGTCAGCGAAGTGGTTGATTTTTTTCGACAACAATATGAGCGCGCCCTAGAGTGCGGCATTGATTCGATGGCCATCGCGTTTGATCCGGGGATCGGATTCGGCAAAACCGTGGAGCATAATCTCGCGCTGCTCGCTCATCTGTCGCGGCTGCGCGTGCACGACCGGCCGATCGCGGTGGGAGTATCGAGGAAATCTTCGCTCGAAAAAATGATTGGATCTACGGAGATGCGCGATCGTCTGGCGCCCACCATTGCGCTGACGGGATTGCTGCGTGAGCGCGGCGCGAATATCCTGCGCGTGCACGACGTTAAAGAAAACGTGGCGGCTCTGCGGATCACGGAAACCCTTCTCGAAGCGACGACATGACTCAGCAAATCCTTCAGTTCTGGGTCGAACGATGGAGGAGCTTCATCGAAATCATCCTCCTGAGCGTTGGGATTTATTACGGCTACCTCTACTTCAAGGGAACGCGCGGAGCCAAGGTGCTGACGGGCCTCGCGATTGTCTTTCTCACGCTGACCCTCATCTCGCAGCTACTGAATCTCGTCGTCATCGGCTGGATCATTCGCAGCTTTTCGGTCTTTCTCGCCGTCGCACTCGTCGTCATCTTCCAGCCGGAGCTGCGGCGCGGTCTGGCCGAGCTCGGCGGTCACCCCATTTTTTCCCTGACAAGTGAAAAACGCGAGACTGTGCACGATATCGCGGAGGCGGTCACGCAACTCGCGAACAAGCAGTTCGGCGCGCTCATCGCGATCGAGCGCGACACCTCGATTCGCGTTTATGAAGAGACAGGTGTGATCATCGATTCCCATTTTTCCGTCGAGCTCATGCTGACCATTTTCCATCCGAAAGCCGCGCTGCATGACGGCGGGGTGATCATTCGCAATGGCCGAATCGCCGCCGCCGCCTGCATTTTTCCGGTAAGCCAAAGGGAAACTCTCGACCGGAGTCTGGGCCTGCGGCATCGGGCGGGCCTCGGCATCACCGAGGAATCGGACGCGATTGCAGTCGTCGTCTCGGAAGAGACCGGCGGGATCTCGATCTGTCACCGGCGCCGGATCGAGCGGGGCTTTACTCCGGAAACATTCCGCAAGCGTATCGGCGAAATTCTCCTCCAAGGCACTTATGAAGAAACTGATCCTGAACAATTGGCGCGCGAAGTTGATCTCCCTACTACTCGCGACCACCCTTTGGTACCTCATCAAAAAGAACGTAGCAACGACACTCTCGCCGTTTGAGACCAGCGTCGAAGCTGCTTCACCCGACCGGCGCTAGATTCGTTCAGCGGAGAAAACGCGCGAGGTTTTCTTCTTCCCAACGGCGCGCCCTGCGGTAGCCCGGGAATTCGCGTTCACGCCGGTTGAATTGTTCGGTGTGAACCAGACGCCGGCCATCGGATCGCACTTCATCGGGCACAACCGAATGCAGCATTTCGTGATAGAGCACGTACTGAAGAAACCAGAGGGGAACCCAGGGTTGATCTAGAAGAGGATTGATCCGGATGACGCGATCTTCCTCCTGGATGGTGCCGAAGATAAAATATTCTTTCGGCCGTCGTTTCCGTTTACGGCCCCACATCACTTTGTAACCGCGCAGGCGTCCGCGAAAATGACGCTGATTCAAGCGATCGAAAATCGCGCGCAGATCGAAATGCTTTCCGTCGTCCTGCAGATTGAGCTGCCGCTGCATCGGCAATTTCGGTTGGGCGATTTTTCGTTTCGTTTTCTTTGCCATGAGTGCTCCCTCGGTTTGAAAATCACGCCCAACTGGAGAGTATTTTACTGGGCCACAAGCCTCTTCACAAGCGAACCTGCGGAATATTTTCTTGCCACAGTCAAACATAAGAAAATGAGGTGTTTACAGAGACTTACTCGCAGCTGTGCGAGCAGTCGCCAAGTTGAGAAACCGGGCCGCAAATCGCTGAAAACCAACGGCCTAAACTTTTAAACGACGGAAAGAGATATCTGGCGGCTTCAGCCCGTTCATCTCGAAGATTGGGCGGATTCGAATTGGGTTGAGGCCTTGCCGTTTCCGTTTCGAAACGCGATTTACGAAAACCGCGCGTACGCTATAGTCCGCTGCGCTTCCGCGAGGTGGCCGTTGCGCGCGATTAGATCAACATGACTCCGCTACTGCGAAAATTACTGGGGCTGAATTGGGTGCTGCTGGTGACGATGCTGGCGCTGGCGATTTTCGGTGTGGTCGCGATCTACAGCGCGACCTACATGCGCGAAGAAACGATTGCTTCGGAATTCTGGCGCAAGCAGGCGAACTGGGTCGCAATCGGCTTTCTCGCTTTCATGGTCACGAGCTTGATTGATTACCGTTGGGTCCGCTGGGGCGCGCTGCCGATGTATATCGCCGGATTGGTCTTCCTGGTTCTGACGAAATTTATCGGCTCGAAAGTTTACGGGGCGCGCAGTTGGCTGCACATCGGCCCGATCAATTTTCAACCCGCGCAGCTCGCCGTCATTGCCGGCATCATGGTGCTCGCGATATTTCTCAGCCAGTTCCGGGAGATGCATCCGATGCTTCGGTTGCTGCTCTGTAGTGTGATCGTTGGCGCGCCGTGTCTGCTTATTTTGATGCAACCGGATTTGGGCGAAACCATCATCTGGGGTCCAGTCCTGCTCGCTCTGCTTTTCGTGGGCGGTATACCGTTGCGCTATCTAATTTGCATCGTGCTGATCGTCGCCGCATTCATCCCCATCGCGATCAATCTCGGTCTAAAACCGTACCAGCAAGAGCGGATCACCGCGTTCATCAATCCCGAAATCGACAAGCAAGGATCCGCCTGGGCCATCAATCAATCGCTCATCGCCATCGGTTCCGGCGGATGGTCTGGCAAAGGATTCAAGGCGCCCAACACCCAGATCGAAATGGGCTTCCTTCCCGCGACCGCTGTCCATAACGACTACATCTTCTCCGCCATCGGCGAGCAATGGGGGTTCGTCGGCGGAATGTTTCTCATCGGCGCCTTCGGTCTTCTTTTATTGACCTGCCTGTTCGTCGCGTTTTTTGCGGGTGATCAATTCGGACTCCTGCTGGTCATAGGAATAACGTCGCTCATCTTCACGCACATTTTTCAAAACATCGGCATGACCATCTCTCTGCTGCCGATCACCGGTGTGCCCCTGCCCTTAATTAGTTACAGTGGTTCGTTCGTTCTGATGATCATGTTCGGCCTCGGCATCGTGAACAGCGT
>QHBM01000057.1:0-381 GCA_003244145.1 Chthoniobacterales bacterium
CACATCGCCTATTGGGGGACGAAATTTACCTGGCGCGGCGAAATCAATTTCGTCACTCCGGAAGAATGGGACCGTTTTTTTTCGCAATACGAAACGTGGATCGTCCAGATGGCGACGCTGGCCGAATCCGAGCACGCGGAGCTTCTTTGCGTCGGCCTCGAGTTTTCTTACGCGCAGAAATACGACGAGCGCTGGCGCAAAATCATCGCGGCGGTACGGCAGGTTTATCACGGCAAGATTACTTACGGCGCAAATTGGAATGAATACGCCGAGGTGAAATTCTGGGACGCGCTGGATTACATCGGGGTGCTGGCTTATTTCCCGCTCACAAAAACAACCGATCCGAGCGCGGCCGAGATCGCGGCGGGTTGGGAAAAGAAC
>QHBM01000057.1:413-23429 GCA_003244145.1 Chthoniobacterales bacterium
GCTGGAGAGGTTTTCGAAGCAAAATGGCGGCAAGCAATTTGTCTTCACCGAGATCGGCTACAACGAAAGCGCGCGCGCCGCAGCCGAGCCGTGGGGATTCAAGATGGGAGGCGAACATGCCGCGGAGATCCAGGAGCGATGCGTGGATGCGGCCTTGGGATTATCAAACCGGTATTCTTTTCTGGCGGGAATGTACTGGTGGAAATGGTTCCCTGAGAGTCCGCATCACGAGCAGGAAAATTACCGGCTACAGACCGAGCCGATCAAGGCGTTGATCGCGAAGCATTGGCGGTAGCAACGGCTACACCTTTCTTCCGAACTTTTTCTCCAGCTCACCGTGTGAAATCTGGATCATGGTCGGCCGGCCATGCGGACAGCAGTAGGGCAAATCGCACTGGAGCAAGTCGCTGATCAGTTTTTCGACCTCGAGATAACGCAGCGGATCGTTCGCCTTCACGGCATGGCGACAAACGGTTTTCGCGATCATGTCTTCACCCAGGCGCAGTGCGGAACTGCCGTTACTCGCGCTCTTGAGGCCGTCGATGACTTTGCGCATGAACTCGACTGGATCGGAGACGTTGAGGAAAGTAGGCAGGCTGTCGATCTTGAACGCGTTTTGTCCAAACGCTTCGATGCCGATCCCCATTTTTTGCAAAGTGGCGGCATTGCGCTCGACCCATTCGGCGTCGCGCGGCGCGAGCTCGAACGTCTGGGCTAGAAGCAGGCGCTGCGAGGGAACGCCTTGTTCTTCCATGCGCCGGCGGAGTTCTTCGAACAGGATCCGTTCGTGCGCCGCGTGCTGATCCACCAGGACGAGCCCATTCTCATTTTCCATGAGCACGTAGAGCTTGTTCAGAATGCCGATGATCTGAAATTGATGCGACGATTTCGCGACATCGATTGCCGATTCTGTGGGCCACGCATCTGGTGACTTGTGAAGTCCGTCGCCCTCTGCGCGGCTCGGGATGACATAATTCAACGCGGGTTCGACGAATTGCGGTTGTGGTGCCAACGGCGATGCGACCGATGGAATCGGCACGGGCTTCTGAAATTGCTGCTGCCAATCGCGCCGGCCGCTCTCGAGCGTTTTGCGAATCGCTTCGACCACGGCCTCCCGCACGCCGGCCGGATCGCGGAAGCGCACTTCTCGTTTCGCCGGGTGCACGTTTACATCCACCGCCGCCGGATCGAGATCGAGAAAAAGAAACGTGACCGGAAACTGGCCTTTCATTAGCGCGGTGTGATAGCCCTCGCGCAGCGCCGCCGTCAGCACCGGACTTTCGATCGCGCGGCCATTCACGAACACGAGTTGTTGCGCGCGGGTTTGGCGACTCACGCCCGCCTGGCCGATCAAGCCGTGGATGCGAATTTTCGCGGCGGCGGAAGGTTCCTCGATCGGCAGTAACCGCTCGACCAGTTCAGGTCCATGCAGATCGCGGATGCGTTCGAGCAGGTTCGCGGCGGCCGGAAGCTGCAACGCAATCCGGTCGTCGCGCACCAACGCGAAAGCGATTTCCGGATGGCCGATCGCCTGCAAATGAACCTGGTGCTCGATATTGCGGCTCTCGGTATTTTCCGCCCGCAGGAATTTCCGGCGCGCGGGCAGATTGTAAAAAATTGAGCGCACTTCGATCTGCGTTCCCGGAGCTTCGCCGCCATCGCGCACGGTTTCGATGCGGCCGCCCGCGACGATGATCTCCGTGCCGGACACCGCGGTCGGCTCTCGCGTCGTAAGCCGAAAACGCGAGACACTCGCGATGCTTGGCAGCGCCTCTCCGCGGAAACCAAGCGTCGCGATCGCAGCGAGATCGGCGGACGTTCGGATTTTGCTGGTGGCGTGGCGCTCGAGGGAAAGAAGGGCATCGTCCCGATCCATGCCGCATCCGTCATCCACCACGCGAACGAGAGAAATGCCACCGCGCCGGATGTTCACTTCGATCTTGCGCGCACCCGCGTCGATGCTGTTTTCGACCAGCTCCTTCACGACCGAGGCCGGCCGCTCCACCACTTCGCCGGCAGCCACCTGACTGGCGAGAATCTCAGGTAACAGGCGAATGCGGCTCATCGGCTTTGAATTTAGATTCGGAATCAGAATTGCCGAATAAAATCGTGTCTTCGGGTGGCCGAAGGGCCCGTCATGTTGACTTGCCGGGGTGACGCGATAATTTCGTACCACCGATGATAACCGTGACCGATAACGCCGTGCGACAACTGCGTGTTTTGCTCGAAGGCCAGGCCGCATCCGAGCGGAAAGGATTGCGCGTCGGTATTGCCAAAGGCGGTTGCTCCGGTCTGCAGTATGAGATGTCGCTCGACGCCCAAAAAGCCGGCGATTCCATTATTGAAAAGGATGGGGTCGAATTCCTCGTTGATGGCGAGAGCGCGGATTACTTGCGCGGCTCGATCCTCGACTATCGTGACGGGCTCACCGGCACGGGCTTTCACATCGAGAATCCAAATGCGGCCCGGACTTGCGGCTGCGGGACCTCTTTCGAAGCAGCCCGCCCTGCTTGAAAACTAATCGTTCGCTAAGCCAGCGCGCGTAGATGGACCGGGACTACTTTCGCTACGACGAGCCGTACGGACGTTCGCGGCGCAAGAAGAGCAGCCTTTTCGGTTGGTCGATCGCCATTCTTCTCCTGACTGGGCTCGCTTTCGCAGCCTGGCTCGGCAGCTTTTACATCTTCTGGCAACCGGAACGCCCGCAGAGCTATCGGATCTTGAAGAAACTCCGCAAGATTGAGCCGTCGAAGCGATTCGAACTCACCGCGGCCCCGGCCGGAGAATTCCTGACCGCCAAGCAACTCTACGATCGCTACATCGCGCTTAGCCCGACCGAGCTGACCAAGACGAACGCCGAGCTCACCCGAAATTATATCCGCAATTTTCAGCAGGTGCGTGGGCTCGTTCCATACGTAATCGGCCGTTTCAATATCATGGAAGCGCGCGTGCTTACGCCGGACGACGTCGTCACCTCCGGCATGGTCGCGCTGACCAACGCCGTCGATCACGGCGAGTTGTTGATGGAGCACGTTTATCCGGCCGACCCGCAAGCGTTGCCGCTGATGAGGCAAACGCTCAACATGGGTTTGGAGCTCAAGCTCGACCGCGCGCATGATCTCACAGCTATCATCCACGCCGAGCGTTTGTCCGACGGGCGCATCCTGATCACCTCGATGCCGTTGCTTTACGGAAGTTACACGGTGACGCGCGGCCCCGGGACGTTCACGCTCGAGCCGCCGCTCGAGCTGAACTTGGGCGCCGGCTGGCCGCTCTTCAAAGAAGCGACGCGCCGTGCGGCCANNACGCGATACGCCAGTTACCGCGACCGCGTCGCACCGAACCGGCAAAGCGAAGCCGCTGCCGGGCTCGCGCCGACTCCACCGCCGCCGGCCGCGAATGAGTTGATCCGGGTGGAACCCGCCACACAGATTGAGCCGCCCAAGGTTGCAATGGTGACACCACCGCCCCCCCCGCCGTCGCCTCCGCCGAAATCAACCAAAGGAAATAAGAAAAATCAGAAGCCGTCGCCTACCCCTTCGCCGACGAGCACGCGCGTTCCGCCGGTAATCGCACAAAACCCGACGCCCCCACCCAAGCCCACGCCGGCTGCGGCGTCGCCGACGATCACAACTCCCGCGCCGGTGGCTACGACGACTCCGGTGGTTGCGGCCGTCTCTCCCGCACCGACCGCGGCGGCGGGAACACCGTCGCCAACAATCGTGCCGGATAACTCACTTGCTTCCACGGCTGGGGGCGGAAATTGGAAAACATTCCCGCCGGGCAAGATGCCGGTCGGCCGTCTCATCACTATTTCGGATCTGCGCGATTTGGCGGACCGTGGGCTCGCCGGCGAACGCGTTTACTTGAGGGGCCAGTTCGTGGTTAATTTTACCGAACCGAATCGCGCCGTCCTCCGGCCAAAGATGGGATTGACCGAGGCCGTCATGAAACTCGCCGGAGGCGGTCAGAACATGCGCGTGATCGTGGAATTTCCCGCCGGTTACACGCCGCCGGTTCGCGGTTCGACTGTGACCCGCGATGAAGCGCGCCCTTACGAAATCACCGAAGTGCGCAAGCAGAGCGACGGACAACTGAACGTGTTCGTGCGCGAGATCATGCAGTGATCAGCGGACGGCGCGGCTCGTCTCCATACTCACCTTGTTGTCTTCGATCACGAGCGAGGTAACCGCGTATTGGGTGGCG
Source organism: Chthoniobacterales bacterium (assembly GCA_003244145.1). Taxonomy (GTDB): domain Bacteria; phylum Verrucomicrobiota; class Verrucomicrobiia; order Chthoniobacterales; family UBA10450; genus AV80. The sequence goes on from QHBM01000057.1 coordinate 4,620, forward strand.
AACTCATCCAAATAACTGTGCAGAGATTTGGTCCCGAGAAGCGCCTTCAAGACTCCCTCGGGCATCCCGCCTAACGACATCTGAGTTACCTGAAGATTGCGCGGGTTGCGATCGGGCGAAGACCTGACCGTGAATTCGCCGTTGAGATAGCGGCCATTGAAACCAACTTTCTCGAGCGGAATGCTCACCTGCACGTGCGCCACATTGTTCTCGATGGAAACGAAAGCCTTCCCGCTCGTCTTGCGGTTGCCCGCGATGAGCTGATTGATGTCGGAGGCCGTGAGCTCAATCCGGTTCGCCGAGGGAGTCGGCACCGGTGCATCTGGCGGAGCGTTCGCGATCACGGTTTCTGGCGGAGGGTTCTGACCGTTGGCTTTGAATTCTTCCCAGCGATTCTTTACCGACTGCTGTTCGGCCTCCGATACTTCCACCTTCGGGAGTTCGCGCGGCTCGGTCGACGTAACGACATAGCGCACGCCCGCGTAGCCGCCGATGAAAAAAGCCGCGATGAGCAAGACGAGAAAAATCCCGATGGTTAAACAGCCCTTGCCGAAACAGCCCATTCCTTTTTGCCGCGGCGGCGGCTCGATCCAGCTCGTCATGATGTGGCAGTCCCCCTGGCGATGCGTTCCTGGGTCGCGATCAACTTATCGTAAAGACCGCGCAAACTTTCCGAGAGCATTTTCGTTCCGGCAAGCACCGGCATGAAATTGGTGTCGCCGTTCCAGCGCGGGACGATGTGCAGATGCAAGTGATCCGGCGTGCCCGCGCCAGCGCATTGCCCCAGGTTCAAGCCGATGTTGAATCCCTGGGCTTTCATGGTCTCGCGCAAAAGGCGCTGGCCGTGAACGGCGAGATGCCAGAGCTCGAGGACTTCGTTCTCGCCTAACGAAGAAGCGTCCGCGGTCTTGCGATAGGGCACGGCCATCAAATGGCCAACGCTGTAGGGATAACGGTTCATCATCAGGAACGCATTCTTGCGGCGCGCGATCACGAGATGCGCGGCGTCGTCGCTCGCGCGAGCGGCGTCGGAAAGAAAATCAGGGTTTGGTTTTTCCTGTTCAAAATATTCGACACGCCACGGACACCAGAGCGCTTCAATTTCTGCCTTCGGGAAATCCATTCGTGGGTTCGATCGGACGCGAGCGTACAAATCACGGGGCCAAAGTCGAGTAGCCTTTTGACCGGATGTTGGCGCCGGCGTTCAAGAGCGGATGAGAAAAACATAGCGCCTGCGCGCGCTTCCGGCGGGTCCGGACAGACCGATGCGGGATTGGACCGCGCCGGGCAAGCGCGGCAGCAATTCGGTTAGCTCCTCCTCGGGCACCACCAGCGCGTCCACCTTTTGTGCGGCCCATTGCGCGACGGCGTCGTCGAGTTCGAGAAACTCCGTCCGCCGCAGATAGAGCGCCATTCCTTCGTCCTCTCCTCCGACGGCGGCGTAGCGCCAATGACGGTCCGCCGCTTCCTGGCGGACAGCATTTCCGAAGGTCACAAACGCATCCCGATGCGCCCGATATCCATCGGCGATCTTCATGATGGCGTAGCTGCTCAAGCCGAGGCAGGCGCTGATCAATGCGATCTGACAAGAGAGCGCGACCACGCGCCCGAGCCTCTCGAATTTTTGTAACGCCGCGACTTGCGCGGTCAGGAGCAGACAAAGCGGCGGCACGATGGGGAAAATGCGATCGACTCGTTTCGAGGGAATGAAAGAGAGCAGAATCAAACCCCCGCCGGCCCAGGCGATGAGCCAGAACGTTTCCGGCGAGAGCGCGCGCAGTCTTTCGCGGCCCTTCCAGGCGAGCGCCGTGAATCCGAGCAGGAGAAGACTCCACGGCGCAAATCGGTGGAGCAGATGCGGAACGTAAAAGTAAAAGGGCTGCGGCCGATGCCACTCTTCGCCGAACCGTCCGACAAGTTCACGCACCATGACGTGTTCGGAAAATTCCGGAACGAAGAAGATTCCCCCGGCCGACCAAATCGCGATGAACAAAAATGGGACGAGCCACGGCAACCAACCGCACCACGCGGCGATCGGTGAGCCGGTCGCGCGCATGCGCCATTGAAAAGCAATGAGCGCCGGCAAAAAGAATGCGTAAACGATCGGCCCCTTGATGAAGAGGGCGGCAGCGAGCAGCGCGAAAGTCAGGAGACGATCGCGTGAATTCCAAGGCGCGCGCTGCCGGATCTTTTCCCAAATCTGCCAGCCGAGAAGAAACAGGATCAGGGTGAAGAGCATGTCGGTTCGCACCAGTGTGGCGAGGCGCAGGGTAAACATGTTGAGTCCGAACGCCGCGGCGGCGATCAAACCAGCGGCCTCTCCGTAGGCCCGGGCCGTGGCGCGTTGAAGCAGAAGAAGCAGAGCGACTGCGGCCAGAAAAGAAGGAAGCCGCCACGCCAATTCCCAGGAGCGCGTCACGAAATAGATCGCCGCGGAAGTCCAGCCGGCCAGAGGCGGCTTGGTCGCGACCCAGCCATTGGGTGTGTGCTGATAAAGCCAATGATTCTGCTGCACCATTTCGAACGAGGTGAACGCCTGCTTAGCCTGGTCGTAATCGTCGAGTTGCCACGGGAGATTAGCGATCGCGAGCAACACAATGATCAGCGCGCCAACGATCCAACGCGCGCTGGAACGCGCGAGGAAAGACGATTCGATCGCGAGCGCCATCGTAAAAACTTTGGTTAGTTGCGCCAAAGAATGGCGCGGACCGGCGCGGCGTCGCCATTGGAAATCTTCAAGGGCAAAGCCGAGAATTGGTAGCTGCCGGACTCGACCCGGCTGAGATCGAGCGATTCGACGATGGCGATGCCCGCAGCTGCGAGCGCGTAATGGTTCACCAATTTCTTGGCTTCGATCGCATCCACCGACGGCAAATCCAAACCGATCAATCTGACTCCATGGCCCTGCAGCCAAAAGGGCACATTCGCTGCGATCACCGGTATCCAATCGGGAAACTGCTTTGAATCTTTCCAGACTCCTGTCTTCAAGAGAAGACGCGGCGCGCTGGCGAAAGACGCCGCCCAGGGCTCGAGATCCGCGACGGTGACCTGTCGCGTCCTATTCTGCTCGCCGGTTTGGCCAAAAATTTTCGTCAGGTCCGCCACAACGGCGGCGCCGAAATAAATATCGAGCGGCATGCCTTCGATCGTTTCGCCGTTTGGCTCGAAGTGAAAGAGCGCGTCGGCATGGCTGCCATTGTGCACTCCCATGTTCACTGCTCCGACATTCACCGTGGCGCCCTCGGCCATTTTCCATTTCAGCTCAAAATGAAACGGCGTGTCGCCGGGCCACGGAGCGAGTTCGTTAGAAAGCGCGCGGGAGATATCGAAGATTTCCATCGGAAGATTTGTTCGGCAGCGTAATGGTCCGGGCGCGAGGACGGAAGCATCAAGTCGGGATGCGTCTCCGCTCGATCAAAACAAGTCCGATCCCACCCAGCACCGCGACCGACGCGCACAGAAATCGCAGCGTGATCGGTTCGCTCAGAAACAGGATTCCACCCGTGGCGGCGAGGACCGGAACGCTGAGCTGGACGGTGGCGGCGCCCGACGCTTTCAAAGCCGGCAAGACCGTGTACCAAATCGCGTAGCCAATACCGGAGGCCAGCGCTCCGGAAATGATCGCGAACACCATCCCCGCGCGATCGAAGCTGGCCCGTTGCCACAAGACCGCGCTCAGTCCCAATGCCATCGGCCCCGCGCGCAGGAAATTTCCGGCCGTCGCGCCGATCGGATCTCCACCGCCTTTGCCGCGGAGCGAATAAATTCCCCAGGCAAATCCGGCGGCCAACATAAAGATCGACGCACCAAGAGGTGGCGCGGAAAGGCCCGGAAAAACTAGCACTACAAGTCCGGCCAAGGCCAGCGCGAGTCCCGCGGTTTGGGCGAGCCGCAGTCGTTCGCCGGTGCGCAACGCCCAAACGATCATTGTCGTTTGCACCGCGCCAAATAGGAGAAGCGCTCCCGTTCCCGCCGGCAGGCGGACATAGGCAAAGGAAAATCCGGCCGCATAGCCAAAGAGGGAGAACGCGGAAAACCAGTTCCCTGCTTTGCGCGCGGGCCTGTTACGAATAGCCACGATGACCCAGAGACAAATGGCGCCGGAGACGATGCGGATGAGAGTAAACGTGGCCGGATCGATTGCGGTTTGTTTGAGCGCAAACCGGCAGAGCAGCGAGTTGCCGGCAAACGCAATCATCGCCATCAGCGTCAGGATAAACACACGAGTTGGCGTCATCATTTCATCATCCGGTGGAGCGCGCGCGGGAGTTGACGCTGCGCGCCGCAGGAAATACGCTCGTTCATCGCCACGTCCACCGCTTCCACATCGCCATCACTAGAGACCCGCGGCACGACTAAAGTCCAACCGCCGGTAAATCTGGAGAACTGGATCGAAGAGAACCGGGAGTTGTTCAAGCCGCCGGTGAGCAACCGCTATCTCTACGACGGTCGCGACTTTTTCGTCATGGTCATCAAAGGCCCGAACGCGCGGAACGATTTTCATCTGGTCGATTCCGAAGAATATTTTTACCAGCTCAAAGGCGACATCAAAGTGCGCATCCGGGAAGGCGACCGGATCGTCGATCACCTTGTGCGCGAAGGCGAGACCTTCTTCATTCCGCCGAATGTTCCGCATGCGCCGGTGCGCCCGCCCGACACGCTTGGCGTCGTGGTCGAGCGCCGCCGTCCGGCGGGCGAACGAGAGCACGTCATTTTCTATTGCGACAATTGCCAGGCGCTGGTGGAAGACATCGATTTCGATTGCGGCGATATCGTCGAACATTTCAGCCAGGCCATGCTCGATTTCTGGAACGACGACGCCCGCCGGACCTGCAAGAACTGCGGCAAGAAAGTCGAGAAGCCGGAACCGGTCAGGCCGTTCTAGAGGCCGGTTCGCTTGCTTGCGTGCGCGCATGAAGATCGACCTGCACACGCACATCCTTCCGCGCGAATGGCCTGATCTCGACGCGAAATACGGCTACCCTGGGTTCGTTAGGCTCGAGCATCATCAGCCCTGCTGCGCGCGAATGATGATCGGCGATCGCGTTTTTCGCGAGATCACCGACAACGTCTGGGACCCCACCCGCCGGATGGAGGAAATGGACCGCGAGAAAATCTCGATGCAGGTGCTCTCGACGGTTCCGATCATGTTCAGCTACTGGGCCAAGCCGGCCGACGCGCTCGATCTTTCCCGGCGCTTGAATGATCACATCGCTGAGATCGTCCGCGCGCATCCGAAGCGCTTCACGGGTCTGGCGACGATCCCATTGCAAGATCCCGATCTGGCGGCGAGCGAGCTCCAACGCTGCGTCAATGATCTCGGCCTGCGCGGCGCGCAGATCGGGACCCACGTCGATGCGAACCCACACTCTGGTCGCACCGATATTTTGAATTTGGATAACGCTGCTCTCCAACCGGTCTGGAGCGCGGCCCAACAGCTCGGCGCCGCGATTTTCATCCATCCGTGGGACATGGTCGGCAAAGAGCGCATGCCAAAATACTGGCTGCCGTGGCTCGTCGGCATGCCGGCGGAGACATCATTGGCCATCTGTTCGATGATCTTCGGCGGTGTCTTTGAGCGTTTCCCGAAACTGCGCGTCGCCTTTGCCCACGGCGGCGGCGCGTTCCCCTTTACGGCCGGTCGCATCGAGCACGCCTTTCACGTGCGCCCGGATTTGTGCGCGACGGACAGCAAACGGAATCCGAGAAGCTATCTTGCACACGACGACGCGCCCGCGCATTTCTACGTCGATTCGCTCGTGCACGATTCGGGCGCGTTGAGTCTGCTCGTCAAACTCTTCGGCGCGCAGCGGGTGGCTCTCGGTTCCGACTACCCGTTTCCGCTGGGCGAAGCGCGGCCGGGCAAGCTCATCGAATCGATGACCGACCTTTCCGCGAAAGAGAAAGCGCAACTCCTCGCCGGCACCGCGCAAGAATTTCTCGGTTTGAAAACTTAGATCAGCGCGAATGCATCGATGGCGTCAGTCTCGGGGAAGATTCCGTTACCTTCTTTGAGACGCAACCGCTTGTTCCATCTTGAGGACCAAGCGATTCCTCATCCCTTTTCGCACGGCCCAGCCCTTCCCTTGGAGGCTCTCCGGGCCCTTGATCTCCGTCCAGCGGCCATCATTTTTTAGGACCGCGAGCCTGGCGCAGCCGAAGTATTCCAATTGTTCGCCACCGGGCTCGTCGAAATTTGCGAAAGAAAGCATCATGATACCATCCGCGATCTTATAAACTAGAACATGGACTAGGACAGAAGCGCTCGGATTCAATCGATCGAGTGAGTAAAAGCCGGCGATCCGAGCTTCCTCGGTCAATCGAAGAGCCAGCGCGTCATACTGGCCGTCCAATTCGGAGTGGATCACTTTTGTTCCCGAGACCCGCGTCCCCACGAGCTGCCCGCGCACCACAATCCAGCCTTCGACGGGAGAGATGAGCAGACTTTTGTAGAATTTTGGACTGATCGACCTCTGTAATACCCGGGTGGGAATGGCGTTGATATTTGTGAGAGTGCGGGCGTCTGCCGCGAAGATGCTCCCGATGAAAGCTACAAGCACGATCACTGTTTGGGGCGTTTTCATGGGTCGAGCTTGACAGAGCGAGCGCCGACAGGAAGGCAAAAAACGCAGGGACACTGTTGGCATTTGTTAAGGAAGCTACGAAACGATCCCTCCGAATAGAGTTTGCCGCGACCCAGTACTTCCCTATCCTTCGCACGCATTCATAGTAAACCCATATGATTATCCCCACTGAACCCATCGGCAGCATCCCGCGCCCGCTTGAGTTGATCGGAGCCTTCGCCAACATCGAGAGCGACGACCCGAGCCTCGAGCCGCTTTACGATGAGGCCATCCGCGATACGATCGCGCGCTTTGAGGCCACCGGATCGCCCGTTATCACCGACGGCGAACAGCGAAAATATCACAACTTCGGCACCTATTGCGTGGATGGCCTCTCGAACATTGCACCGGACGGTTTCCAACTCCCGTTTGTTAGTCACGTGCGCCGCTGGCCTCGCCTCACTTCCGGCCCGTTTCGCTACAAGCGTTATGCGGACAGTTTCCTCGAATTCGCGCAACGCCATGCTCACGTGCCGGTGAAGCAGGCCGTCATTTCGCCCTCGGCTCTCAGTCTCATGTATCCGGCGGAGGGCATCGCCGATTATTCGCGCGAACAATTCATCGACGATTTGCTGGCGGAGCACGAGAAGGAAGTCCGCAGTTGCCTCAGCAAAGGCGCGCACAAAGTCCAGATCGATTTCACCGAAGGCCGGCTCGCGATCAAGATCGATCCCTCGGGCAATTTACTGAACAGTTTTATCGATTTGAATAACCTTGCGCTCTCACGTTTTTCCTGGGAAGAGCGCCAACGGATCGGCGTTCATACGTGCCCCGGCGCGGACCGCGATTCGACTCACAGCGCGGACGTGGACTACGCGGACCTGCTGCCGAGTCTGTTCGAATTAAAGGCAGGCAATTTCTATATCGCGCTTGCGGGGGAAAAAGATCGAGAGCGCGTCTTGAAAGCGATCCGCCAATATATGAAACCGGCTCAGCGCATATTCGTCGGCGTGGTGGCGCCGATCGATCCGCACATCGAAACCCCCGAGGAAGTGCGCGACCGAATCCTGGAGGCGGCCAGGTATATTCCGCTCGAACAGCTCGGCACCACCGACGATTGCGGCTTTTCTCCCTTTAGTGACGACATCTCCACTTCCCGCGATACGGCCTTCGCTAAAATCCGAGCGCGCATTCTTGGCACATCCTTAGCAGCCGAGATTCTCGATAAGAAGTGATGGATGCAAAGGTCAACGAGGAGGAGCAGCTCAAATCGACTGCGCTCCAGACCGCCAAGACCATTCTCACCGCCCGCCTCCGCGCCGAGGAGCAGTTGATTCACGCGAAAGAGGCGTTGGAAGCCAGAACCGGAGAGCTGGCCCATTCGCTTTCAATGCTGAGCGCGACGCTGGAGTCGACGACCGACGGCATTCTGGTCACGGACGAAAACGGCCGGATCATCACGTGGAATCAAAAGTTCATCGAAATGTGGCGCGTTCCGAAGGAGGTTATCGACTCCCGCGAACATCGGAAGCTCCAAGAGATCACCGGTAAACAGTTCGCCAATCCCAAGAGTTTTTCGGACGCGATCGCCGCCATTTATGCGGGCTCGCCGCCGGAAACGTTTGATGTTCTCGAAATGACGGACGGGAGAGTATTCGAGCGCTATTCAAAAATCCAGAGCGTCGCAAGCCGAAATGTGGGCCGGGTCTGGAGTTTTCGTGATATCACCGAACGCAGACGCGCCGAAACCGAGCGGGAACGATTGCTCGTGAGCGAACGCGAGGCACGCGAGCGGGCGGAGCGCGAAACGCAAATGAAAGATGAATTTCTCGCCACCGTCTCCCACGAGCTGCGCACTCCCCTCAATGCCATTCTGGGCTGGGCCAATATCGTGCGCGCCGCCCAAACGCCCGCCGAGATCGCCGAAGGTCTCGAAGTCATCGAACGCAATGCGCGGTCCCAGGCCCAGATCATCGAGGACTTGCTCGATATGAGCCGGATCATTTCCGGCAAAGTGCGATTAGACGTGCAGCGGGTCGAACTCATCCCCGTCATCAATGCCGCTCTCGAATCCGTCAAACCAATGGCCGCGGGCAAGGAGATCCGCCTCACTTCCGTCCTCGATCCGCTCGCCGGGCCGATCTCCGGCGATCCGGCCCGTTTGCAGCAGATCCTTTGGAACCTCCTGACTAATGCGCTGAAATTCACCTCGAAGGGCGGTCGCGTGCACGTGGTCCTGGAGCGAGTCAATTCTCATCTCGAGATCAGCGTCAGCGATACCGGCCGCGGCATTGCGCCAGATTTTCTTCCCCATGTCTTCGATCGCTTTCGCCAGGCCGATGCTTCCTCCACCCGCGAGCAGCGGGGTCTCGGACTCGGTCTTTCCATTGTCAGAAACCTGGCGGAACTCCACGGTGGCGGCGTGAGCGCCAAGAGCGAAGGCCTGCAGAAAGGGTCCACTTTTACGGTCGCCGTGCCCATCGCCACCGCGACCACCGACGCCGATCCTGACCGGCGTCATCCGCGCGCGGGCACGGGAGAAATCGCCCGGGAAAAGATCGATCTTCAAAATGTCCGCGTTCTCGCCGTGGACGATGAAGCGGACGCGCGGGTTCTGATCAAGCGCATCCTGGGCGCATGCGGCGCTGAGGTGGAAACCGCCGACTCCGGCGCGGCGGCGTTAAAAATTTTGCGCGAGACCAGGCCGGACGTTCTGATCATGGACATCGGTATGCCGACGGAGGACGGCTACACCGTCATCCGCAAAATGCGCGAACTGAGCAGCGACGAAGGCGGCAGCGTGCCCGCCATTGCCCTGACTGCTTTCGCCCGCTCAGAAGATAGAAGGCGCGCGGTCCTGAGCGGATTTCAGATGCACATGGCCAAGCCGGTCGAAGCCCCCGAGTTAATCGCCATGGTCGCCAGCCTGGCCGGGCGCACTCAAGAAGCTCGCACTACGGACACAAAGGTCACAACGGCGAGGTAGGCGCTGCAGACTGGCGCCGGAATTCGGCCGTCACTCAAGTTGACGCAAGTATTCCCGATCCCATGCGGCGGGAATTCTCTCGCGCGGCGAATACGGCCCCGGTTGATACGCGCGCGACGCGATCCCTTGCTGACTCAATTCGCACACGTGCCAGTCCTGCTTGTTGGTCATGTCCCAGAACTCGACCGCGTCTTCCGGGTTGAAATCCTTTCGCGCAAAAGCGTCCGGATGAAAAAACCAATCGCAGACGATCGTTGTCCGATCGGGCGCGTGCGGCCAGAGCTGATGCACCATCACATATTCCGGATGCAGACTCAGGAGCATGTTCGGGAAAATGGAATAATAAAAAACGCGCGCGTGATCTTCCGCCTTGATGTCGCCCACGGGCAACGCGCAAGCATTCCCGCTCATGCTCAGGCTCTTCCCCGCATTGATCTTCATGAACCCGCCGAGAAACGGTCCCTCGCACAGATCGTTCTCCGCCGAATCGTAGGGCGAGATCTTCGACAACATCGGATGCACTCCCGGGCAGTGATAACATTCCGAATAATTCTCGAACATCAGCTTCCAATTGGCTCGGACGTCGTACTCGATCCGTTTCGCAGAGCGCAGCCCGGGGAGATGCCAGTGAGAAAATTTTCCTACTAACGGGGCAAACACTTTCTCCAGCGGCGTGGGTTCCTGCGCGAGATTGACGAAGATGAATCCTTCCCACATCGCGAGCTTAACGGCATGCAGCGAATACTCGGCCTTATCGAAACCTGGAACGCTCTCCATGTGCGGAACGCCGATCAATCGTCCATCGAGTGCGTAGGTCCAGGCATGGTAAGGACATTGAATCGCCGCCGAATGTCCCATTGCGTCCTCACACAAACGCGTCCCGCGATGGCGACAAACATTGTAGAACGTGCGCACTTCCCCCTTCTGATCCTGGACAACGATTACGCTTTCACCAGCTACTTCCTGAACGAAGTAATCCCCCGCTTTGGCGATCTGACTCTGATGTCCGGCCAACACCCATTGCCTCGCGAAAATCTTCTCCTGCTCTTCCGCGAAAATTTCAGGCGAAACGAAGTATCTCTGTTCTAGCGTCGTGGCGCCGGACATGAAGGTCTCGGCCGTCTTGCGAAATGGCGGTGCTTCCTTCTTTTGCGTCATCGGCACCATCTCCCGATGCTCGCATGTAAGGCGCGCTCGCGTCAATCTGGGGGAACTCTTTTGCGATCGGATCATCGCATCTGCGCGTCGTCACCCGAGGAAGTTCGCCATCGCGGAACGCGATGGCCAGCACGCGACACGCGTGCGCTCCCCGGAACCAACCTGACGCGCTTACTTTCGCATCGCGCGCAGAGACCATCACCAGCGGCCGGACGCGAATTCCAAATCTGGGGAGAGCGCGCTTTCAGCGTCCTGGTTTCGGTGTTCCACCGAAACGAACTTTTCCGATAACGATTTTCTCCGGCCTATTTCAAGACCGCCTGGTGGAATTCATACCAGTCGTCGAGATTATTCAGGTTCACCGCATCCTTCGCAGCGGCCGCGTTATCGTCGAGACCGCAATTACCCAAGATGCTCTTACGGGTGCCGTCGTCGTGGTCATAACCGCGCACCGCGGCGTTGTGCTTCTCGACCGCTTCCGGCGTGAGCGTTTTGGCGTTCTGCTTCACCCACGCTTCGAACTCAGGGTAAGTCGGCTTCTTCTGCTTGATGAAATCCTTCACCGCCTGTTCATCGAGCCCGAGCGCCGCGCAGGTCATGGCATCGAAACCTCGGCCGATGCCAGGATAACCGGAGGCTAGTTTGCCCGCTGCTTCGAGAGAGACCTTCTGCCAAAGCCGCGGAAGGTGCAGAACGCCGAGCGGACCGGCGGTGCCGGAGCTAATCAATGGGACGTAGGTGTTACTCATAAGGATTCCTTTGCAGTTATGTTTGGATTTTCTTTAAGCAGCCACTGACGGCTGAGCGGACGGCTGCACTACGGAGGTGCGCTGGGAAACTATGACCATGTCGGAGGCGGCTTCGCCGATCTGAAATGTTTCTTCGAGAAGCGGCGCGTTAAAGGAAGCCTGCAGATCGAGGCGGAAGAGCGATTCGGTCAAAGCCTGGCGCACTTCGTAGAAGAGCCGATCGAAGACCTGGCTGAACTCGGTATCCAGACGCGCCTGGAATTCCTGACGGGAATCCCCCAGCCTCTGTTTGTAATCGCGCAACACACTCGACCGGCGCCACAACAATCCGACGGCAACCAAAAAAATGCCGGTCGCCAAAAATATTCCGCCGGTGACATCTAACCAAAGAATTGGCGAGAGCGCGGCGATGATTACCCCGACCGCCGCGAGCAGGCTCCCGGCTAGTGCCAGCTTTCTGACATCCGCCGTTTGCGCGAGCTTGCCGCGCATAATGTCGTCATCGACCCGGATGGCTTCCAACTTCGCGTGCAACTGTTGCAGCATTGCCGAATTTTGCGCGGCTTGCGGCAAGAGGACGTTCGCCCTGATCCGCTCCTGCCTTTGCGCGATGCTCTCGGCGATCTCGTCCAGCATGGTTCGTATCTCGACGAAAAGATCCTTGGACACCTGGGTAGCTTCCTTCCGGATTTCTTTGCGGGCCGATTCCTGGAAGCGCGACTTCACATCCCCGAGCCAAGCTTCGGTGTTCTTGTCCCGCAAAAATGGAATGGCGCGCCGGAACAATTTCCCAACCCGGAGACCTTCGGCGAACTCATCTTCCGAACGCCGGGCCAGCGTGTCGTAGGTCGCGGCAAGTTTATCGACGATCAATTCGCGCAGCGACCGCGCCTTCGCCTCGCGGGCGTCCACCTTCCTGACAAGCTCCTGATAAAACGCGCGCTCGTCCTCCACGGCAGCCTTCTCCGTCCGGAGATGAGCGAGCACTCGCGTCATGACCGAGCGGATCGTTTGAAACGAACCTTCCACCTTCATGCGCCACGCTTCTCCGCAGGCGATGGTCGTTTGCAGATAACTCCGGAATTCAGCGAACCCATTTTCGTAAATGCCTTCGAGCTCCCGCTTGGCCGAGAGGGTGAAGACGATCGGGTTCTCGACCTGCCGCTCCCGCGCATACTGCTGCACGTGCTCCAGGTTCGTCGTCAGCTCCTGCTGGCTAGCGCGATCCGATTGTTGGAGCACGAATACCATCTTTCGGTGCCACTCCTTTTTGATCAGGGTCAGGAGTTCCCAGGCTGATTTCGTATGCGGGTTCGACGCGGAAAAAACGAAAACCACCAGGTCGCTTTGGGGAATGTAATTTTCCGTGATGGTCTGGTGATCCTTGATAATCGAATTGGTCCCGGGCGTATCGACGATTGTGATTTCGCGCAGCACTTCCTTCGGCAACGAAACCCGCTGCCACGCGTCGCCCAGGCTGACGGCCCGGCGTTCCGCGCCATAAAGCAATTCCTGAATGCGGACCGTACACGGCCCCGGCGCCACTTCGCAGACGTCTTCGCGTAGGAGCGCGTTGACGAAGCTGCTCTTGCCGGCTTTGACTTCGCCGACAACGACGAGCAGCGCCGCTGCCTGGAGATTGGTCAACCGCGTTCGCAGAATTTGGGTCGCCTCGATGTCGGCGCAACGTTCCGCCAGCCACAAAGAGCGCTGCAATAAATCCCGGAGCGTCTCGAACTGCAGCTTCAATTCCGGGCTCAGAATGTGAGGAGGCTCCGCTCGGGTCAGGCCGCTTTCCTGCGGTTGGCGCTGTTCCGGTTGGATCATACGCGCGCATCATACCGGCCGAGTTCTTTCCTGCCCATCCGAAAATTTGCGAGGAATCAATTTTTGCGCGGGCGGCCCGCTCGTCACTCACTCGTCACTTGTCACACGTCACTCCCTTTGAAATGTTAACGCCATGGGCCGAGTACGATTATTGGTAGGCACAAAAAAAGGCGCGTTCGTCCTCACCGCGGACGGCAAACGCGAAAACTGGGCGGTCAGCGGTCCGCATTTCGCGGGCTGGGAAATTTATCATCTCAAGGGCTCGCCGGTGAACCCGGATCGGATTTATGCGTCGCAGACCAGCGGCTGGTTCGGGCAGCAGGTCCAACGCTCTGATGACGGCGGCCAGACTTGGGAACCGGTCGGCAACGCGTTCATCTATGACGGCGTGCCCGGCACTCACCAATGGTACGACGGCACGCAGCATCCGTGGGAATTCAAACGCGTCTGGCATTTCGAACCGTCGTTGACCGATCCGGATACGGTTTATGCCGGCGCGGAAGACGCAGCCCTGTTTCGGTCGAGCGACGCCGGCAAGACCTGGCAGGAGTTGCCCGGTTTGCGCAATGCGAAGGGTAATCTCTGGCAGCCGGGCGCCGGTGGAATGTGTCTCCACACCATCCTGCTCGATCCAACCAATGCCGCCCGAATTTACGTTGCCATCTCGGCGGCGGGCGCATTCCGCAGCGACGATTCCGGCCAGACCTGGCAGCCGATCAACCGCGGGCTCAAGTCGCCCTTCGAACTTCCCGATCCAACCGCCGAAGTCGGCCACTGCGTTCATCGCATCGCAATGCATGCGTCACGGCCAGGCGTACTCTTCATGCAAAAACATTGGGACGTCATGCGGAGCGACAACGCCGGCGATTCCTGGAACGAAGTCAGCGGCAATCTGCCCTCCGACTTCGGGTTCCCGATCGACGTGCATGCACACGAGCCGGAAACCATTTACGTCGTCCCGATCAAGAGCGACTCCGAACATTTCCCGCCCGACGGAAAGCTGCGCGTTTATCGCAGCCGGACTGGCGGCAACGAATGGGAAGCGCTCACTAACGGCCTGCCGCAGCGCGATTGTTATGTGAACGTGTTGCGCGACGCGATGACGGTGGACTCGCTCGACAAATGCGGCATTTATTTCGGCACGACCGGCGGCCAGGTTTACGGCTCGGCTGATGCCGGCGACACTTGGAAACCGATTGTGCACGATCTTCCGGCTGTCCTCTCGGTCGAAGTCCAGACGCTGCCATGATTCGAGTCGAGCTTCCGTTCCATCTGCGCAAACTGGCGCGGGTCGAGGGCGAGGTGCAGCTCGAAGTCGAAGGCGCGGTGACGCAACGTTCCGTGCTCAATGCGCTCGAAGAGCGCTATCCCGTGCTGCGCGGAACGATCCGCGATCACGGCACGCAGAAGCGCCGAGCGTTCGTTAGGTTCTTTGCCTGCCAGCAGGATTTGTCCCACGAACTGCCCGACGCCCCCCTGCCCGATGCCGTGTCGAGCGGCACCGAATCTTTTGTGGTCGTAGGCGCCATGGCCGGCGGGTAACGAGGCTTCCTTCCGGGGAGCGGTCGCCGCGGCGACCTGGTGACTCCGATCGCATTCTGCGATCACGAACTTTTCCCGAGTCGATTCTCCTCCAACAGCGTCGTTGTCCGAGAAAGTCCGCCATCGCGGAACGCGGTGGCCTGCACGCGATACGCGTGCGCTCCCCGGAAAAAACGATCGCCGCTCACTAGCGACTCGCCACTTACTCTGTCCGCAACGCCGTCATCGGGCTGATGCGGGTCGCGCGCCGAGCCGGCAGCCAGGTCGCAACAAGCGTGGCCACGCCGAGCAGGAGCGGAGCAGTTGAGAACGCGATCGGATCCAGCGCCCCGACTTGATACAACATGCCGGAAAGCAATCGCCCCGTCGCCGCCGCCAGAAGCAGACCGATCGCGACCCCGCCTCCCAGCATCACGATGCCTTCGCGGACAATCATCCATTGCACGCTTTGCGGCCGCGCCCCGAGCGCCATGCGGATGCCGATCTCTCGCGTGCGCCGCGCCACCGAGTAGGCTTTCACCCCATAAACTCCGACGATCGCGAGCGCGAGCGCCAGTCCACCGAAGACCGAGAAGAGAGTCGCGCCCGTGCGGACAATCCAGAGCTCCATGTTCGTTTCGAGATGCTGCGGAAAGGTCTTTAACGAAAGCACGGGCAGAGACGGATCCGTTTCGCGCACCGCTCGACGCACGGCGTCCGCCATGTCGGGAATAGTTATCTTGTTCAACGACGAGAATTGAATGAAGAAGAACACGTTGTTCTGAAAACCGCGCGCGAAAGGCACATAGACGGTGCCGCGAGGCCGCTTCTCGAAAACCGCGGCGCGCGTGACGCCTGAAATCCCAACCACTTCGATCGCTTCCTCAGGCTTGATGTTGGTCTTGCCGCCCTGCGAAATTCCCATCCCACCGCCACCATCATCGCGCTTCGCTCGCGGCGCGGCGTCGGAGGCAAACTGGATCCGCTGGCCGAGCGCGTCGCCGGCGGGCCAAAGTTTTTTCGCGAGCGCTTCATCGATGATCGCGACCGGCGTGCTGTTCGCCTGCGTCGCTTCCGAGACCGTGAAATTGCGACCGCGGAGGATCGGTATTCCCATGGTGGCGAAATAATCGGCGCCGATGCTGTTGTAACGCGAACTGAAAGCGAGCCCGTCGGCGGCAGTGCCGGGCTTGTCATCCTTGCCTACATGCATGCCGGCGCGTTGGATGGCGCGCGAGAGCGAAACCATGCCAAACGGCGCCGTCGCGGAAATGCTGACGTGCTGCACCCCAGGCAGCGCCGCAAGCCGATCGCTCAGCGTGCGGTAAAGCTGCTCCGCGCGTTGCGAATCGAAACCGCCGAGGCTCGCATCCACTTCGAGAACGAGATCGTTCTCGACTCGCAATCCGGTATCGAGCCAGGCCGCTTTGTTCGCGCCGCGGATGAAGAGCGCCGCCGCGGTGAGGAGCGCGAGCGAGAAAGCGATTTGCACCACCACGAGCGGATTCCGCGGCACGAAACGCCAGCGGCGCCGGACCACATCGTCGCCGGCGTGTTCCTTCAAATCACCGATCACGCTGT
Organism: Chthoniobacterales bacterium; assembly: GCA_003244145.1. Taxonomy (GTDB): domain Bacteria; phylum Verrucomicrobiota; class Verrucomicrobiia; order Chthoniobacterales; family UBA10450; genus AV80. The sequence continues at coordinate 21,005 of QHBM01000057.1, forward strand.
TGCGCGACAACTTGAGCGCCGGCCCGAGCGCGAACGCGACCGTGCCTAACAAACAAAACCCAAACGTCATTGCGAGAATCGGCAAATTCGGTCCCGCGTTCCAGACCAGGTCGAGCGGGAGAAGATTTCGCATCGAGAGAGCGAGAATCTTAGAAGCCCACAAGCCGACGAAGAGTCCCGCCGCGCCGCCGAGGATAGCGAGAAGCAGTCCCTCGGTCAGCAATTGCCGGACGACGCGCCAGCGGCTGCCGCCGAGAGCGAGACGAATCGCGATCTCTTTCCGCCGCGCCGTGCCGCGCGCCAGCAGCATGTTCGCCAGGTTAAGGCAGGCCACGAGCAACACGACGGCGGCCATTCCCAACAACATCGGCGCGATCGCAGTGAAGTCGCCGTCATCCGGCGGATCGTCGCTGATCGAGAAGCGCGAGACCGGCGCCGTGATGAACGTCTGGTCCTTTTGCTCGACCGGATAAGCGCGCTCGAGATTCGCCGCGATTGTTTTCAACGCCGCCCCAGCAGCCGGCGCGGTCACGCCTTGCTTGAAACGAGCGATAGGCATGAGCTGCTCACTCGCGCGACTGGTCAACACCTGCTTGGGATCGCTCGCTAAAATGGGGTTGATGAATTCAAACGCGCTCAGTGGCAGCCAGACTTCCGGCGAAAGAACCGGCAACGTCCCCGTGAACGTTTTCGGCAGCACGCCAACGATCGTGTAAGAGCGGCCGTTGATCAGGACTTGCGAGCCAAGGATGGAGGCGTCGCGGTTGTGTCGCGTCCAATAGCCGTAGCTGACGATGACGACGGAGGCGGCCCGGCCCGGCTGTTCTTCTTCGAGAGTGAAGGCGCGGCCGAGCACCGGCGCCACTCCGAGCACGTCGAAGTAGTTTGCCGTGACGATGGAAACGAAGGTGCGCCGCGTGTTGTTCTTCTCGCCGATCCCAACCATGCCAACGTTGTAGCCGGCGACGCCCGAGAAGACTGAGTTCTGCTCGCGGATGTCGTTCAGGGTCGGGTAGGAAAATTCCCGAAACGATTTCGGGTTCTTCGTGTCCTGCGAGAAGAGCTGGACCAGTTCGTTAGGCCGCGCGTAGCCCGGCGGTGCGAACAACATCGTGTGGACGAGACTGAAGACCGCGGTGTTGGCGCCGATCCCAAGGGTGAGCACCAGCACGGCGGCGATCGTAAATCCCGGCGCCTTCAGGAGCTGACGGATAGCAAACCGGAGATCGTGCATCATCGTGCCAGTGAGATGCGCCCAGTCGCGTTGCTGGATTCAACTTTCTTTCGGCGCTGTAGCGACGGCGCTCTGTCGCCGTTTCTTGGAACGCACCTCTCCCCAAAGCTCTGCTCCGCTTTCCGCGGCCCTTGCAGCTCAGCTCCTCAGCGAGTCGGCCCGCCGCCAAAATTAGTGGCTTCCGGTCCGCTGGGCAGGGATTCCAATTTGAGCGCCGTATTGAGGTTGTTCTTTATGCCTCTTCGAACTGCGAGGCCTTTGCCTTCCAGACTTTCCGGCCCTTTGATCTCAGTCCACTTCCCGTCGCCCTTCAGCACCGCGAGCCTCGCGCAACCGTAATACTCCGCCTGATCGCCGCCCGGTTCGTCCAGGTGAGCGAAAGAAAGCGCCATCGTGCCATCGGCGATTTGGTAAATCAGCAGATGCACCAAGACGGCGCTCTTCGCGTTTGGTTTGTCGATCGAATAATTACCGGCCATCTGCACGGCTTTCGCGCGTTCCAGAGCCAGCGCGTCGTAACGGCCACCCAGTTCCGAGTGGACCACCCTCACCCCCGCGAGCCGCGTGCCCGATAACTCTCCCCGGACAATCACCCATCCCTGCACCGGAGAGATGAGCAGACTCTTATAAAATTTTGGGCTGATCGACCTCTGCAAAACGCGCGTCGGAATTACCTTCAGCTCCGTGATCGTGCGCCCATCCGAGTTCTGCAGCGCCCCGGCGCCGGTTTGGAGAAGAGATGCTAGAACGAGAATAATCAGCAACGGTTTCATGTCCTCGAGTCTGACAAACCGAAGGCGAGCGGGCAAGCCCATTTGATCTTGGCATTCCGACGCAAGGCACTTGCCTTTCCCCACTGACATCATGCACGTTCATCCACACGATCTTCGTCGCATCCTATGAATACCAACCGCCTTCTTCTCTTCATTCTCACCGCGATCCTCCCCCTTTCCGCTTTCGCGCAAAGCTCCTCCTCCTCGAGCTCAACTGCACCCGACGCCGCCGAACTAACCCAGCTTCTGAAAGATTTCCTCGCCGGCGCCTCGCGCAACGACGTCGCCATGCACGACCGCTTCTGGGCCGACGAGCTCGTTTACACCAGCGCGTTAGGGCGCCGGAAAGGCAAAGCCGACATCATGCGCGAACTGCGCGCCGAAGCGGCAGCGACTCCCGCCGCCACTCCCAAGCCGA
>QHBM01000072.1:0-6842 GCA_003244145.1 Chthoniobacterales bacterium
CTCACAGGATCCCTCGGATGATCCTCTGGCGACGCAGATCAGCCCGTCGCGGCGATTCCCATTCTGCCAGGAAGACCGATCACGCGGGAGAACGCTCACGCTCGGAACGGCGCCTGGTTCCTTGCGGTAACCCACAGGTCACGGCAAGGCCTCAGCGACGGCAGACTGTTCTCGCTGCAACCAAAGCGCGAGTTTTTCGCGCAATTCCGGCGTCAGATTTATTCGCAGGTTTACGCCCGCATCCATTTGGAGCGACTCGCCATCTGGCCGACAGAAAACTAATCGCACCCGGCATGAGCCCGGCGAGGTCGCCAGAAGGGCCTGGACCTGTCGGAACTCATCCGCGCCCGCGGTGGGCGAAAAATAAAGAACAAGCGGCGCCGCGTCTTCCCGGCCATTTCCGTTCGATTCGTTAGGCCGCGGCTGGCTCTCGGACGCGGTAAGCATCTTCGCCTTTTGCGCGACCGCACGCAGCGCGTCGTCTCGCTTGTCGAGCGTTCCCTGGACCGCGATGACGCGCCCGAGCACCAAAGAATCGGAAATCTTCACATACACTTCATTCCAGAGAACGACTTCGAGCGTGGCCGTAAGATCCTCCAGCCAGACCACGGCGAACGGCTTGCCCTCTTTCTTCGTGAACTTCTTGTCCACCTGCACAATCGCGCCGCCAATCCGAAAAGCGGCGCGGTCCGGCAGCTCATTCAGCGAGACAATTGTTTGATAACCGCCTTGGGAAAGGACCGCCGCATAAGCGTCGAGCGGATGTCCCGTGACATAGAAACCGAGCAGCTCTTTCTCGTACGACATTCTTTCATGTTCGGTCCACGGAATCACCCGATGCGTGGTCGGCTTCGGCGCTTGCGGCGGCAGATCGTCGAAAAGGGAAACCTGTCCACTCGCCCGGTCCTTGTGCGAGGCGGACGCGGCCGCGAGCGAATCATCAATGCAGGCGAACAACTCCGCGCGTTCGCGGCCGAGGAAATCGAACGCACCGCATTTCACGAGGCTTTCCAGCATCTTGCGATTGGCGATTCGCGAATCGAGGCGCCGGCAGAAATCTTCCAGTGAAACAAAATCTCCTCGCGCCTCCCGCTCCTGGATCGCCAGCTCCATCGCGTTCTCCCCGACATTCTTGATCGCCGCAAGTCCGTACCGGATCGCATTCAAAGTGGGAGCGGCCTCAGTGCCGCGATTCCCGTCGGGACGCTGAGGTCCCTCCCACGTTTCGGGGCTGAACTTCAATCCGCTGCGATTCACGTCCGGCGGCAGGATCGGGATGCCCATCCGTTTGCACTCGCCCACGAAAGTCGAAATCTTATCGGTGTTGTTGATCTCGTTGCTCAACAAACCGGCCATGAATTCGACCGGATAATTCGCCTTTAAATACGCCGTCTGATAACTGATCAACCCATAAGCTGCGCTGTGGCTCTTGTTGAATCCGTAGCCGGCAAATTTCTCCAGCAAATCGAAAATCGAGTTCGCCTTTTTCTCCACGATCTTGTTCGTGCGTGCGCAGCCTTCGATGAAATTGGCGCGCTCTTTCGCCATCTTCTCGCGGTCCTTTTTCCCCATCGCGCGCCGGAGCAAATCGGCCTGGCCTAACGAGTAGCCCGCCAGCCGGCTCGCCGCGGCCATGACCTGCTCCTGGTAAATCATTACGCCGTAGGTGTCGGCGCAGACTTCCTCGAGCAGCGGATGTTCGTAACGGATTTTCGCGAGGCCTTTCTTCCGCTTGATGTAATCGGGGATGAGATCCATCGGGCCGGGCCGATAGAGCGCGCTCAATGCGATGATGTCGTCGATCGCTTTGAAATCGAATTGTTTGCAGAACCCGGTCATGCCGCCTTCCAATTGGAAGATGCCGATGGTCTCGGCGCGGTTCAGGAGCGCGAACGTGGCGGCATCATCCAGCGGAATCGCCTCGAGCGAAAAATCCGGGACGCGCTGGCGGATCAGCTCGGCCGCGTCGTGCAAAACCGTAAGGGTTCGCAGCCCGAGGAAATCCATCTTGAGCAACCCGAGGTCGTTCAACGGTCCCATCGGATATTGGGTGATGACTTCTTTTTCCTTCGGATCGCGCCGCAACGGCACGTATTCCGAAAGGTCGCGATCCCCGATGACGATGCCGGCTGCATGCACGCCGAAGTTGCGCGAGCGCCCTTCGAGCAGGATCGCGTGGTCCCATAATTGACGAGTAGCCGGTTCCGTATCGATCGCGCGCCGCAACTCCGGATTCGCCAGCGCCGATTCCGTCAGCGTGATATTTTGCTGACCCGGTCCTGCGGGAATCATGCGCGCGAGCCGGTCCGCTTCACCGTAAGAGAGCCCGATGACGCGACCGACATCGCGCACCGCGCTTTTCGCGTTCATCTTGTTGAAGGTCACGATCTGCGAAACGCGCCGGTCGCCATATTTTTGCCGGACGTATTCCAGCACTTCGCCGCGGCGTTCCTTGCAAAAATCGACGTCGATATCGGGCGGTGAAACGCGTTCCGGATTCAGGAAGCGTTCGAAGATGAGCCCGAACTTCAACGGATCGATGTCGGTTATTCCAAGGACGAAGGCCACGAGCGAACCGGCCGCCGAACCACGACCCGGGCCCACCGGAATTCCCTTTTGCTTCGCGAAGTGGATGAAGTCCCAGACGATGAGGAAATAGCTGACGAAGCCCGCCTTTTCGAGCACGTCGACTTCGTAGTCGAGACGCTTGATCAACTCCGAATCGGTCCCGGCGCGTTCGCCGAAACGTTCGTGCAGACCCTGGTAGCAGAGCTCGCGCAAATACGCTTCGCGCGTCTTGCCTTCGGGCACGCGATACTCCGGATATTTTGAGACGCCGAACTCCAGCGCCAGATTGCAGCGCGCCGCGATCTCGAGTGTATTCGTGATCGCCGAAGGATGATCGGGGAACAGCGCGCGCATTTCGTCCGCCGATTTGAAGTAAAGCTCCGGCGTGTAACGCATCCGGCGTTCGTCGTGCACCATCTTGCCGGTGCCAATGCAGACCATCACGTCGTGGGTTTCGTGATGGCTGCGCTCCAAGAAATGGACGTCGTTGGCCGCGACCAAACCCAGTCCGAATTCCTCGGCGAGGCGAGGCAGCATCTGGTTGCATTTGTGTTGCGCTTCGAGGCCGTGGTCGTGCATCTCCAGGAAAAAATTCTCCACGCCGAGGATGTCGCGAAATTCCGCCACGCTTTGCCGCGCCTTGGCCATGTTGTCCGATTGGATCGCCATGTTGATCTCGCCCTTGAGGCAACCGCTCAGCCCGATCAATCCCCCGGAATGCTTCGAGAGCAGTTCTTTGTCGATGCGCGGTTTGTAATGAAAGCCGTCGAGGTGCGCCGTGGAGATCAGTTTCACCAGATTGCGATAGCCGGTTTCATCCTTCGCCAGGAGAGTGAAATGGTAGGCCGCGTCGCGCTGATTATTCGGCCGATCCTTGATCACTCCCGGCGCCATGTAGGCCTCGCAACCGATGATCGGCTTGATCCCGGCTTTCTCGGCTTCCTGATAAAATTCGATCGCGCCGTGGAGATTTCCGTGGTCCGTGATCGCGACGGCCGGCACCTCGAATTCCGCCGCTTTTTTCATCAACTCCTTGATCCGCACCAGTCCATCGAGGAAGGAATATTCCGTGTGGAGATGGAGGTGAACGAAGGAATCGGAAGGCATCCGACCGCATTATAAACGGCGCTTTGGATGCGGCAAATTTACGAGGGCGAGCGACTCCTCAGTCCCTGGGGAATCTCTCACAAAGGTCACAAAGTTTCACAAATCCGTTGTGTCCTTCGTGTCCGTTGTGTGATGCCTCTTCTGCGTATGCCGAAGTAATTTCGCGGCTGGAAAATTTCGATGTTGCACGTTTTCGGCGGCGTTGCTAAGAGAGCACGTGCGGCGAATCACCGAAACGAATTTCAGGGCGCGCAAGCGTTTCGGATTCCCGCGCCCCAACCTTCGCGCGATTGAAGAACATCCACTTGCCGCAACCTGACCTCACATGAAAAAACTCGAAGCGATCATCAAGCCGTTCAAACTCGAGGAAGTGAAGGAAGCCCTGGCCGAGCTCGGCATCGAGGGCATGACGGTGACGGAGGTAAAAGGCTTCGGCCGCCAAAAGGGGCACACTGAAATTTATCGCGGCAGCGAATACACCGTCGATTTTTTGCCGAAAGTAAAAGTCGAAGTGGTGCTCGCCGATGACATGGTGGACAAAGCCGTGAGCGTCGTCGTCGCCGCGGCCAAGACCGGCAAGATCGGCGACGGCAAAGTTTTTGTGCTCCCGGTCGAGCATGCCGTGCGCATCCGCACGGAAGAGATCGGCGAAAAAGCGGTGTGAGGAAATTCACGCCTAATCTTTCGCCTCACCTCTCACACCACCGCTGCCTCGACCCCGCTTCTCGCGGGTTCGCCAATTAACGAATTAGCGATTTAGTGACTTAACGATTTTCTCCACTCCAATACCCCACCGCTCCACCACTCCAACTCAATCCCATGGCCAAAGACAAAACTCCATCCGACGTCTCCAAAATGATCAAGGACCACGAGGTCAAACTCGTGGACTTCAAGTTCACCGATCTGCCGGGCTCCTGGCAGCATTTCACCACGACCCTGACCGAGTACAACGAAGAGATTTTCACCGACGGCCTCGGCTTTGACGGTTCCAGCATCCGCGGCTGGCGCGCGATCAACGCCAGCGACATGCTCGTCATCCCCGACGCCGCCACCGCCTGGATCGATGCCTTCAACGCGGAGCCGACCCTCAGCCTCATTTGCACCATCGTCGATCCGATCACGCGCGAGCCGTACGATCGCGATCCGCGCGGTGTCGCGGAAAAGGCCGAAGCGTATCTCAAGAGCACCGGCATCGCCGACACCGCCTTCTTCGGACCGGAAGCCGAGTTCTTCATTTTCGACGAAGTCCGCTACAGCTACACCGGCAATTCCTCCTTCCATTTGGTCGATAGCTCGGAAGGGCATTGGAACAGCGCGCGCGAAGAATTTCCGAACCTCGGCTACAAGATTCGCGCGAAGGAAGGCTACTTCCCGGTCGGACCGGCCGATAGCTTGCAGGACATTCGCAACGAGATGTGCCTCGAGCTGGAGAAGGCCGGCATCCCGATCGAGCGCCAGCATCACGAAGTCGCCACCGCCGGCCAGGCCGAGATCGATATCCGCTTCGCCCCGATGAAACAGATGAGCGATTGGATGATGTACTACAAATACATCATCCGGAACGTGGCGAAGAAGCACAACAAAAGCGTCACGTTCATGCCCAAGCCTCTCTTCGGCGATAACGGCTCCGGCATGCACACCCACATGTCGCTTTGGAAAGATGGCAAACCCCTTTTCGCCGGGAACGGTTACGCCGGGTTAAGCGAGATGGCGCTCTTTTTCATCGGCGGAATTTTGCGGCACGCGCCCGCGCTCACCTGCATTACCAATCCGACGACCAACAGCTACAAACGTCTCGTGCCCGGATTCGAAGCGCCGGTCAACCTGGCTTACTCTGCGCGGAACCGCTCCGCCGCGATCCGCATTCCCACATACTCGGCCAATCCGAAAGCGAAGCGGATCGAATTCCGCACGCCCGATGCCGCCGCAAATCCTTACATCGCCTTCTCCGCCCTGTTGCTCGCCGGCCTCGATGGAATTCAGAACCGGATCGATCCCGGCGATCCGCTCGACAAGAACCTCTACGAGCTCCCGCCCGAAGAACTGGCCAACGTCCCAAGCGTGCCCGACTCATTGAGCGGCGCGATCAAGGCCTTGAGTGAAGACCACAACTTCCTGCTGAAAGGCGACGTCTTCAACGCCGACTTCGTCGCGAACTGGATCGAGATGAAACAAAAAGAGTACGACGCCCTCCGTCTCCGTCCCCACCCGTACGAGTTCGCAATGTATTACGACGTGTAAATTCTAGCCTCGCCTTTATGAACCCCAGAAGAGCGTCAGAAATAGACGGCCGAATGCAATCTATTTCTTGTTATGTGATGCCCATGTCACTCGCAAGTTTCATGAATATCGCGGGACCAGACCTGATCGTTATCCTGCTCATTATTGCCGTCCTCGCGGGCATTCCGGCACTCATCGCCGTTTCCATCGTGTTTATTTTGGAGCGACGAAGAAAGAAGCCGCCGCCACTCCCGTCGCTTCCCAGAGATTCACCCAAGGCATGACAAGATCCAGTGCCACATCTTTCGTGTTGCCGCATCCATCACCTAACCCAACCGATGCAGCGAACGCCTACCCGCTCTTCGCTCCACACTCCATGATTAAATCCATTTCCATTCGAGCCACCCTCGCTGTCGGTAGGCGTCGCTAATCTAATTCTCGTTACCCCTAAGAGGCGCCTACACCAAGCCGCGTTAAGGCTCGCAAGATCAGTTGAAAATTTGCGTCGGCGTCGCCTTGGTAAAGAATGATGTGTTGGATGCCGGCTAGCTGGTACCGCATCGCGGAAGGCGTCTCGACCGGTTCGAGTTGAAGCGGGAGAATCGGTTTGCGCTCTTCCAGAGCCAACGAGACTTCGCGCGTGACGTGCGATGAGCTGAAGGACGCGGCCGAACCGAAGAGAAGGCAGACCTTCGCGCGGCGGATGGCATCCGTGATTTCCTGTGCCCAAAGCGTGGCGCCATCGATGCCGCTTTGGTCCATCCACACTGTCATGCCTGAGGCGCGCAAACGTTCGGCGATCGGTAGCACACGCGCTTCATCGCGCCGGGAGTAGCTTAAGAACAAATCAACGGCTGCTCCCGAGTCGGCTACGGGCGTGAGCGGTCGAGCCGACGAAACCGGGCGTCGACGCCAGCGATAAAGCGCGGCGCCGACGCCCAGAACCA
>QHBM01000072.1:6862-46751 GCA_003244145.1 Chthoniobacterales bacterium
CGCCACAATCGCGGCCGGCAAAACCCAGGGCTCGCGGGCCGGTGCGACGACTGCCGCGGCCGGCGCGGCGACATCGACCGCGATGACGCGGTCGAATGTCCGCACGACGCGCGGATGATCCGCACCGTCCATTCGAACGATCGCGTTCAGCGTCAGGTGCAAACTCTGCCGGCCGGATTGCCGCGGCCGGACCTCCCACTTCCATTCTGTGGGCTCCGTGCGGCTGACCATCTGCGGCTCCTCCGGCGTGATCGAGTGAATCTCGAAGGCCTGCCCGACCAGCTTCGCCTCCATCAACCCGGAAATCTGGACGCGCGCGGACTCGATCTTCACCGGTTCGCTGGTTTGCTCGCGAATGGCAGTGGTCAATTGTTCCGCCGTTTGCGCCGGGCTGAGAAGCAAACGGACGAGCGCGGTTTGTTCCAGGCGCAGTTTCTCGGGAACGTTGAACGCCATCTGGCCCCAATCGAGTTTCTGGAGCGCGGCGTCGACTTCTTCGAGAGACGTTCCGCCCGTGACGCTCGCAGAAGGCGAAGGCGCGGTTCTGCCTCCGCCTGAGCGTCGATTGAGGATGGAGAGGTCGGGCGTGGCGCTGGTCGAACCCGGAGGTGCGATCGGATCGAGTGGCTTCGGAAGAGGGACTTGCGGCATCGGTGCCGAGTCGGGCGCCGGCGGCCGCCGCGAACTCGCCTGGGCTTCGGAGGCCTGTTTCTCCGCGGCGTCCTTGCGAGCCCTTTCGAGTTCTACTCTTTCCAGTTCTTCTCGCCTGGCCGATTCGGTCATGGTTGAAACGGTGGCGCTCGGTGATGGCCCGAAGGTGGCGGGTGCTTCCGATTTTAGGGCGGTCGTCGGGCGCTCCCTAGGAGCCGCCGAGCGCTGGGCCATGCGCAAATAGCCAAACACCGCCAGCGCCGCGACGAAGGAGAATATGCCTGCCGCGATGGCCAGCCGTTTTTTCATGAAGCTATTGGCACTGCCTGTTTTGCCATGACAACAGGCGGCCCTTTAGCACATCCTGCTTGGGAACCATGCATAAAGTAAACACGAAAGACATCGCCGAAGACCCCTGGTCGTCGCCCAGTGGGAAATTCACAGGCGCGAGCAAAGGAATTTCGGAAGCACTGGGGAGAAAACCGTTTTCGACCGACCTTAACGAGCGTCATCCTTTTGATGTGGAGATCACTCGTATTCCTCCCGGGAAAACGCCGTTCCCGTATCATTCGCACAGCGCGCAGTGGGAGTTCTATCACGTGATCTCGGGCAAAGGCATGGTCCGGCATAAGGATGGAACTACAGCGATCGAAACGGCCGACGCCTTCCTCTTTCGACCGGATGAACCGCATCAGTTTACCAACGTTGGCTCCGAGGATCTCCTTCTCTACGTGGTCGCGGATAATCCGACCGGTGAATCTTCCTACTATCCCGACAGCAAGAAGTGGCTGGTGCGCTCACCCGAACGCAGACTTATGCGGGGCGAATCGCTCGACTACTACGACGGCGAAGAATGACCATTCCACCTGGCTGCCAGTCCCTTCGCTTTGATCCAGTCGTGTTAGGGCTTGGGCCAAATGTGCTCGTAGACCTAAGCGCTGCTTGCTAGGATCAATGAAAACTACTCGTAATCGCATGGACAAAAAAATAAGAACCCAGGCAGGTAAGCCCGGCCCGCGGCGCGTTCGCTACAGCGTGGCCGCCAGTTTGGATGGCTTCATCGCGGGCCCCAAGAGCGAGCACGACTGGATTATCATGGATCCGACAATCGATTTCGCTGCTCTTTCCCGGGAATTCGACACAGTCCTCATGGGCAGGCGCACCTTTGAGCAAGCGCAGAAAGGCGGAGGCAGCGTTATGCCGGGAATGAGAACGATCGTTTGCTCGCGGACGCTGCACGCAAGCGACTATCCCAAAATAACAGTTACCTCGAAGGTAGTGGAAACAATCTCGGCGCTAAGGGCGAAGCCGGGAAAAGACATCTGGCTCTTTGGCGGCGGCGAGCTTTTCCGAAGTATGCTCGATTTGAACCTCGTCGATACGGTCGAGGTCGCTCTGATTCCGATCCTGCTGAGTCAGGGCATCCCGCTCCTGCCGCCGGGCTCCCGCTCACCTTCCTTGCGTCTAACCGAGAGCAAAACCCTGCCGACTGGGATTGTCATGCTGAAGTATGAGCTGAACCATGGTGCTAGTTGACCGGGCGGTGCGCTTCTAAAACCTTCCGAGCTGCCGGAACCATTGCAGGGCTCGCCGCACTTCAGTCATCTTCAACTGGTGCCCACCCGCAAATTGCTCGAGCCGCACGCGCTTGAAACCGGTTCGCTCCAGCGAAACCTTCACTACACCGTGGGCTTGCGGCGTGGCGATCGGATCGCGATCACCACTGCTAAGCCAGACCGGCACTTCCAGAAAACCTGCACCCGGGTGATAGGTTTTGTAGCTCTCCCCTAGGCGGTCTTCGTTAATCCCGCTTAGAAAAAATCCGCACACCCTCACCGATCCACTTTTCGCCAGCATCGCGCCCAGGATGCCGCTCCGCTTCGAACCTCCGGAGAAACCCGCGAAGGCCACGGGCCACTTGGAACTTTGGGGCCACTCCTTTCGGATCGTTTCGAGCGCGGCCCCGAGCAGACCGAGCCGCCATTGTGTGGAATCGATCCGCGGCGTGATGGTCGCGTCCGACCCGAGAACAATCCAGCCTTCCGCCGTGGCGGGAGCGCGATACCAATCCGCGTCCATCGCGCTGGTGCGGTTGAAGTCGCTCGTCGAAGTAACGATCAGGATCGGCCAGCTCCGCCCCGGATCGAACCCCGGTGGAAACGTGAGCACAGCGCGTCCTGTTTCTACTCTGGGATTGCCGGCCTGCGCGGCCAGATCCTGAAAATATTTCGAGACCGGGAAGCGGATTTCAATCTTGCCGCCGCCTTGCACATTTTGGCCTGCCAGGGTGACGGCTTCTGAGACTGAAGCAGTGAGCAGAGCAAGGGGAAAAACGAAAGCAATTAAGCGCCGCATAAAAGAAAGTATCGCGAGCTAGTTGATCTGGCGAAAGGTGGCATTGGCCTGGACCAGGTCACCGTCCGGAGCGTGCACGATATTCGACAAGCCGCATAACTTGAATCCGCGGCGGGAAAGAAATTCGTTCATGTCCCAGAAAAGCCAGGCGCCGGCATAAAGCTGCTCGAAAAAAACTTCGGTGTAGATCACGCGGACCCGATCGAGCATTTGTTCGCCCGCGGTCAGGACGAGGCGCTCCGCGCCCTGCAGATCGAGCTTGAGCAGATCCACCGATTCCAAGCGCTGTTCTTTCATCAGGGTGGACAGGATCATCGTCGTTACCTTCACCGTTTGCGCGACCCGCAGATCACGGGCGAACCATTCGGAATTCCGAGGATCGATGGCCAGGAGCGAACTGGAAGCTTCCGAGCGGTTGATCTCGAATTGCGCCTCGCCGTCGCTGTCAGAAAGGGCAGTGGAAACGACGGTAACCCGCGGATCCCCGGCGTATTTTGCGCGTAACTTTTCCGCGAGATCGGGAATCGCTTCGACCAACACGAGGCGCTCCGGGTGATGCAACTGGAGAAACGCATCGGCGAACGCGCCCTGATTCGCCCCAGCATCGATGACGCAGCGATAATTCAGTCGCGGCAGATGCCGAAGGTTCCGAAAGGCGCGGCGGTATTGCTTGTCGACGAGCGCCCTGAGTTCCTGCCGAAAACGGGTCAGACCGGACACTTTGGATTCGGAACGAGATTTCATTTCCAGCGACGGGCGGGCGCTGCGGCACTGTGACACAGCCGCCGCGCGCGCGTCATCAGGAAATACCTTGCAACTTTGGCCGATGGGCAGATGCTTTGCCTCGTATGAACTTCCTGGCCAGTTTCATGAATGTCGGCGGGCCGGATTTGATCATCATCCTGTTGATCATTCTCGTTCTGTTTGGCGCGAAGAAGTTGCCCGACCTTGCGCGAGGGATGGGCCAGGCAATCAAGGAATTTCAGAAGGCCAAGGATGAGTTCAGCGACGAGCTGCACTCCGCCGGCAAGACGGACCCCAAGACCGATGTTCGCACACCGGCAGCCACCGTTCCACGGATCGAGAACCAAACGGCCGCGGCGCCCACCACACCCGCGCCGGATCAGGCGCGAGTGCCGAGCGACCGAGCCGACCAGGTTTAACTCGTCGGTGAGTTGACTTTGCACGGCGTTGCGACACAGTCGCGACTCGCGCGTGACGAGCGCCCCCGCCGTCTCCGCTCCAATCATCATGCCCGAGTTAGACCTTCGCACCCAGATCAAGGAAATGCTGGTCAAGAATCTGATGCTGCAGACCACGGCGGCCGAGATCGGCGACGATCTTCCGCTCTTCGGTCCCGGCGGTTTGGGACTCGATTCCATCGACGCGCTCGAGCTCGTCGTCAGCATGGAAAAAACTTTCGGCGTGGGCGTGCCCAATTCCGAAGTCGCGGCCAAAGCGCTTCGGACCGTAAACACCATTCACGATTACATTCTGGAAAAGCGCGCGGCGGCTCCGTCCGCGTAATGAGTTACGAACTCAATTCGGCGGCGTTGATAGCGTCGATCAATTGACGAAACCGGCCGAAGCTCCGGCGATGGGGAGTGAGCGCGAGTCGGGGCAAGTCCCAGATTTCCGGCTCGTTCTTCTCCTGGCGCAACGCGCTGCATTGGATGATTTCGCCGCTCCGCACGATGTCCGCAAAATGGTGATTTAACTCCGCGATCGCCTTTTGGGAAAGTTTTTGGCTGAGGCGGATGACGAGCTGTTCGCCAACCCAGCGCGACGATTGATAGACGCGATAAAAATCCACGATCTCCCGCACGGCCTCGGTCACGTTGGGCACGCGCTTGAAAAAATGAAAATCCTCCGGGCCGATGTAACCGAATTTGAATAGATGGTCGGTGAGAAATTTCATCCAAGTTTCCCAGTAGGTGCCGCCGGGCCGATCGAGCAGCACCACGGGAATAATGCGAGCCTTGCCGGTCTGCATCAGGGTGAGAACCTCGAAGCCTTCATCCATCGTGCCGAAGCCGCCGGGGAAGAGCGCGAAGGCGTGGGTCTCTTTGACGAAGTTTAGTTTGCGCGTGAAGAAATAGTTGAAATTGATGAGCTTCGGATCGCCTTCGATGATCGGGTTCGCGCGTTGCTCGAACGGCAGCCGAATGTTGAGACCGAAGCCGTGCTCGCGCCCGGCCCCTTTCTGGGCCGCCCCCATGATGCCGTCGCCACCGCCGGTGATGACCATGTAATTCTGCGCGACCATTTCGCGCGCGAATTCCTCCGCCACTTCGTATTGCGCATCGCTGGGCGGCGTCCGCGCCGACCCGAAGACACAAACCTTGCGGAACTGGCGGTAGTTAGAAAACACTTTGGCGGCGTAACGCATTTCCTTGAGCGACCGGCTCATCAACTTGAGATCGCCGGTGCCCATTTTGTCTCGCGCCATCTTCAGCGCCGTGATGATGATCTCCTCAATCAGGTCCGGAGATTTTTCGGCGCCCCAATCCGCTACGAGCTGGCGAACGCGCGCTTCAAACGCAGGATCGACGTTCGATTGACGGTGCGTCGGCTGATCGGGGGTCGCTCCTGCGGTGAAATCTTCCACCGTGAAGTTTCGCTGCACCACGACGGAGTGCACGTGGAAAATTTTGGGCTCGACGGAGACCCGGCCTAACGGATCAAGTCCGACAAAATTTCGCGCATCTGGCGAATGGGCAACGAGAAGTGGCCCGCGTTTTCGACCAGATGAAATTCGCAGTTGGGGAGACGAGCGGCGATTTGCTCGGCCAGACGAAAGGAAAAGGTGCGGTCCTTTTTTCCGTGCCACAGCCGCACGGACACACGCACTTCCTCCAGCGGAAATCCCCAGGGCTGCGCATAAATCTCGGCATCAGCCATCACTCCTTCGACAGAGGCGCGCCAGGCTTGCCGCGCGCTTTCGAAGCAGGCATCGAACGAGCGGGAGTCGCGCAGGACGTTCGCATCGCAGGGCTGGAGGATTTTGAGCAGGAGCGGCCGGAGGCGAAGAGGCGGCTTTATCGATGCAAACGGCCGCGCAATATGGAAGAGAGCTCGCAATAAACGCGGCCGCGTTTCTCGCAGCGTCAGCAGTTTCTGGTGGAGCGGGAAGAGATCGCTCCAGTCGGTCAGTTCCGCGATGGGCGGCGCGCCGCTCACGACCGCGATCGCCTCGACGCGCTCCGGCATCGCCCAAGCGCTGGCGAAAGCGTAAGGCGCTCCCCCCGAGATGCCGAGGATGCGGAACCGCCTTATTTCCAAATGCGCCGCCAGCCGTTCGAGTAACGGCGGCCAATCGAGCAAGGTGCGCTCCGGATGGAGCGGCGAATCTCGAATGCCCGGCCGGTCGGGCGAGATAATGCGCACACCGAGATCGCACGCGGCGTCGTGGGTGATCTCCGCCATGGTCCGGGAGCTGGGCCAGCCGTGACAAAAAAATACAGGAGTGCCTTGGGGATCGCCATATTCGCAGAAAGCGACCTCCGGACTGTTCTCGCGCCGGAGGATTTGTATCTCGCCCTTCACGCCGTTAGTGTAGGGGCAGTTCAAAGGAGTCGCATCGAAATGAAAATGGCGCTCGTCAGGTACTGCTTTCCACTCGATAATCTTTTTCATGCGCACACCGCGCCGCTGAATTTCGTATCATGAGTATGAACGACCACCAACACCACCCGGCTGGCAAAATCACTCTACACGGCGACGGCTTGGGCGCGGCCTCACCCGATATGGTGGAAAAGCGCGCCAGAGAAATCGCCCTGATCGCGGAACGCGATCCGGATGAATTCTCGGATGCGGATTGGGACCAGGCGCGGCGCGAATTGCTGGGCGACCAGAACTCCAATGCGCCGGAAGAAACCGACGACAATGCCGAAGTCGTCGAGGAATGGAATGTCGTTGCTTCGTCCAACGGACATCGTGCCCCCAGAATTGAAGACGACGAGAATGTGGGCGAGCAACTGGTGACTGACGGGATCGAAGAGGCCGCGCACGATCAAATGCTCGAAGCCCGCCGGGAAGAGCTTCAGCAAGAAGGCTGATTTTTTTTGAAGGCAACCGACACGCTCGTGGCCGGGGAACCAGTCCGTCAGGCTGGCGTTCATATTTCCAGCCGGCCGTCTCGATCGCAGGGCGCACGACTGATCGAACAATTCCGCCAGGTCCGCGATTTCAGCACGCGGCTTTGCCGGACTCTGGAGCCGGAGGATTACGTCGTGCAATCGATGCCGGAGGTGAGCCCGACGAAATGGCATCTGGCACACACGAGCTGGTTCTTCGAAACCTTCGTCGTGAAAGTCTGGATGCAGCGCTACCGCTCGGAGGTGCCGCAGTACGCTTATCTTTTCAATTCCTACTACAACGCCGCCGGCGACATGCACCGGCGCGATCTCCGCGGATTGATTTCGCGCCCGACCGTGGCCGAAACGTATCGCTTTCGCGAATCGATCGACGAATGCGTGATCAAATTGCTCGAGCAAGCCGATGACGCGCTGCTGGCGGAAATCGAACCGGTCCTCATTCTCGGCATTCATCACGAGCAGCAGCACCAGGAATTGCTCGTGACCGACATCAAGCATGTCTTCTCGCAGAATCCGCTCTATCCGGTCTTTCAGCCCAGCTCCGCGGAGCCGGAAACCGGGAAAGTCGCGGCCCAACGTTTCGTCGACTTCGAGGAAGCGACCATCCTCATCGGCCACGACGGCGACGGATTTTCCTACGATAACGAAGGCCCGCGGCACCGCGCGCTCGTGCCGTCCTTTTCGCTTTCAAATCGCCTCATCACCAACGGCGAGTATCTCGCCTTCATCGAAGCCGGCGGCTACACCCGCCCGGAATTCTGGCTTTCGCTCGGCTGGACCACGGTGAACGAATCCGCCTCAGGCGGATGGCAGGCGCCGCTCTATTGGGTCCTACGCGATGGCGCCTGGTGGAATTTCACCCTTTCCGGTTTCCGGCGGATGAACGAGTCCGAGCCTGTCACTCACGTGAGCTATTTCGAAGCGGACGCGTATGCGAACTGGGTCGGCGCGCGTTTGCCGACGGAGTTTGAATGGGAACGCGCGGCGTCGGGCGTGCCGATTGAAGGAAATTTCGTCGACGCCCAATATTTTCATCCCACGCCCGCCGCCACCCGAAACGGTGAGAGCGCGCTGCTGCAAATGTATGGCGACGTCTGGCAATGGACGCGGAGCGCGTATCTCCCCTACCCCGGCTATCGCGCAGTGCCCGGCGCGCTCGGCGAATACAACGGCAAATTCATGTGCAACCAGATGGTGCTTCGCGGCGCGTCGTGCGCCACTTCGCGCAGTCACATCCGCCCCACCTACCGGAATTTCTTTCAGCCGGAAAAACGCTGGCAGTTCACCGGCATCCGGCTGGCTCGCGATCCGGCATGAGCGGCGTCCCCGGCCGGGTCAACGTGCTCGATCTCGAGCCGGTCAGTGAAGATTTTCTTGCCGAAGTCGTCGCGGGACTTTCCAGTTCGCCCCGATCGCTTCCGTGCAAATTTTTCTACGACGAGCGCGGCGCGGAGCTGTTCCAAAAAATCTGCGAGCTGCCGGAGTATTATATCACCCGGACGGAGACGGAGCTGTTGCGGCGGCACGGCGGCGAAATGGCCGAATCCATCGGCGCGAACGCGGAGCTGATCGGCTTCGGCACCGGCGCGGGCGTGAAGACCCGGATGTTGCTCGAGCATTTGGAAAACCCGATCGCTTACGTGCCGGTCGATATTTCCAAGCAACGGCTCATAGAGTCTGCCGCCGAACTCGCCCGCGCCATGCCCGCGCTCGACATTTTGCCGGTCTGCGCCGATTACCTTCAGCCGCTCCAACTACCGAAATCGCTTCGCAAACCGGAGCACGTCGCCGTCTATTTTCCGGGCTCAACGATTGGAAATCTTGAGACGGACGTCGCCGCGGATTTTCTTCGCCGCGTTTGCCGCCTCTGCGGAAAAAGCGGCGGCTTGATTATCGGCGTCGATCTCCAGAAGGACCGCGCTGTTTTGGAAGCGGCCTACAACGACAGCGCCGGCGTCACCGCCGAGTTCAATTTGAATTTTCTCGTCCGCGCCAACCGCGAGCTCGGCGCGGACTTCGATCTCCCGCTCTGGCGGCATCAGGCGATTTACAACGAGCGCCACGGCCGCATCGAGATGCACCTCATCAGCGAGGCGGACCAGACGGTTCATGTCGGCGGCCGGGAATTTCCGTTTTCGCGCGGCGAAAAGATCATCACGGAATATTCCTACAAATACACCCAGGAAGGTTTCGTCCGCCTCGCCGTTTCCGCCGGCTTCCAGTTGGCGCGTGTCTGGACCGATCCGCAGCAGTTGTTTGCCGTTTTCCATTTCACCGTGGCAGACTAGCCCCGGTGAGTGCGCTCGTTCAGCTTCGCGGCGTCAGCAAGACGTACGGTTCCGCCGCGGCCCTGCACCCGACCGACCTCGCTTTCGAGCGTGGAAAAACCACGGTGCTCATCGGCCCGAGCGGCTGCGGGAAATCCACTCTGCTGCGTTTGATCATCGGGCTGCTCGAACCCGATGCCGGCACGATTCAGTTCGACGGCGCGCCGATAACGCCTGCCCATACTGCCGAGCTTCGCCGCCGGGTCGGCTACGTCATTCAAGACGGCGGTCTGTTTCCGCATCTCACCGCGCGCAAGAATGTGCTGCTGATGTCGACGCATCTGAAACGGCCGGTGGCCGAAATGGATCAGCGCCTCGCGGAGCTCTGCGCCTTGACCCGGTTTCCGGAGACGGCGCTCGATCGCTATCCCCTCGAACTTTCCGGCGGCCAGCGCCAGCGCATTAGTCTCATGCGAGCGCTCGCCCTTTCGCCGGAGCTGCTTCTGCTCGACGAGCCCCTCGGCGCGCTCGATCCGCTCGTCCGTGCCGCTTTGCAAAAAGACCTGAAAGAAATTTTCGCGCGCCTCAAGCAAACCGCCATCCTCGTTACCCACGATTTGGCCGAAGCCGCGTATCTCGGCGACGAAATCGTGCTCATGACCGAGGGGCGGGTTGCGCAAATCGGCACCCTGGAAGATCTGCGCGCGAAACCGGCGAGCGCTTTTGTGACCGAGTTCATCAACGCCCAACGCGCACTCGTATTGACATGAATGCTGGAACAAGGAGCGGCGGTTTACAAACCGCCGAACGTTTTCAGAGGGCGGTTTGGAAAGCGCCCCTCCTTGGTTTGCTCGCGACGCTTTGCGTCCTTCGAGCGTCAACTTCTCTGGGCGAGCCAATTCTAGTCGGCTCGAAAAAATTCACCGAATCGTACGTGCTCGCTGAGATCGCGAAACGCGCAATGGAAGAAGCCGGCATTCCGGTAGAACACCGCCAGGGCATGGGCGGCACCATCATTCTTTGGGAAGCGCTTCGGACCGATCAGATCGGATTCTACCCCGAATACACCGGCACGATCGGCGAGGAAATCCTCAAAGCCCCACCATCCACGTCCACTGCGGAGATGCGAGCTAAGCTCGAAAGATCTGGAGTTGGTATGACGAGCGACCTTGGTTTCAACAACACCTACGCGCTGGTCATGCAGCGGGCCGTCGCCGAGAAATCACACATTCAAAAAATCAGCGATTTGCGAAATCACCCGGAACTTAGATTCGGATTGACCCATGAATTCCTTGACCGTCGAGACGGCTGGCGGCCGCTGGCGGACAAGTATCAACTCCCGACCCAAAATGTTTCGGGGATCGATCATGGTCTCGGTTATGCCGCTCTTCGAAATGGTTCGATCGACGTCAAAGACGCCTATTCGACCGACGCAAAGATCGGTGAGAACGATCTGGTCGTACTGCAAGATGACCTCCAGTTCTTCCCACAGTACAGGGCCGTCTTCCTCTATCGGCTGACGCTGCCGCCGAAAGCGATCGCGGTTCTGCGCAGCCTCGTCGGAACGCTGGACGAAAACCAGATGATCCGGTTGAACGCGGAAGCGGAGCGAACCAAAAACTACGCGCTCGCGGCTGATCTCTATTTTCAAAACGGCGCATCGCGGCAGCAACCGCGCGCCGGCGAAACTCTCACGCACAAACTGATCCGGTGGACTTCGCGGCATCTGGAGCTGGCTGGCATTTCACTCTTGCTTTCGATTATCGTCGGCATTCCGCTCGGGATCGCGGCCAGCCGCGGCGGCGCGCTCGGCCAGGTGATTCTCGGAGTGACCAGCGCCGTGCAGACAATCCCTTCGTTGGCGTTGCTGGCTCTGCTCGTTCCCGTTCCGTTCTTCGGAATCAGTCCGCGAACCGCCATCGCCGCGCTTTTTCTTTACGGTCTGCTCCCGATTGTGCGCAACACCGCCACTGGTTTGCAGGACATCGCGCAGCCGGTGCGCGAATCGGCGATTGCGCTGGGGCTAGAGCCCGCCGCGCGCCTCTGGAAAATCTATCTGCCGATCGCGTCGCGTTCGATTCTGGGCGGAATAAAAACCAGCGCCGTCATTAACATCGGCACCGCCACCCTCGCCGCGCTCATCGGCGCGGGCGGGCTGGGCGAACCGATCTTGAGCGGCCTGAACTTGAACGATCACGCGACCATTCTTCAAGGCGCCATCCCCGCCGCCGTCCTCGCGTTGCTAGTGCAGTGGAGCTTTGATTTGCTCGACCGCATCTTGATTCCAAAGGGCCTGCGTTTATAAAATTCAATGGCGATCGCATCCACCAATCCGGCCACCGGAGAAACGCTGAAGGAATTTAGCGCGCTCGATTCGAGGCAAATCGAAGAGAGACTCGCGAAGGCAGCGACCGCTTTCGAACAACACCGGCGCACAACATTCGCGCAACGCGCTCAGTGGCTGACCGCCGCTGCCGATCTCCTTGAGCGCGAAAAGGAGCAGATCGCGCGGATCATCACCCTGGAAATGGGAAAATTGCTGCGCGCGGCCAACGACGAAGTGATGAGGTGTGCCAGGGGTTGCCGCTTCTACGCGGAGAACGCGGAACGTTTCCTCGCGGATCAATCCGTCCCCACTGACGCCAGCCGAAGTTACATTCGTTATGAACCGATCGGCGCCGTGCTCGCGATCATGCCGTGGAATTTTCCTTTTTGGCAGGTGTTTCGATTTGCCGCGCCCGCGCTCATGGCGGGCAACGTCTGTCTGCTCAAACACGCCGCCAACGTTCCGCAATGCGCGCTCGCGATCGAAGATATTTTCCGCCGTGCCGGATTCGCAGATGGCGTTTTCCAAACGTTGTTCATCGAGACGGAGCAGACCCGGAAGGTGATCGACGATCCGCGCGTGAAAGCGGTTACGCTCACCGGGAGCGAGCGGGCCGGCAGCGAGGTCGCGAGCGCCGCCGCGCGTCAAGTCAAGAAGAGCGTTCTGGAGTTGGGCGGAAGCGATCCGTTTATCGTGATGCCGAGTGCCGATCTCAAAGCGGCGATCGAAACCGGGGTCACGGCGCGCACTCTCAATACCGGCCAATCGTGCATCGCGGCCAAGCGTTTCGTTCTCGCCGATCAAATCTACGACCGCTTCGTTGCCGGATTTGTCGAACGCATGCAGTCGCTCAAAGTCGGAGATCCGCTCGACGCGGCCACGGAGATCGGGCCGCTCGCGACCGAAGCGATCTTGCGCGGTGTCGATCAACAAGTGCAGGACTCAATCGCGGCCGGCGCGAAATTGCTCACGGGCGGGAAACGAATTGAGCGGCCGGGATTCTTCTATGAGCCGACTGTGCTGGCGAATATTCCGCGCGATTCGCCCGCGTATCTCGAGGAGGTCTTCGGCCCCGTTGCGTCGTTCTTTCGCGTGGCGGATACGGCCGCAGCGATCAAGATCGCGAACGATAGCTCCTTCGGCCTGGGCGCGAGCGCGTGGACGAACGATGCGGGCGAGCAGGAACTTTTCGCTGCCGAGTTGGAGAGCGGAATGGTTTTCATTAACCGCATGGTGGTATCCGATCCGCGATTGCCTTTTGGTGGCGCCAAACGTTCCGGCTTCGGGCGCGAACTAGGCGCGGAAGGGATTCGCGAATTCGTAAATATCAAGTCAGTGTCGATCGCTTAGAACACGATGAGGCCAAGATAAGCATCAAAGAGCGGAGCTTCTAGTACCCAGCCGCCTGCCCATCCTTGCGGCTTTCGCTCGCGCCGACGTAAACGCGCTGGCCGTCGTGCATCTCGACTTTGATCGCTTGATAACCGCCGTAGCCTCCGACGTCGAAGCGAACATCGTGACCTTTTCTCTTTAGCTCACGCACAGTCTCGTACGGGACGCCGCTCTCGACGTTCAGATAGCCGCCGGTTTCCGTCAGCTTCTCGCCCGTTGGCTCGTTGTCACCTTCGTGCTGCCAGCGCGACGCATCGCCGGCTTCCTGCACGCTCATGCCGAAGTCGATCAAGTTCGTCAGCACTTGCACGTGCCCCTGCGGTTGCATCCCTCCGCCCATGACTCCGAACGCGAGCCACGGCTTTTGATCCTTCATGACGAAGCCCGGAATGATGGTGTGAAAGGGGCGTTTGCCCGGCGCGTAAACATTGGCGTGGCCCGGTTCCATCGAAAATAATTCGCCGCGATCCTGGAACATGAAACCGAGCCCGGGAACGACGATACCGCTGCCCATTCCGCGATAATTGCTTTGGATGAGGCTGACCATGTTGCCTTCGTCATCCGCGGTGCACAGGTAGATCGTGTCGCCATCTTTCAACGCCGGGTTGCCGGGAGCGACTTTTCGAGCGGCGCGTTCCGGATCGATCAACTTCCGGCGCTCGGCCGAGTATGGTTTCGAAAGCAAACCGGCCAGCGGAATTTTCGAGAAAGCCGGGTCGGCATAAAATTTCGCGCGATCGGCCCAGGCGATTTTTTTCGCTTCGACCATGGCGTGGAGCGCTGCCGCGGAATTGAAACCCATCGCTTTCAGATCGAAGCCCTCGAGCATGTTGAGCATCTGAAGGGTGGCGATGCCCTGGCCGTTCGGCGGCAATTCAAAAACGTCGTAGCCGCGATAATTCACCGAGACCGGATCGACCCAGGTGGAAGTATGCTTTTCGAAATCGGCTTTGCGCAGATAACCACCATTGGCCTGCATGAACGCGTCGATCTTGTCCGCGATTTCACCTTTGTAATACCCGTCGCGTCCTTTTTCGCCGATCAAACGCAGGCTCTTCGCCAGCGCCGGATTCTTGAAGATGTCTCCTTTGGCCGGCGTCCGCCCTTTGCCATCGAGCGTGTAGGTTTCGAGAAACGCACCGGGCAAATCTTTGTAAAGTTCGGGCCCGAAGTGCCAGTAAAACGCGATGAGCTCGGTGACCGGAAAACCTTCGTCGGCAAATTTCGCCGCGGGGGCGAGGTCGTCGCTCAGAGTGAGCTTGCCGAATTTCTTATGCAACTCGCTCCATGCATCCACCGTTCCAGGGACACTGATCGGGAGCATGCCCCGGGGCGGAATCGTCTTGCGCTGCAACTTGTCGAGCTCGGCTTTCATCTGCTCGTAACTCAAGCCGAGCGGTGAACGCCCGCTCCCGTTCAGGCCGTAAAGTTTGTTCTCCTTCGCGCTGTAAACGATCGCGAACAGATCGCCGCCGATGCCGTTCGAAACCGGCTCCATCAATCCGAGCGTGGCGTTGGCCGCGATCGCGGCGTCGATCGCATTGCCGCCGCGTTTCAGAATGTCGAGTCCGACCTGCGTTGCCAGCGGGACGCTGGTGCACACCATTCCGTGCCGGGCGAGAATTTCGGAGCGCGTCGCGAACGATTTGCCGGTGATCCGGTCGATTTGGGCGAAAGCCGATTCAATGGTGAAAGCAAACAAGAACGCGATGAAAGATAAGCGGCTCATGGCGCACGTTAGAGCGCAGATCGATCGAAGAAAAGGCGCTTCAGCAGCGCTAGTTCTCACTCGTAACGCAACGCGGTCACGGGATCGAGCCGCGCGGCGCGATAAGCTGGGAGGAAGGCGAAGATGCAGCAAATCAGGAACGCCCCGATGCAAATGATCGCGACATCGCGCGGGATCACTTCGGCGGGGATTTGCGAAAACTGATAAACCTGTTTCGGGAAGACTTCGATATGCGCCGTCTCGGCCAGCCAGCGGCTAAATTCATTTCGATACCGAACCAGCGTCATGCCCAAACCCAGTCCGGCGAGCGTCCCGAAAAATCCCACGATGATCCCCTGGCCCAGAAAAACGCAGACGATCTGCGTGATGTTGGCGCCGATCGCTTTCATAATGCCGATGTCGCGCGTCTTTTGCACGGTCACGGTGATGAGCGTGTTCATGATTCCAAAGGCCGCCACTACAACGATGAAGAAGAGGAGGAAGAACATGACGGTCCGCTCCAGACGCACCGCTTCGAAAAACTGGCTGTTCATGTCGATCCAGGTTTGCGCGTACTGCGGCGGTTGTAGAAACTTCTCGATCTCCCGCTTCACCTGGTCGGCGCCATACGGATCTACCGTCTTGACCGTGATGCCGTGAAGCGAGTCGCCCAGCCCGTAAAGTTCCTGGCCCACGTAAATCGGCACGAGAAGGAACTCGGCGTCGTGCAGGTAATGGCCGGTCTCGAAAATGCCGGTGACGGTCAGCTCTTTGGGCAGGACGACGTCGCGCAACTTATCTATCGCCTTTTTTTCGTCCTGGCCCTTGGTCTTCTCCAGCTCTTTGATGCCGTCGAGGATGTCGCCAAGATTGCCAGGAGAATAAACCGTCAACTTGTCGCCGACGGTGATATGAAGTTTGCGCGCTAATTCCACGCCTAAAATGGCGGAGTCCCCCTCGAGATCGAGCGAACCTTTCTTGATGAACCTCTTGAGCGGAACGACCTTTTCTTCCTCCACCGGATCGATCCCGCGAATCATCGGCGCGAGGCGTTGATTTCGAAACTCGACGATCACCGGACCTTGCACGTATGGCGCGGTCCCGACCACGCCGGGCGTGTTCCGGATTTTCACCGTGAGGTCACGCCAATCGCGGAGAGTGTCCTCGGAGCTCACCAGAATGTGCGCGTCCCAATCGACCACCTTTTGCCGCAGCTCGCGGTCGAATCCAGTCATGACCGAGATGACGACAATGAGAACGGTCACGCCCAGCATGACACCGACCATCGAGATGAGGGTGATGATCGAAACGAAAGTGCGCTTCGGTTTGAGGTAGCGAAGCGCGAGGAACAAGCTGAACGGCAGTTTCAAAGTGGCCAAGCTTCTTACTTGCGAACCAGAACGGCGCAAGCTGGAAGCTTGCCTTACTTCAGTCCTAGAGCGCGTGCGCTTTCAGGTCTTCGAGCGAAACGAACTCGATTGCGGAGGAATGCGTCGCCTCGAGATCGACAGGCGGCGCGACGCCGCGTCGCAACGCTTCCTGATAACGCGCGGCGCACAAACACCACTTGTCGCCCGGCTCGAGCCCCGGGAATCCCCACTCCGGATGCGGCGTGACCAGGTCGTTGCCTTGAAAGACGGAGTCGTCGAGAAATTCCCGCGTCACTTTTACGCAGACCGTATGCTGGCCGATGTCCTCGACACCGGTCCGGCAATAGCCATCGCGATAAAATCCGGTTAACGGATCACGGCAACAGCAGCGCAGTTCGGTTCCGAGAACATTGGTCAACATGGGGAGACGATAGCACAACAGTTTGGTCGTTGTCGCAGTCTGGGGAACGCAGGCTGCTAGCCTGCAGTGTTCGGCAGCTTGCCGAACACAATCTGAGGCGATAAAACTGTTTCGGCGTCAAAAAGCTGGCAGGCCGGCAGCCTGCGTTCCCCAAAGACACCGCAAATCGTTGAGCTGCTAGTATCCCTGTCCGACAATCGGAAATGACGGAGCACGACCCAACCGCGGTCCTCGCCTACTGGCTCATCCCAGCCGAGCCCACGCGGAGTTTCTTCTCGTCCTTGATCAAAGAGCTCTCGGAACGATTTGACGCGCCACTCTTCGAACCCCACCTCACGATTTACTCGACCAGCAAAGGAGACCAAGACGCAGCCGAAGTTTTGGGACGCACATTTTCTGTGTGCGAACCGTTTCGCCTAACGGTTCGCGACATCGAACATTCCGACGAACTGACGAAGACGCTCTTCGTCCAATTCGAACCAGATCGCCGGTTATCGGAAGCAAGTGACGCGCTCCGGCGCGCGTCCGATCGCATTGACGAATACGAACTGAATCCGCATCTCAGTTTGATCTACCAGAAAATAGATCCCGCCGTGAAAAGCGAAGTAGCAAACTCGATCACACTGCCTTTTGCCGAAGTGACCTTTGATCTGGCGAAAGCGATTGTCTCCCCGGCTCAAATCAAATCGCGCAAAGACGTGGAGGCGTGGCGCGTTCTGGCCGCGCGACCACTGCGACCGCATCAAGTTCAATGAAAACGAAAATCTTCGGCGAACACGATGAGGCGACGATCGCGCAAATCGATCGCTGCGTGGCAGCGGGTGGCGAACGGGCGGTCTTGTGTGCCGATGGTCACAAGGGTTACGCCCAGCCGATCGGCGGCGTCATCGCCTACACGGACAAAATCTCGCTCTCCGGCGTGGGCTTCGACATCGCCTGCGGAAATCTCGCCATCCGCACCGACGCCACGCGCGCGCAAATCGCTCCGGCGATGGAAGAGATCATGAATGACGTGATGTGCGATATTTCGTTCGGCGTCGGCCGAACCACCCGGACGCGGATCGACCATGAATTGTTCGACGATCCCACCTGGGAAATCACGCCGCTGCGCGAATTGAAGCAAAGCGCGGCCGCGCAACTCGGCACCGTCGGAGGCGGGAATCATTACGTCGATATTTTCGCCGATGAAGCGGACCGGATTTGGGTTGGCGTGCATTTTGGTTCGCGAGGATTAGGACACAAGACCGCGACTCATTTTCTGAAAGAGGCTGGCGGAAAAGATGGGATGGACGTTCCGCCAACCGTTGTTTCCGATGCATCTCCCCTGGGAGAGGATTACATCGCCGCGATGAGACTGGCCGGGCGTTACGCTTATGCCGGTCGCGAAGCGGTGGCCCGTCACGTCGTGCGCGGGATTCTGCGGGCAAACGGGCTCGAAGAAGTGCACAATCACCACAACTTCGCCTGGCAGGAAGAACATGACGGCGTGCGCTACTGGGTGGTGCGGAAAGGCGCGACCCCGGCGTTTCCCGGCCAGAAAGGTTTTGTCGGCGGAAGCATGGGCGATGACGCGGTTATTATTGAAGGCGTGGATTCTCCGGCGTCACGCGAGGCGCTTTTCTCGACCGTGCACGGCACCGGACGGATCATGTCGCGAACAGCGGCGAAAGGCCGCTTCGTCAAAGTGGGCGGCAAACGCATTCGGAAGGAAGGACTCGTTAGGCACGACGAGATGATGAAATGGATCGCGGAGAAGAACGTGGTGCTGCGCGGCGGCGATCTCGATGAGGCGCCGCAAGCGTATCGACGGTTGCCGAAGGTTCTCGCGGCCCACGCCGGCACGATCCGCGTTTTGCATACGCTCGCGCCGCTGGGGGTGGCGATGGCCGGCAAGGATATCGTCGATCCGTACAAAGACTGAGGCGTCGCGCGCGATTAAGGATGACAGCTGTAAGCGCTGATCGTTAATTCGATCCGTGGACACGATTGTCGGCATCGATCTTGGGACGACCAACTCGCTCATCGGCGTGATGGACGCCGGCTTTCCCATTCTGATCGCGGATGCGAACGGGGCGCGCCTGACGCCGTCGGTCGTTCATTTTCATCCTGGAAGTCCGCCGCTGGTTGGAAGACCGGCCGCGCGGATGCGCGCGCTCAAACCGGCGGAGACAATTTATTCCATCAAACGTTTCATCGGCCTGCGGGGAGATGAACTGCGCGAAGGCGACGCCGACGTTTCGTACGCGGTCGAGCGGCAAGGCCGACAGCCAGTTCGCGTGAGCGCGAACGAACATTCGTACTCCGCCGAAGAAATTTCGGCATTGATCCTGCAAAAGCTCAAAGCAGACGCTGAGCTCGCGCTCGGTCTCTCCGTCTCGCGAGCGGTCATCACGGTGCCAGCGTATTTCAACGACGCGCAGCGCGGCGCGACGAAACGCGCCGGAGAGCTGGCGGGCTTCACCGTCGAGCGAATCGTGAACGAACCGACCGCCGCCGCGCTGGCCTACGGCCTCGACAAGTTGAAGAGCCGCTCGAAGATCGCCGTCTACGATTTGGGCGGAGGCACCTTCGACGTTTCGATCCTCGAATTAAACAACGGCGTTTTCGAAGTGCTCGCGACCAACGGCAACACGCGCCTCGGCGGCGACGACATCGATAACGCCATTATCGTTCACCTGCGCGAGAAAGGTTTTTCGGCGGACAAGCCGGAAGCCAGGGCGCGACTTCGCGAGGCCGCGACCGACGCAAAGCACCGACTCTCGACCTCGGACAGCGTGCAGATCGAAATCCCTTTTCTGGACGGCGCGCAAAACTTTTCGCGCGTCCTCTCGCGAAACGAACTCGAAGGGTTGAGCCGGCCGATCATCGAACGGACTCGCGCTCATTGCCGCCGTTCTCTGGCCGATGCGAAGCTCGCGCCGTCGGAACTCGACGAAGTGATTCTGGTCGGCGGGATGACGCGGATGCCGCTCGTGCGAAAGATGGTCGCGGAGATATTCGGGCGCGAACCAAACACATCGCAAAATCCCGACGAAGCGGTGGGGATCGGCGCCACGATTCAGGCCGGCATCTTGTCGGGTGCGGTGCGCGACGTGGTCCTGCTGGACGTTACGCCGCTATCGTTAGGCATCGAAACATTCGGCGGTTTGATGAACGTGATCATCCCGCGGAACTCGACAATCCCGATCAAGGCCGGCGAAATGTTTACGACCGCGGTGAACAACCAGCGATCGATGTCGATCAAGGTGCTCCAGGGCGAACGCGAAATGGCGCGCGACAACTGGCCGCTGGGTCAGTTCGAAATTGAATTTCAACCCGCGCTCAAGGGCGTCGCTCGGGTGGGCGTGCAATTCGAGATCGATGCGAGCGGCATTCTCCACGTCCTCGCGCGCGATACGAAAACGGGCACGGAGAAAACGGTGGAGATCAACAGCGCGGTCGATGTTTCGGACGCAGCGGTGGAGGCGATGATTTCGGAGTCGCTCGACCACGCCTTCGACGACATGAGCGAACGTGTCTGGACCGAAGCGAAGTTAAAGGCCGAGGAAATGTTGGGGGCCGTGGAAGCCGCGTTTGCGCAGGTCGGCGATTCAATTGACTCGGCGGAAAAGGAAATGATCCGCGAGGCGGCCGCGCGAGTGAGAGAGGCACTGGGGACAAATGACACGCGAAAACTACAAGCCGCGAATGCCGTGCTCGACGACGCGACGCAGGGACTCGCTGCGATCCTCGTGGAGAAAGCGATGCAGGCCGCGCGGTAAGTTTGGCTGTAGCGACGGCGCTCTGTCGCCGTAATGCGCGCTCAAACGGCGACAGAGCGCCGTCGCTACAGCACTTAGATCAAGGCGAGGGTGAAGGCGAAGGAGTTGGAGTGGTCTGGCTCGCCGTAGTTTTTGCGATCGCTTCCTCCAGCATTTTTTTTTCCTCGGGGAAGATCGGGCCATTCCGCGCCGCGTTGATGTATTCCTGCGCGGCCGCGACTTGATTTTCGTCGAGCAAAAGAATGGCAGCATAAACGGCGGCATGCGGATCGTGCACGCCCTCCGGCGGCAATTTTTTCATGATCTCGATCCCCTCCGCGGTCCGGCCCAATCCGTAAAGCGAGAAGGCGTACGTCATCGCGGCGTTCACGTCGTCCGGCGCGCGTTCGTAGGTTTCTTTGGCAACCCGATGACCTTCGGCTGGATTCTGATCGACCAGGAGAGCGAGCCGCGCGTAATTCGCCGCCGCGCCCGGTTCGTTAGGCGAACTTTCATGCAAACGCTGCGCGGTCCGATAAAGACTTGGGAGATCGTTGTTGGCGCGATAAATCCGGAAGAGCGCGTCGAGCGCTTCGCGGCGCGTCGGCGCATTCTTCGAAACGCGCTGCCACAATTGCTCCGCTTCGGCCGGCAGATTCCATTTCGACGCGAGCCGGGCCAGATTGATTTCGCGATCGGTGCGATCGCTCGCGGCCCGTTCCGCGGAACGCCAGAGCGCGGAATATTCGGCGTCCGACGACTGGCGCGATTGCTTTGAGCTGTAGGCCTGATAAGCCAGGCGAAGATATTCCGCGTCGCCCCAGACACCGCTTCGCGTCCACCGCTTGAGCCGCGACCAATTCTTCGCTTCGGCGAAGGCATCGGCCACGGAGATAGCCGGCGGCGGGTTAGTCGTGATCTCGGCCGGAAGCTTTTCCATCCATTTGAGCACCTCGCTTCCCAGGCCATTCTTGTTCAGCCAATCCATGAGCATCGCGAGATCGAGCGGATTGCGCGCCGCCACCGGTTTCACTTTTTCGAGGAGCGCGGAAAACTTTTGCTGGTTGAGCTTCCGGTAGAACTCGAGGCAGAGAAGATAATCGGAGAACGTCACTTGCTGGCTCATCTGCAGGTCCTGCGCGAGCGTGTCGGCGCGCTCGATGTCGTTTCGCTGCACCGCGTCGCTAAGCAGGGCACGGAGCGAGCCGGCGCGGTAAGCTGGGACTTGTCTCAGCCGTTCCAGGACCTTGCGGGCCTCGTCGCTTTTTTCCGGTGCGGAGGAACGAATGCGAAGGACCGCGAGGTTGAACTGGTAGAGATCGTTGGCAGGCTCCCGTTCGACAGCCGCGGCGAAATGCTCTTCAACTTCGGCATCGTTACCCTGCGCGCGCGCAAGCCAACCGGCGACGACATGGTAGGCGGCGCGGTCGCGTTGCGCGGGCGGGACACTCTCCAGCGTCTGGCGGGCGGTATCGAGCCGACCAAACCGGAGCGCGGCCGAAGCGAGATTGAGCTGGCTGTCGAGATTTCCCGGTTCCAACCGCGCGATTTGCGCGCGCCACGCCACCGTCTCAGGGCGATTCTGTTTCTCGCTCGCCTCCGCGAGAACGTAAAAAGCGGGCAGCGAATTGTAATGCAACTTCAGAACGTCTCGCGCGGCGCGCGTGGCGCCATCGAAGTCGTCCCTCGCCAGCATCGCGGAGGCGCCTTTGAGCAGCCGCGATTCGCGCCAGCTCCAATAAGCCTGCGGTCCATAAGTGAGCAAGCCGAGCCCAACGCCGAACCCGAGCAACAGTGCGGCGGTGCAAATGGCGACGCGGACCGGCGTGAGGAGCAGGTGCCGGGCACCGGCAGATTTCACCCGGCGTTTGCGTCGGATTCGTCGAACGTGTTGTGGCATCGCGAAATTTTCTATCCCTGCCCTGCGCGGGAATGCAACTGTCCCAGCGCGATCATGGGCAAAGCGACGTTCCCCGATGCGCTAGACGTGGGCCGCGGTTTCCGATCGTTTTACCACGGGGACTTCTTCAATGGCGTCGGCTACTTTTTCGCGCAAGCGCCGGCCCCAGACGTAGCGCGCGAGAAGCACCTTCGCGGTCGCAGTCAATGGAACGGCCAGGATCGGACCGAGCAACCCTCCGATCAGCAATCCCCAAATGAAGATGGAAACGATCACGGTCATGGGATGCAAGCCGACGGAACTGCCGACGATGCGCGGCGCAATGAACACCGCTTCGAGATTTTGCACGACGACGAAAACGCCGGTGACGACGAGCGGATGGATCCAATCTCCCCATTGGCCGGAAGCGATGAGGACCGCCGGGACCCAGCAGAGAATAATGCCGATGTAGGGGATCATGGTAAGGACCACCACGAGAGCACCAATGAGCGGCGCAAAATTCAATCCGTACATGAAGAGGGCGGTGCCGATAAGAGTTCCGTCGATCAGGCAGACGAGAAGCTGGCCGCGGAAATAGGCGATGATGTAGTTGTTGATCTGCGAGAGGACCGCGGCCACTTCATTTTTTAAGGGCGAGTTGCGCAGCGGGAGATATTCGCGCCAGCGGCGCTCGATCGCCGGACTTTCCTTGAGCAAGAAAAAAAGATAAATCGGCACCATCACCAGGCTGAGCAGAAACCCGGTCACACCGAGAAAGCCACCGATGCTTTGTTTCACGAGCGCCCAAATTTTTTCGCTGATGTACGGGAGTTGCCGCTCGAGATTGGGCAGTTGTTTTTGGACCCAGGCCTGAATACGCTGGCGATCGGCCGTGGTGATTTTTTCCGGCGCGGGCCCGATCTGCTCCCGGGGCTCGGGAGAAGAAGCTGGCGTTGCCTCGGTGGTCTCCGGTGATGGCGATGGCGATGGACGGGTTGTGCGGGCAGGAGTGGGCGCGGCAAACAACCAGTTGAGCAGGGTCGAAGTCGCGGAAGTCGACTTCTGCTTGGTGCCGGCGACTCCAAAGGTGCGATCGTATTTGTAAATGAAATCGACGATCGTATCGCGCGCCTTCTGGGTGTACTGAGGCAGCTCACGTCCCACGTTCGTCGCTTGCAGCGAAACCACGGGCACCAGCCAGGCCAGCAAAGCGCCGATGGAAAGGAAGGCGATCGCGAAAAGCGACAGGACTGCTTTAGTGCGGCCGAGACCTTGCTCGCACATTTTCGTCACGAGCGGATCGAGGAGATAGGCGAGGATGGCGGCGATCGCGACAGGAATCAGGATCGGCTGAAGAAAGCTGACTACGTTCGCCGCGATCCAGATCACGGTGATGCCGATGGTGATGAGCACGACAATGAAGACCGCCGTGAGCGCGGCCCACATTGTTTTGCGCTGCCAGGGTGTGGGGTATTTGGTCATTTTGTCTGGGACCGCCGCTAGCGGCAAAATCTCAGTCGATCCGGTTAATCTGCGAAGGCGGTCCCTTGCTCATTGTCGTTTTGGTTTTCTCTATCTTCTCCGCGAGCAATTTGTTTTCGGGACTCAGCGCCATCGCCTTCTGCCAATAATCGAGCGCCTGCGGAACCCGATTCAACTTGGAATAGGTGTCGCCGATATGCTCGAAGACGACAGGATCGTGCCGGGTGAGATTTTGCGCCGCGCGCAGCAATTCACTCAGGGCTTCTTCATATTTCGCTTTGCGATAATGGACCCAGCCCAGGCTATCCAGGTAAGCCCCGTTGTTCGGATCGAACTGAAGGGCGCGGCCGATCATTTCTTCGGCTTCATCCAGGTGCATGTTGTGCTCGGCCCACATGAAGCCGACGTAGTTATATGCTTCAGCAGCGTTCGTAGGATCGAGGGAGATCGACTTCTTGAAGAGACCCGCCGCCTTGTCGTAAAGACCGGCCTGATCCGCCGCGGCGCCGTAATCGAAATAAAAACGGGCATTGAGGACTTCTCCGTTTTCAACCTGGGCTTCGTTGAGAGCTTCTTCGAAAATGATTACGGCTTGTTGCGCATGCTTGGCTTCCCGCAAGGCAATCGCCAGGAAATAGGTAAACTCGGGGATTCCCGGAAAGCGCTGGCGCGCTTCGGTGAGAAGCTTGGCTGCGCGCTCGCTTTCTCTCATCGGCACAATCAGTAATTCCGCCAGGCGCAGATAGGTGTTCGCGCGTCCGGGGTTGATCAACACGCTCTGCTCGTAATTTGCCGCCGCCTTTGCAAATTCCGCCTGGGCCTGCTCGGGTTGATTGGCGCGTTCGAGCGCGCGGCCGTTGTCATCGAGGAGCTGCGCGAGCAGGTCGTAAGGCTGATACCTTTCCGGATGTTGCTTGATGATTTCCTGCAACATCTCGATGGCTTTTCCCCGCTGGTTGGTCAGAACAAACCCGGTCGCCAGCTTCTCGCGCGCGTTGGCGTCGTCCGGCTGGAGCTCAAGGACTTTGAGGTAAAGAGGAATCGCTTCGGCGATTTGTTGCGAGGCCGCATAGTAATCGGCCACATCCTTAAGCACGGCCGAATCGTCGCCCGCCGTCTCCACCGCCTTTTGGAAAAAGCCGTTCACTCGCTTGACCTCTTCCGGTTTGGGTTCCCCTTCCGATTTGAAAGCAATCGAAGCGTATAGCTTCCCGAGCCGGACCCAGAACGAAGGATCGTCGCTCTTCACCCCGGCGGCTCGTTCCAGAACCGTGAGCGCCTTTTCGGGCGCGCCGGCCGCGACCTCAATTTCGTAAAGCCGCTGGTAAGCCTCGAAATTCAGAGGATCCAGGGCGATAGCCTGATTCGCATACTTCAACGCTTGATCGATCTTCTTGAGATACTTCGCGTAGATGAAGGAAAGCTGCAGGTACGGCGCCGGCTCTTTCGGCTTGGCCTTGATCGCGTCCTTCAAAACATCGATCGCGCGCGGGAAATCTTCCTGTCGGCTCAACAAAGCAGCGACGCGCAAGGCAAGTTCGGCCTGGCCCGGATCGACGTTCAGAACTCTCTGGTAGGCGGCGAGCGCGTTTTCCATCTCGGCATCTTCTTCGAGGCGCGTGCCTTCCACGAAATCCGCGAGCGCGTCCGCTTTGCGCGCATTCTCAGGTTGGAGTTCCAAGTCTTTGGCCGGCTTGAGCGACAAGGAATCGTCCTGGGGCGGGGCCTTTTTGGCCGGCGCGGTTTTGGTCGCGATTTCTCCCGGCGCGGTGGATCGAGCCGCCGCGATTCCAGTTAACGAAAACAGGAAGCCGAAAAGAAGAAAATGGAGAAACCCGCCGCTCCAGTTCTTCCCGAAAATCATTTCGAGAACTCTAAGGGCAGGGTTCGTGCCGTGCAAACCAGGAGAGCGCCTAACGAGCGCTGGCGGTTACGACTTGTAACGCAGGCGCTTCTTATGGCGATTCTCCTTCATGCGCTTGCGGCGCTTATGTTTGGAGATTTTCGCTTTCCGGCGTTTTTTCAAAGAGCCCATAGAGTTTGATCAGCATGCCGGTTTCCCGGAGCGCAATGCAAGCATCGGATGCCCACATCCGCAACAGACTTCTTTCATCGCGGTGCGATATCGCGCAGCGCCTGCTGGACGATCGCGGCATGCTCCTCCGGTTTCACCTTGCGGAAAATCGCCGAAATCTGGCCCCGGCCATCGATCACGAAAGTGCTCCGCTCCGCGCCCATGTATTTTTTTCCATACATGCTTTTCTCCACCCAAACGCCGTAGGCCGTGACGATTTTCTTTTCCGGATCGGAAAGAAGCGGGAAAGGCAGTTGATATTTCGCGATGAATTTCTCGTGGCTGGCGGCGGAATCGACGCTGATGCCGAAGATGTGCGCGTTTGTGGGCAATTCGCTCCAGGAGTCGCGCAAACCGCATGCCTGTGCGGTGCATCCCGGCGTGGCGTCCTTTGGATAAAAATAGAGAACGACCGGTGAGCCGCTGAAATCTGCGAGCGCAACCTCTCGTCCGGCGCCGTATTCGCCACCCACCGCCAGGGCTCGAAACTTCGGCGCCTTATCTCCAACGCTCAGTCCAGCCTTCTCGTTCATGTCTCGAAGAAAATTATCAGAATACCCACGGCGCAAAGCAGCACTCCCATCAGGACACTCTCGTATTTTTCCAGGAGGCCGAGTTTCATTTTGCTCAGGCCCGCAAGAGTGAGGGAAGTGAAGATGACCATTCCGGCGACTGTCGCTACCGAGAGCACGGCTGTCAGCACCGCAAATCCGGCCCAGCCGTAGCGAATGCCCGAAACATAAAAAGGAACGAACCCTTCGCAGGGCGAGAAAGTGAGAAAGGCCAGCAGACTGAGAATGGCCGCGCGATCCGAGGTCGGGTGCGCCCGACACTCATGATCGTGCTCATGCGCATGCTCGTGGGCATGCTCATTCTCGTGAACGTGATCACCGTCATGTGTATGCTCGTCGAGGTACAGGTGTTCATGTGGATAGTGAAAATGCACATGTCCCTTTCCGATCACCTGGCGGAAGAGATAATAAAGCCCAAAGAGAAGGAGCGCTCCTCCGGCGATGCGAGGAAACCAGATTCCGATCCGGTCACTGATGGCAGCACCGAACAAGGTGATCGCCAGGCCAAGCGCTGCCGTGACCAGAACATGCCCCGTGCCGGCGAGCGCAGTCACGGCGATTGTCTTGGAGGCGTTCCATCTTTGCACTCGCGCCGTCAAAACAAATGGCAGCCAGTGCGTCGGAATGGCCGCATGAAAAAACGCCACCCCAAAACCTGTGACGGCAATGGTGGTGAGGACGGTTTGGTTCATGAAAGCAATCGAGGATTACGCCGGCTGTGAATGAAAACTGACAATACCGGCGCGGGATGGCGAGGAATTATCGGGCTGACAGGATTCGAACCTGCGACCTTTCGCACCCGAGGCGAACGCTCTACCAAGCTGAGCCACAGCCCGCACTGCGCGCCGCGTGAAAAATTTCAGGCGGCGCAAAACCTATCTCGCTTATGTCGGCAGCGCTGGCAAGCTGAATGCCGCCTTTTCGTCCACGGTGATCGGTCGCACTCTGGTTCAAAGCTGGCGCGATTGGCATCCGCGACGCTACCTTCCTCAGTCGTGCAGCGCTCTTACGCCAGGAAATGAGCCTCTTCGGCCCGATCTCACGACCGCTCTTGAATGAGAAGACGGCGCCGGTGATCCGCCGCGCGCTCCAACGCGCCCGCATCGTGGGGAACTTCGCCGTCGTCCAGGTGGTGGTCCAGCTCGTCGGTTTTGCCAGCGGCATTCTCGTCATCCGCCGTCTCGAGCAAAACGAATACGCCTATTTCACGATAGCCAACACGATGCAGGGGACAATCAACGTGCTGGCCGACATGGGCATCAGTATCGGGCTGATGTCGATCGGCGGCCGCGTCTGGCAAGACCGTTATCGCTTCGGCCAGCTCATCACGACCGCGAATAATTTCCGGCGCAGGCTCGGCGCGATCGCGGTTATTGTGGTCGTGCCCATCCTTTATTGGATGCTCACGCGCAACGGCGCATCCCCACTTTATGCAAGCGCCCTTATCGGCGCCATTCTGGCCGGGTTGCTCGCGCAATTCTCTCTCGGAGTTCTGGGCGTAGTGCCCCGATTGCGCTCCGACGTTTCGCAGATCCAAAAGATCGACTTCACGGGAGCTGTCGTGAGGTTTGTTGCCCTCGTCGGCTGCGCTCTCGTTTTTCTGAATGCCAGCCTGGCCGTCTTCGTAGGCTCGATCGTGTTTCTGTTTCAATACTGGATGCTGCGAAATTATGCGGCCCGGGTCATCGACTTGAACGCGCCGGAGAGCGCGGAGGACCGCTCAGCCATGATCGGCTTCGTGAAAAACCAGGCGCCGAACGCCATCTTTTTCTGCCTGCAAGGCCAGGTCACAATCTTTCTGATCAGTTTTTTTGGAACCCGCGCCACCGCCGTGGCCGAGGTCGGCGCTTTGGGTCGTCTGGCGGTGATCTTTACGGTCCTGGGCCAATTGCTCATCAACCTCTTCGTTCCGGCTTTCGCCCGCTGCCAAAATCCGGCGAGACTGCGTTTTCTCTACTTTGCGATTGTCGCCGGAGTCGCTGCCTTTTGCGCGGCCGTGATCGCCGCGGCGGCTTTTTTTCCGAACCAATTCCTCTTCGTCCTAGGCGGCAGGTATGCGCATTTGCAGCGGGAACTTCTCCTCATGGTCGCGGGCACGGTCATGATGATGCTGGCCGGGACGCTTTGGGTCCTGAACGCATCCAAAGCCTGGATCAAAGGATCGTGGATTTACATTCCTCTCACGATCGCCACCCAGATCGCGCTGATCCCCTGGACGGACTTCTCGAACGTGAGCCAGGTTCTGGTCTTCAACCTGATCTCGACCGTGCCGAGTCTCCTCCAAAACATTGTCCTGAGTTATCGCGGATTCCGCGGCTTTCAGCCGGCGTCGGAGTAGCAACGGTGCGGGGCTCGAATCCGCGGCACAGATGTCGCTATTCCAGTGCCGAGTTCCACTGCCACCGACGGCGCTAATACTGCTTTCTATGCCTTGGCGGGAAGTTGTAACTTTACGAACCGAAGAAATCGCGATGCTGATCGATAAAAAACAAACAAAGCTGTTGCCGGATCTCATTGCCGACCAGGCGAGACAGAATCCAGATGGAATCGCGCTGGTCGCGGCTTCCGAACGCCTGACGTACGGCGAGCTGGAGTTCCGCGCGACGCGGCTGGCCAATCACCTTCTGTCGCTCGGAGCAGGTCCTGAAGTTCTCATCGGGCTTGGCCTCGAACGCTCGCCCGAATTTGTTGTGGCCGCGCTCGCCATCATGAAATCTGGAGCCGCTTATCTTCCGATGGACCTCGCGCATCCGACGGAACGATTGCACTTCATTATGAAGGACGCGGGCGTCCGCTTCCTTATCACCCAGGAGAAATTCGCAGACCGCTTCAAAGATTCCGGCGTCAGGACAGTCGTTCTTGATGGGGAGATAGCAGGAATCGAACAGCGACCAGTTCAGTCGCACTATGGAGATATCGATAGTCTGGCCTACGTGATTTACACTTCAGGTTCTACCGGGCAGCCAAAGGGCGTCGAGGTCACGCATCGAAATTTGGCTAACCTTATTTCCTGGCACGTGAAGGCATTTGGCGTGGACTCCTCGACGCGCGCGACCTTCCAGGCTGGTGTCGGCTTCGATGCGGCCGTATGGGAAATCTGGCCGTACCTGGCTACCGGCGCCTCGGTTTATTTGCCCGATGAGTCCACTCGCTTGTCGGCCGACGCGCTGCGCGACTGGCTAATTAGTCATGAAATCACGATCAGCTTTGTTCCGACCGCGATAGCGGAACAAATGATCGCCCGGCCCTGGCCCGGGGACAGCGCGCTGCGTTTTCTCCTGACGGGCGCGGACACTCTTCATCGTTACCCGTTGCCCGCTCTTCCGTTTTCCTTCGTCAATAATTACGGCCCGACCGAGTGCACCGTGGTGGCGACTTCCGGGACCATCCGCGCCGAAAACTTCGGAGATGGAGTGCCATCAATCGGACAGCCGATCGACAACGTTCGCATTCACATTCTCGACGAACAACAGTGCGAAGTTCCACGAGGGGCGACGGGAGAGATTTACATCGGCGGGGCCGGAGTAGCGCGCGGTTATCGGAATCGCCCGGACCTCACCGCGGAAAGGTTTGTTCCAGATCCCTTCGGCGAGGAAGGTGGCCGCCTGTATCGGACCGGCGATCTCGGACGGTTTCTTGCGAATGGCGAGATCGCCTTTCTGGGACGAAGGGACGACCAGATCAAAATCCGCGGTTATCGCATCGAGCTCAATGAGATCAATGCAGTTCTCCGCGAACATCCTGCCGTCCAGGCAAGTGTCGTAATCGCACGGGAAGATTCTCCGGGAGACAAGCGACTCGTTGCTTACTTGATTGCCCGCGCTCATTCTCAGCGCGATGAGCAAAGTGTGCGTGAATCAATTCGTCGCCGCCTTCCAGATTACATGGAACCGACTACGTTCGTTTGGATGGAGTCGTTGCCGCTAACTCCAAATGGAAAAGTAGATCGGGCGCGTTTGCCGATTCCAAAAATGGAAGAGGGCGACCGGGAACGAGCTTTCATCGCTCCGCGGACGGAGATCGAGGAAACGCTCGCCGGAATTATCACCGAGGTTCTCAAAGTGCCGCGGGTCAGCGTGGACGACGATTTCTTTCACCTCGGCGCTCACTCACTGCTCGGCGCACAAATCATCGCCCGCGTCCGGAGCACGTTTGGAACGGAACTCAGATTGCTCGACGTTTTCGATGCTCCGACCGTGGCCGAGCTTTCCGTCAGGATCGAGCAGGCACTGGCCACTCAGCTTAACGCCATGACCGAAGCGGAAGTGGAAGCAGCGCTCGCCGCCTTCGACGAGCCGTTGGCTGCGAATACGAACAGCCGGTAATGGCAGCGTCCGACTCCAGTCTAAGCCTCGTTCGGCTGCTTGAACCGGAGGTCCTGGCGAACCCTTATCCGCTCTACCATAAATTGCGTTCGGAAGATCCGGTGCATTGGGACCGGTTTCTCCACACCTGGGTCGTGACTCGTTACCCAGATGTCCTGAATGTCCTGCATTCTTTCTCCGCCGATCGCACGCCGACCCCGGAACAGTTGACGGCGATGGGCCTCTCGGGCCTCAACGCAATCGCCCAGGTCATGGTGAAACAGATGCTGTTCATGGACGCGCCGGCTCACACTCGGTTGCGCGGCTTGGCTTCAGTAGCTTTCACGCCGCAACGGGTGCGGGTTTTGCGAGGGCACATCCAGGAAATCGCCGACAATCTCCTCGATCGGGTCCAGGCCCGCGGCGAGATGGATGTCATCGCGGATTTCGCGGCGCCCATGCCCGCGATTGTAACTGCCGAAATGCTCGGAGTTCCCACCGAAGATCACGTGAATTTGAAAAAATGGTCGGCCGATTTCGCGGAGATGCTGGGAAATTTTCAGCATAATCCCGACCGCATTCCGGCCGTGCTCGAAAGCACCAACAATCTGACCGACTACTTCCAGGCGGCGATTAGCAAAGCGCGCGAATATCCTCGGGAAGGATTGATTCACTCTTTCATGACGGCGGAGATCGATGGCGATCGGCTTACCGACGAAGAGATTGTCGCCAACTGCATTGTGACCATGGTCGGCGGGCAGGAAACGACTACGAATCTGATCGGCAACGGCCTGCTCACTCTGATGCGCAATTCCGAGCAGCTCGCTCAATTGCGAGATGATCCGAGTGTGATTTCTTCGGCGGTGGAGGAGCTTCTTAGATATGAAAGTCCCAGTCAGCACACTGGGCGAATCGCCCGGGAGGACGTGCAAATCGGCGACAAACAAATTCGCAAAGGACAGGCGGTGATGGCGATCATGGCCGCCGCGAACCGCGATCCCGGGCGCTTTCCCGATCCAGATCGGCTCATCCTTCAGCGTTCCGACAACAAGCACCTGGCCTTTGGATGGTCGAGTCACTTTTGTTTCGGTGCACCGCTTGCGCGAATGGAAGGACAAATTGCATTTGAAACGATTTTGCGGCGTCTGCCGCACTTGGAAGTTGCGCCGGGTCCGCTTACTTGGCGTAACAACTCGGGCTTGCGCGGATTGACAGCATTGCCGGTAACTTTCGAACCCACGCGGAACTGATGCAATCTGACGTAAGAGCGACGGATCGGCGGGCGCTTTTGAAGGAATATCTTCGCAAAGGACTGGTGCGCTGCGACGCAAAGGCCGCTGCCATCCCGCGGCGAAAGGGATCAGGTCCCGCCCCGCTGTCGTATGGGCAGGAGCAAGTCTGGCTGCACTCACAACTGGCGGGAAAGACTTTGATCTACAACGAGGCCGCGACCATTCATCGCCACGGCGCGCTGGATATCGTGGCCTTGGAACGCAGTTTTGCGGAAATCGTGCGTCGCCACGAGATGTGGCGGACAACCTTCGAGTGGGAGGGCGATCGTCTGGTCCAGATTGTCCGGCCGCCTCCAGCAAGCATCCGGATTCCCTGCGATGACCTGCGTGCGCTTCCGCGGGTGGAGGCGGAGCGGGAGGCAATTCGGCTGGCGACGGAAGACAGGCATCAGCCATTCGATCTCGCGCAAGGCCCGATGTATCGGCCGCGGCTCGTTCGCTTATGCGACGATGAACATCGTTTGTTCTTGACTCTGCATCATATCATTTTCGACGGGGTTTCCCTTTATCGCGTCTTTCTGCCTGAGTTGCAGACTTTGTATGAGGCGTTTTCGCGCAACGAATCCGCCGCTCTAAGAGAGTTACCGATTCAATATGCCGATTACGCGGAATGGCAGCGGGGAACGGTCGAGCGCGCGCTGCCGAAGGAGATCCCTTACTGGAAGGCTCTTTTGGAGGACGTTCCAGTGCTCGATCTCATGAAAGGGCACCCGCGTCCCGCGGTTCAGACTTACACCGGCGAGATGGAGAAGCTGCAAATCTCGACTGAAGTCACCGCGGCGTTGAAGGCCCTGAGTCAGGAACAAGGGGTAACGCTCTTCATGACGATAGTCGCCGCCTTCAAGGTGCTCTTGCACGGTTACACCGGCGAAGAGGACATTGTGGTCGGCAGTGCGACCTGCGGCCGGAGCCATACAGAACTGGAAGGTCTTCTCGGGTTCTTTTTGAACACCGTTGTGATCCGATCCCGGTTTTCACGGGAGATGCCATTCACGGATTTGTTAGCGAAGGTAAAGGGGGCCACCTTGGAGTCACTAGCTCACGGCGCGGTTCCGTTCGAGCTGCTCGTGAATAGAATCGTACGAGTCCGCGACGCGAGCCGTCCACCGTTGTTTCAGGTGTTGATCTCCGTGGAACCTCCGCTCCCTCCGTTGAAGGAGGGCTGGGGCTTTTCGCAAATGGATGTCGAACCGGGCACCGCCAAGTTCGATCTCTATCTGGAGTTAGACGATCGCCCGGACGGTCTGATTGGCCGCTTCACTTACAACACGGCTTTATTTGACCGGCAAACCATCCAGCTCTTGAAAGCGCGCTGGTTGAAGCTGCTCGATCGGATCGCCGTTTCGGCCACAGAACGGGTTTGTGATTTGACCGCGGAGGTTTTCGAGCTCTCAAAAGGCCCGAGTGCGGAGGAGCGGCATCGCCTCCTGGTCGAATGGAACGAGACGCGCACGCTGTTTCCCGAGGAGCCAGTCCACGTTCTCATCGCCGCCCAGGCGCGCCTCACGCCCGGCG
Source organism: Chthoniobacterales bacterium (assembly GCA_003244145.1). GTDB lineage: Bacteria > Verrucomicrobiota > Verrucomicrobiia > Chthoniobacterales > UBA10450 > AV80. The sequence goes on from QHBM01000072.1 coordinate 40,308, forward strand.
CGGTCGCACTCGTAGATGGCAATCGTCAGTTCACCTATGCCGAGCTCAATACCGCCGCCGACCGGTTAGCCGGCCATTTGCAGTCTCTCGGGGCCGCCACGGGCGAGATTATCGGGGTCTGTGTCGAGCGCTCGCTCGAGATGGTCGTCGCCGTCCTGGCGATCCTAAAAACCGGCGCCGCCTACGTTCCGCTGGATCCCGCTTTTCCCGCGGACCGTCTGGCGCTGATGGTTGAGGACACAGCGATGCCGCTCCTGATCACGCAGAAGCGAATGCTGTCGTCGCTGCCGGCATATGGGGGCAAAGTCGTGTGCGTCGATGACCTCGCGCTCAACGCGGCGCCCGCGAGATGGCGCCCGGTCCAAAGCTCGCTGGACGATCGCGCTTACGTGATCTTTACCTCCGGTTCCACTGGCCGGCCAAAAGGCGTCGAGATCACCCATCGCAACCTCACGAATTTCCTCTGCTCAATGCAGCGCACACCAGGCTTGCGGCGCGACGATGTGCTCCTCGCCGTCACCACGCTTTCCTTCGACATCGCCGGGTTGGAGCTTTTCCTGCCTTTGGTTACCGGGGCGCGCGTGGTTCTGGCCAGCCGCGAAACCGCGCAGGACGGGCAGGCGCTCGCCGACGAAATCGAGTGCCACGGCATCACCATCATGCAGGCCACGCCGGTGACGTGGCGACTGCTTCTCGATGCGCCCTGGCACGGCAATCACCGGCTAAAAGCGCTGATCGGCGGCGAGCCTTGTCCTCTCGATTTAGCGGAGCGGCTCCTGGCGAAATGCGGCGAGCTCTGGAATCTGTACGGTCCCACCGAAACAACCATTTGGTCGACTGTGGAGAAGCTATCGCCGGGCGCCGCGCGCGTCACGATTGGCCGGCCAATCGCGAATACCGAAGTCTATATTGTCGATGACCGCCTCGATCCTGTCCCAATCGGCGAGGAGGGAGAACTGCTCCTCGGCGGAGCCGGCGTGGCGCGCGGCTATCTAAATCGGCCGGAACTGACCGCGGAGAAATTCATCCCCCATCCCTTCAAGCCTGGCACCGGGGCGCGGCTTTACCGCACGGGAGACCTCGCGCGCTACTTGTCGGATGGCCGCATCGAGTGCCTGGGGCGCATCGATCGGCAGGTCAAGCTGCGCGGGTTTCGGTTGGAGCCCGGCGAGATCGAGTCCATCCTGCGCGAGCACCCGGCCATCCGCGAAGCGGTGGTCATCCTCCGGGACAGCGGCGTGGCGGAGGCGCGGCTGCTCGCCTACGTGGTGCCGGCGGCGAACCTCCCCGCCGATCAAGAGTTGCGCGCCCTTCTCCGGAGGAAATTGCCGGATTACATGGTGCCAGTGGCCTTCGTCCCGCTGACGCGCGTGCCGCTTACCGCCAACGGCAAGGTGGATCACCGCGCGCTGCCGGATCCCGATCCCAGCCGCTTGGCGCGGCAGAGCGGATTCGTCGCGCCTCGGAATGATCTCGAAAGGAAGATCGCGGAAGCTTGGAGCCAGGTGTTAAAGCTCGAACGCGTGGGCATTCACGATAATTTTTTCGAGATCGGCGGCCACTCGCTCGCGGCCATGCAAGCGCTGGCCCGTCTTCGCCACTCCTGGCCGACGGAGTTGAATCTCCGCCATTTTTTCGAGCATCCCACCATCGCCGGACTCGTGGCCACGATTCCTTCGGCGGAAATTCCGGCGCGGAACGGTGAAGGCGCATTGGTGGCCGCCGAAGCCCGCGAGGAGGGGGTGCTGTGAACGAGTTGCTCACCGAGCTGCGGCGCCGCGACATTACGATCTGGCGCGAGGGCGACAATCTGCGCTTCAGCGCGCCGCCGGGGGCCATGACGTCCGATCTGCGCGCCCAGCTCGCGGCGGCAAAGTCGATCTTGCTCGAAGGGCTGGCCGCTGAGGCCGGCGGCGTGGAGCCGATCCCGCGCGCGGCCCGCGACCGCGATCTCCCGCTCTCTTTCAGCCAGGAGCAACTATGGGTGCTCGATTGCCTGGAACCAGGCATGGCGATGTATAACGTCTCGTCTCTCTGGCGCCTGGCGGGAACGCTCGACGTTGCGGCGTTGGAGCGCAGCCTCGATGAAATTGCCCGCCGCCATGAGATCCTGCGCACGAATCTCGTCGCGGGCGAGGACGCGTACCCGGTTCAGGTCATCCATCCATTCACGACGCGCGCTCTGCCCGTCATCCCAGCCACGGCCGGGCAGCTCGGCGCCCTCGCGTCGCGAGAGTCGGGTCGCGGGTTCAATCTCGCGAGCGACACGCTCTGGCGGGCGACCCTCTTTCGAGTTACCGAGGAGGAGCACGCTCTCTGCGTCAGCTTTCACCACACCGTTTGCGACGCCTGGTCGCTGGGGGTTTTCAGCCGCGAGCTGGAGCTTCTCTATCCCGCCTTTCGCGACGGAGTTCCGAGCCCGTTGCCGGAGCTTCCCATTCAGTACGCCGACTTCGCGATCTGGCAACGAACCACCCTCTCCGAAACGGCGCTCGAACCGCACCTCGCCTACTGGCGACGGCAGCTTGCCGGCGAGCGCTCGCCGCTGACGCTTCCGGGCGACCGGCCCCGACTCGCCCGCCAGAGCTTTCGCGGCGCTATTTGCTCGCGCGAATTGCCCGCCCGTCTGACCGAAGCGCTCAGCCACCGCGGTCGCGAGCTGGAGGCCACGCCTTTCGTTCTGTTGCTGGCGGCGTTCAAGGCGCTCCTCGCCCGCCTGACCGGCGAGACGGATATCTGCGCCGGCTCGCCCGTTGCTCAACGAACGCAGGTCGAAACCGAAGGGCTGATCGGTCTCTTTCTGAATATGCTGGCGCTGCGCTCCGATCTTTCGGGCGACCCCGATTTTCGAGAGGTGCTGCGGCGCGTTCGCGCCACGGTGCTCGATGGCTTCGAGCATCAGGAAGTCTCCTTTGAGCGGCTGGTCGAGAAATTGTGTCCAAAACGCGAGCTGAGCTATAATCCGCTCTTTCAGGTCGCCTTCGTCCTTCTCCCGGCGAGTCTCCGCCCGCCCGCGCTGCCGAAGCTCAAGGTCGATCTCCTTCCCCTTCCCACTACCACGGCCAAGTTCGACCTCACGCTTTTCATCGAAGAAGGAGCCGCTGGGATGCGCGTGTACGCCGAGTACAGCACGGACCAGTTCGACACCCCGACCATTGATCGCTTGCTCGCGAGCTTCGAGCTCCTGTTGGAAAAGATCGCCGCCGCGCCGGAGACTTCGCTTTCACAACTCCCGGTGCTCCCGATCACGCAACCCCTTCCCCTCCCGCTCGAAGGGAACCCAACCGCGCGCACTCCCTATCCGCGCGAGGCAACGATCCAAGAAATCTTCGAGGAACAAGCGCGAAAAACGCCGTCGGCCATCGCAATAGTTTTTGGCGAGCTGCATCTGACTTACGACGAACTGAATCGGCGCGCCAACCAGCTCGCCCGGCGGCTGCGACAACTCGAGGTCGGCCGCGATGTTCCGGTCGGTGTCTGCATGAAGCGCTCAGTGGAGATGATTCTCGCGCTTCTGGCCGTTCTGAAAGCAGGCGGCGCCTACGTTCCGCTCGATCCAAGTTACCCCGTGGAACGGCGGGCGTTGATGATGGAAGACACCGCGATGTCCATCCTTCTCACCGACGTGGCGGATCGAGCGGCGGGTCCTTCGATCAAACAGGTGATTTGCCTCGAGGAAGAGGACCTCACCGGCTTCGAAGAAACCAATCTCGCCACCGACGGGCGGGCCGAAGATTTGTGTTACATCATGTACACCTCCGGCTCGACCGGGGCACCGAAAGGAGTGGCCGTTATGCACCGGGGCGTTGTCCGGCTGGTCAAGGAAACGAATTACGCATCGTTCGCCGGCGAAACATTTCTCCAACTCGCGCCGATCTCGTTTGACGCTTCGACATTCGAAATCTGGGGCGCGCTCTTGAATGGCGGGAAGCTGGTCGTGATGCCGCCCGCGCCACCAACTCTGCAGGAAATCGGCAGCGCGATTCGCGAAAATGGTGTCACGACGTTGTGGCTTACCGCGGGATTGTTCAACGCGATGGTGGACGAACGTCTCGAGGACTTGCGGCCGCTCCGCCAATTGCTGGCGGGCGGCGATGTGCTGTCGGTTTCGCACGTGAGCAAGGCATTACGCGCTTTGACGGAGACCCGCCTCATCAACGGTTACGGCCCGACGGAAAGCACGACGTTCGCGTGTTGCCATGCTATTCCGGCGAACGCGGAAGTCGGTGATTCGATTCCGATCGGCAAGCCGATCGCCAACACCACGGCCTACGTTTTGGACGCGCAACTTCATCCCGTCCCGGTCGGCGTGACGGGCGAATTGTTCATCGGCGGCGATGGTCTGGCGCGCGGCTATTGGAAGAGTGCGGAGTTGACCGCGGAAAAATTTATCACCGCCGGCCTGGGTTCTCGACTTTACCGAACCGGTGATCTGGCGCGCTGGCGCGAAGATGGCGCGATCGATTTTATCGGACGCGTCGATACGCAAGTGAAGCTGCGTGGGTTCCGAATCGAATTGGGCGAAATCGAAAATGCGCTTCGGCGCCAACCCGATGTCCGGGATTGCGCCGTCGCGATGCGTGAAGACAATCCGGGCGACAAGCAACTGGTGGCCTACGTCGTCCGCCAAGCAAACTCAGCGCACGAGTGGGAACAGGCGCTGATCGTCGCGCTGAAGAAATCGTTGCCTGATTACATGGTCCCGTCGGCAATCGTCGCCGCACCCGCCTTGCCGCGAACAGCGAACGGTAAGCTCGACCGCAATGCCCTCCCCGCCCCGAACCGCTCCGCGAAAAAATCCAGGGACAACTTCGTGGCTCCGACAACGCCGCTCGAAAAGCAGGTCGCGGCCATCTGGCAGGAAGTGCTCGGTCTCGAGCGCGCCAGTTTGACGGACAATTTTTTTGATCTGGGCGGCGATTCGCTCTTATTGATGGCCGCTCACGCCGAGCTAAACCGGGCACTCGACATGAACCTTCCAGTTACCGAGTTGTTCCAATTTGCGACCGTAAGTTCGCTCGCCAAACGTATCGGAGCCAAAGGTGGCGGAATTTCGGTATTTGCCGCCGATCGGGATCGGGCCAACCGGCAACGGGAAGCCATTGCCAGGCGGAAACGCGCCAAAGCGGGGGCGAATCGATGAGCGCGGGTGAAAGCGCGCGGATGGTCGATGGAATTGCCGTAATCGGCATGGCCGGCCGCTTTCCCGGCGCGCGCGATATCCCGCAATTTTGGGAAAACCTGAAGAACGGCATCGAATCGATTACCGGCTTCGACGACGAGGATCTCCACGAAGGGGCCGCGAAAAACTCCCCTAACTACGTTCGGGCCCGGCCCATGCTCCAGGACGCCGAAATGTTCGATCCCGCGTTCTTCGGCATGTATCCCAAGGAAGCCGAAGTCATGGATCCGCAGCAGCGCGTGTTTCTCGAATGCTGCTGGCAGGCGTTTGAGGATGCGGGCTACGATCCACTCACTTACGACGGGCTGGCGGGCGTTTATGCGGGTTGCAGCACGAACACATATTTTCTCGAGCACCTTTGCCCGACGCGCGATTTCGTGCAGGATTACGCGGCGTCGTACCCGGTGGGGAACTACCAAACGATGCTCGGGAACAATCGCGACTTCCTTGCCACGCGAGTATCGTACAAGCTGAATTTGAAGGGCCCGAGCTTCACCCTCCAGGCCGGTTGCGCCACATCGCTCGTGGCCATCTGCCAGGCCTGCCAAGGCCTGCTCACCTATCAAGCGGACATGGCGTTGGCCGGTGGGGTATCGATCACATTCCCTCAAAATCGCGGCTATTTGTATCAGTCCGATGGGATCGTATCTCCGGACGGCCATTGCCGGGCTTTCGACGCCAAGGCGCAAGGGACCGTTTTCGGCGCGGGCGCTGGAGCGGTGCTCTTGAAGCGCTTCGAAGACGCCGTGGCGGATGGCGATCGTGTCCATGCGGTGATTCGTGGATTTGGCGTGAACAACGATGGTTCGGTAAAGGTCGGATATACCGCGCCGAGCGTGGATGGGCAGGCGCGAGTCGTCGCGATGGCGCACGCCAATGCGGGGGTCAACCCCGCGTCCATCACCTATGTCGAAGCGCACGGCACGGGCACTAGCCTGGGCGATCCGATCGAGATTGCGGCGCTGACCCAGGCTTTTCGCGCCGGAACCGAGGCTAAGCAATTCTGCGCGATCGGGACCGCCAAAACCAACATCGGCCATTTGGATGTCGCGTCCGGGGTAGCCGGGTTCATCAAGGCCGTGTTATCGCTTCGGCACAAGAAGCTTGTGCCCACGTTGCACTTCAAAACGCCCAACCCCCGGATCGATTTCGCGAACAGCCCGTTCTACGTAAACACCGAGCTTCGGGAGTGGGAAACGGCGGGCATGCCGCGGCGCGCGGGGGTGAGCGCCTTCGGCATCGGCGGCACCAACGCGCACGTG
>QHBM01000067.1 GCA_003244145.1 Chthoniobacterales bacterium
ATCATCTCGATGGCGCAACAGGCGAGTCCGAATTGCAGCGGCCAGATCGAGTTCTTGCGGCCCCAATTGTAAAGCTCCTGTGTCGAAGTCACCCAAACACCGCGCTTTTGCAGTTCGCTCCGAAGCCCTTCGTCGATTTGCCCGGCCATTTCGGAGGTTACCCTAAAACTAACCCTTCCGCATTTGCGACCAATCCAGGCAACCTTTGCTCCAGGCCCAAACAAGTCCTTCGATCAGGAGCAGGAGAAAGATCAGCAGCGCGATGAACGCCCCGACCGGCAGACCGCTGAAGGCCACGGCGAAGGGCACGAGAAAAATCGCCTCTACGTCGAAGATCAGGAAAATGATGCAGTAGAGATAATACTGCGATTGAAACTGCACTCGCGCTTCGCCCAGCGATTCGACCCCGCATTCGTAAGTCGCATTTTTCGCCGGGCCGGGTTTGGGCGGCTGGAAAAAACGGCGCCACATCCACGCGAGCGCGAGCGGCATCAACGGAAACACCAGCGCCACCCCGCAAAAAATTATGAGGAAAAAATAGGGATCGGGCGTCATTCGCGAATCAGATCATCCACTCGCGTTTGTTAACCGAGACTCTTTGCTCCCGCCAGCGCATTCTGCGGTTACGAGGCTATTCAGCCTTGATTAAACAATCAGGCACCGCTTTTCTCATCGCACATGCGAGGCGAAGCGATTGACCAGATCTTTGTTCGGACAAAGCACTGGCTCCTGTCGTTTTTGACGAACGCGCCCGATTGGGCGCAGCAGGTCGCCTCCAGTCTCCTCAACATCGCCGCGGTCCTCGCCGTGTTCATGACGCTCTTCGCCTTGATCTCGGTCCTGGAGCGAAAAATTCTCGGGCGCATCCAGAATCGTTACGGGCCGAATCGCGTCGGGCCGTTTGGCCTTCTCCAACCGCTAGCCGACGGCATCAAGCTCCTGATCAAGGAAGACATCGTGCCGGTGCGCGCGGACAAGGTTGTCCATTTTCTCGCGCCCATCATGATGGCCGCGCCGACGATTCTTGCGCTCGGCGTAATTCCTTACGGCCGGAACATGACGGCGTTCGCGATCGATGGCGGCATTCTTTTTTTCTTTGCGGTCGGTTCAGCGACGGAGCTGGCCGTCTTCATGGCCGGGTGGGGGAGCAACAACAAGTTCTCGATGCTCGGCGCGATGCGGGCGATCGCTCAAATGGTGAGCTACGAGTTGCCGCTCATTATTACTGTGTTGCCCGTGGTGATGATCGTCGGCTCGCTCTCTCCGGATGCGATCGTGGAGGCGCAAGGCGGATACGCCAGTGGCTTCGCGCCGCGTTGGTTTGTCTTCACGCCGTGGGGTGCGGCCGCGTTCATTTTGTTTTTTGTTTCCGGTTTGGTGGAATCGAATCGCACGCCGTTCGATGTCCCGGAAGGCGAGTCCGAAATCGTCGCCGGACACATGACAGAATATTCCGGATTCAAATACGCCACGTTTTTCCTCGCGGAATATTTTGGAATGTTTGCGGTCAGCGGTCTGGCGGTGACGCTCTTTCTCGGCGGCTGGCACGCGCCGCTACCCTGGCTCGAAGTTATTCCTTCCTACATCTGGTTCTTTCTGAAGCTGGGGGCTTTGCTCTTCGTGTTTGTCTGGATTCGCGGAACGCTTCCGCGGATGCGCGTCGATCACGTCATGGGGTTTGCCTGGAAATTCATGATGCCGATGGCGTTCACCTGCATCCTGGCGGCGGCCGTGTGGCATTATCAGGCGCACGGGATTAGCGGATGGCTTTGGTCGCTCGGGATCGTCCTGGTTGTTTACCTCGGCTTGTCGCGGCTCCTGAATACGCGCAGGAATTTGTCCACGCGCACGTATCGTTTCGCCGAATGAGTGCGAGCGCCTTTGTCGTTATCGCGATTGTCACGGTGGCCGGCGCCCTTGCGGCCGCGTGTCTGCGCAAACTCATCCACGCCGCGCTTTGTCTGGTCGTGGCGTTCCTCGGGATCGCGGCGTTTTACTTTTTGCTCGGGGCGGAATTCGTCGGCCTGGTCCAGGTCTTTGTTTATGTAGGCGCGGTCGCCGTGCTCATCGTTTTCACGATCCTGCTCACCCGGCGCGAGGATGAGGACGATGTCGGTTTCAACTGGGGCGGGGTTATTGTCGCGCTCGCCGTCTTCGGCGTTCTGTCATGGGCGATTCTGAAAACGACCTCGCTTTCCATCGCCCCGCCGGCGATTGAAGCGCTGACGGTAAAACGGATCGGCCAGATCCTCATGACCGATTACATCTGGCCGCTGCAATGCGTGGGAGTGTTGCTAACCGCCGCCCTGATCGGCGCGTTGGTTCTCGTGATGGAGGAAAAGCGATGAAGCGGGATTTTCTTGTCTGGGGAGCGCACGCGTTCCGCGGGCTGGCGATCGTGTCCACGCGATCGCGAACTTCCTCTGCGCGACGCCACGATTGTGACCGGTTCACAAAGTTCATTTCGGTGGAACACCGAAACCAGCACGCTGCAAGCGTGCGCTCCCCGATCCAATTCGCCGTGATATGACGCCAACTCTCACCTTATTCCTCATCGTTTCGGCGGCATTGTTTTGTATTGGACTGCTCGCGGCGCTGAGCCGGCGGCATGCGATCTTCATTTTGATCGGCATCGAGATGATGCTGGCGGCGGCGAACCTGAATTTCATCGCCTTCTGGCGTTTCGGCGCTGAACCGCAACAGCCGACCGGCGTAATGGTCGCGATCTTTTCCATCGCCATCGCTGCCGCTGAAGCCGCAGTCGGCGTTGCCCTCGTCATCGCGGTTTACCGCCATTATCGAACGACAAACGTCACCAAACTCGATCGGCTCAAAGGATGAGCCCCTGGATCGTCGATCACCTTTGGCTTGTTCCCGCCGTGCCGCTCGCGGCGTCGCTGCTCATTCTCAGTTTCGCCGGCTCACGATCCAAAGGCGCGGCAGCGCTCGCGATCATCGGCCAACTCATCGCGCTCGTTCTCGCGGTCGCAGCCTTTATTCCCACTCTCCAGGAACCCGGCTGGCGCGCGTTTCACAATTTCACCTGGTTCACTTTCGGCGAAAACGCAGTCCGGATCGGCTGGGTGCTCGACCCGCTCGCCGCCGCGATGCTGGTCATGATCACGCTGGTCGGCCTCTGCATTTTTGTCTTCAGCATGGGCTACATGGCGGAAGACAAAAACTTTTCCCGCTTCTTCGCTTACCTCTCCTTTTTTTCCGCGGCGATGCTCGGCGTCGTCATCGCGAACAGTCTGCTTCTCCTTTTCGTTTGCTGGGAACTGGTCGGGCTCGCCTCCTATTTGTTGATCGGATTTTGGATCCACAAACCGAGCGCGGCAGCAGCGGCAAAGAAAGCATTCATCACCACGCGCATCGGTGATCTCGGGTTTTTCTTCGGCATCTTGTGGCTCTATGGCAGCAGCGGCACGCTTCTCTTTTATGATGACGGAAAGGGTTGTCTTGAAAGCGCGGGTCTTCTGGCGGTCGGCGCCAGCGCCACGTTTATCGCGCTCTTGATTTTCTCCGGCGCGGTTGGGAAGTCGGGCCAGTTTCCGCTCCATGTCTGGCTGCCCGAGGCGATGGAAGGTCCGACGCCAGTCAGCGCGCTGATCCACGCCGCGACCATGGTCGCAGCCGGCGTGTTTCTGGTGGCGCGCGTCTACCCGCTCTTCTCGTTAGGCGCGGTTGATGGCGTGACTCCATCGCTCACGGTCGTCGTCTGGGTTGGGGTGGTCACGGCTCTAATGGCTGCGCTCATCGCCATCGCACAGGCCGACATCAAGCGCATCCTGGCTTACTCGACGGTCTCGCAACTGGGATTGATGATGGTGTCGTTAGGCGTGGGCGGCGTCGCGGCCGGCATCATGCATCTGCTCGCGCACGGCTTCTTCAAGGCGCTGCTCTTCATCGGGTCCGGTTCCGTCATTCACGGCTGTCACCACGAACACGACATTCGCAAAATGGGCGGCTTGCGCCGGGTTATGCCGGTCACTTTTCTCACTTATGCCGTCGGCATGATGACGCTGAGCGGCGTGCCGCTGTTCTTTTCTGGCGCTTGGACCAAGGAAGAAATCCTGCACCAGACCGCGCATTGGCCGCGCTCGCAGGCACCGTTTTATCTCATGCTCGCCGGAGTGGTGCTAACCGCGCTCTACATGACGCGGCAGATGATCTACGTTTTCTTCGGCAACCGGCGCGCGGCCGCCGAACACGCGCACGAAAGTCCGCGGGTTATGACCGTCCCGCTGATCGTGCTCGCACTCGGGACGATCGCATTGAGCATTGTCGTCACGCCGGCATGGCCGTGGCTGCACGCTTATCTCAGTGGCGAACCGGCGCGCTTCGAGATCGCCCGATTGATTCAGCCAATGCTGTTCGTGTCGCTCGCGCTCGTTGCCGCCGGGATCGGACTCGGCCTCCTCATCTATCGACGCGCGGGTGCGTTTGATCCGCTAGAGCGATCACAGCCCGCCCTCTTTCGATTCCTCGAAAACAAAATGTGGATCGACGAACTTTACGCTCACACCGTCATTGCCTTCAGCAGAACCGCCGCGGTCCTGTCCGATTGGATGGACCGATACATCTGGGATGGGTTCGTGCGCGCGTTTGGCTCCATCGGCCAAGCATTCGGCATTTTAACCAAAGGCGTTGACGAACGTGGCATTAACGCCGCGGTCGACGAAGGCGTCGGCAGCGCGCGCGGAGTCGGGCGCGTGATGTCGCTGTGGCACTCCGGCCAAATCCAAACTTACCTGGGCGCGGTCGCCATCGGGATGCTGGCGCTGCTCCTCTTTTACGTATGGCTGGCCTGATCTCCGCGCTGATTCTGCTCCCGCTTGCCGGCGCTCTTTTCGCCGGTATGGCCCGCGAGAACTACGCCCGCGGCATCGCCCTCTTTTTCAACGCGATCACCGCGATTCTCGCAGTCACGCTCTGGCGCAACTTCGACATCACCGCCGCCGGACTTCAAATCGTCGAACGCCACGCCTGGATCCCGGCGATCGGCGCGGAATACGTGGTCGGCATCGACGGCTTGAGTCTTCTCCTCGTCTTGCTCACGTCGCTCATCTTCCCGTTCGCGTTTCTCGCGCAACGCCGCGGCCGCGGTTACTGCGCGCTGATGCTGGTAATGCAGTCGGCGCTCTACGGCACGTTCACTGCGCACAATTTCGTCCTCTGGTTTTTGTTTTACGAGATGAGTCTGATTCCCGCGTTCCTGCTCATCAAAATCTGGGGCGGCGAAAACCGCGACCGCGCGGCGACGAAGTTTTTCATATACACGTTCCTCGGCAGCGTCGCGATGCTGCTTTCCTTCCTGGGCATTTACTTCGCGAAAGGGACATTCGATTTCGCCGCGCTGGCCGAGCTCGGCCGCGCCGGCCCGCTGCTCAATGGCAATCTCGCGTGGCTTGCCTTCGCCGGAATCTTCCTCGGCCTCGCGGTGAAAGTGCCGCTGTTTCCTTTTCACACCTGGCTGCCGGACGCGTACGAGACTGCGCCCGTCGGCGTCTCGATGGTATTAACCGGCGTGCTTTCGAAGATGGGAGTTTATGGTTTCGTGCGGCTGCTCCTTCCGCTTTTTCCGCACGAGATCAGGATCCTCGGCCCGTGGCTGCTCGGGCTGGCGGTCTGCTCGATCGTCTTCGCTTCGCTCGCCGCGTGGGCCCAGTCGGATTTGAAACGGATGGTGGCCTATCTCTCGATCAACCATCTCGGTTACTGCATGATCGGTCTTTTCGCGGTGACTGCATCGGCCGCGCGGCCCGCGGTCGAGATGCAGGCGGCATTGAGCGGCGTCTTCCTGCAAATTTTCAACCACGGTATTACCGCGGCGGCATTGTTTTATTACGTGGGGCTGCTCGAACAACGCCGCGGTCTGCGCGGCCTCGGCGATTTCGGCGGACTGATGCAGCGCACGCCGCTGCTCTGCGGATGGATGAGCGTCGCGATGTTTTCGTCGCTCGGCCTGCCCGCGCTCAACGGATTCATCGGCGAGTTCCTCATCTTTAAAGGATCGTTCGCCCTCGCGGCAGCAGCGACGTCGATCGCAGTGCTTGGCCTTCTCTTCACCGCCATCGCGTTTCTGCGCGCGATGCAGATGCTCTTCAGCGGCCCGTTGTCGGAAAGTTGCAGCGCCTTTCCCGATCTCCTGCGCACGGAAAAATGGATCGTCGTTCCCGTAACGCTGCTGATGTTCGCGATCGGAATCGCGCCGCAGTTTCTCTTCAACATCTTCAATACTACCGTGATTCAGATGGCGCGGTTATTTGCCTAAAGGCCTCGATGAGTCACGCGATCGGTCCAGTCAGTCACATTGCACAGCGTGAAATTGGATTTCACGTGCGCGAAAGAGCGCCGCGTTACCGCTCGCGCATTCGTCGATGATCGCCTGGACCATCTACGTCACGTTTGCGGGTGCGCTGCTCCTGCTTTTTGTGCCGCGCGTTCTGACGCGCTGGGTCGCGTTGCTCACTGCGCTCGCCGGTTTCGCCGTCGGATTGGCGGAGTTCTTTAACGTCAAGGATTTCGGCGCGTTCCAGACGATCGTGCGCGTTCCATGGGTCCCGATGCTCGGGATGGAATACCATCTCGCCGCCGATGGCATCAGTCTGACCATGGTGCTCGTGACCGGGCTTACCGCGGTGAGCGCCGTGCTTTTTTCCTGGGACGTCGACCATCGGCCTAACGAATTCTTCTTCTGGCTTCTCCTGGTCGTCGGCGGCTCCTATGGCGTGTTCCTGAGCGCCGATCTGTTCCTGCTCTTCGTCTTCTACGAATGGGTGATCGTGCCGAAATATTTCCTGATCGCGATCTGGGGATCAACGAACAAGGAGTACGGCGCCATGAAGCTGACGCTCTATTCCTTCTTCGGCGGAGCGCTGGCCTTGATCGGGATCATCGCCATTTATGTGACGGCGGGAGCCGGCGGCGCCGGCGCAACCTTCAACCTCCAGCAGCTCGCTCTGTTTCCCTTCACGCCGCAATTTCAAGCGTGGGCCTTTCCGGTTTTGTTCCTTGGTTTCGCCGTGCTCGCTGGCATCTGGCCGTTGCACACGTGGGCGCCGACCGGTCA
>QHBM01000042.1:0-4859 GCA_003244145.1 Chthoniobacterales bacterium
CTGCGCTTCGCTCGGGATGACACTCGTGGTGAGCAACTCCGCCTGAATAGCGATCCACGCCAGAATGCACGGCACAACTTTAAGCACCAGCGGCGTCATCACCATTTCCCGCCAATACCGCGGCACCAGATCGGTCGAAGCGAGTGACGTGACCAGCAACACGAGCGCGACAATGATTCCGCGCCAGAGATTTTGCTCGCCCGCGATCGACCAGATGGCGATGCCGCTGAGAGCCAGAATAAACATTGGCGACTCAGCTTTGTGATTGAAGATGACGAGGAAGACCAGAAGCGAGGCGAGGAATTGGAGCCGGAACGTTAGTTCGCGATGTCGCTCGACGCGGATGAGCGGGAGGAGCAGCACCATCCCGCCTATGATCTGCACGATGCTGTTCGGCCAATTCAACCCGAACCACGCACGGAGCCAGCTCATGATCGAGAGCTTTTCGCCCGCGAGATAATCGGCGTGCAGGAGAGTTAACCAATTCGCGTATTGCCATTGCAATAGCGTCGCTGAGTTCACGAGCAGTGGAAGCGCAGCGAGCAACAGTGAGAACGCCGCGGTGGCGACGAGAAAGCGCAGCTTGCGCGGGTAAAAGAGAAACAGCAGCGCCGCCGCTCCGCCGAAGATTTTGATCGCGGCGCCGAGCGCGACGCAGAGCGCGGCTGCCTCGGGCCAGCCGCGCTCGAAGGCGACAAACGTCCCGATGATCAAAGCTGCGACGAGCACGTTGCTCTGGAAGTTTTGTATCGAAGTGAGCAGCTCGATTAGGATGAGCCAGAGCACCGCCGCTTTCTGCTCGCGGGAAAGGTTCAGCAACTGAATAGCGGCGAAAAGCGCAAAGACGTTGCAGAAGTTCCATGCAATGGCGCTAACGAGCTCTGGTACGGCCGCGAATGGCGCCATCAGCAGGGCGAATGTCGGACTGTATTTAAAGTAATCAGCATGTTGCGCCGGATGCAGGGCGTAAAGATTCGCGCCCGCCAGCAGATTCCAGAATGAGGCGCGGAATATCCGAAGATTGTTCGCCTGGGCGTACTTCTGCCAGCTCGCGACCAGCGTGATGAAGGCGTAGACCGCGGCGATGACGCGAGCGTCAGTCGGGAGAGCCGCGCGGCGCGGCAGTCTCATCTCTTCGCAGCTAACAACTTTTTGTACAATCGTTGCGTCTGCTGCGCGATGGCGCACCAGCTGAACTTCTTCTCCGCCCGCGCGCGGCCGGCTTTGCCGAAACGTTCTCGCAATGCATGGTCGCGCATGAGCACGTTGACCTTCTCCGCCAGATCGCGCGCGAACTTCTCCGGCTCGAGCGGCTCGAATGGGCTCTCCTTCATCTGCTCCAGCGGAACGAGAAATCCCGTCTCGCCGTTCACTACCACTTCCTTAATCCCGCCGACGGCGCTGGCTACGACCGCTGTTTCACACGCCATCGCCTCGAGATTGATAATCCCGAACGGCTCGTAAATCGACGGGCAGCAGAAGACCGCCGCGTGCGAGTAGAATTGAATCACGCTCGGCTTATCCAGCATCTCGTCGATCCAGATCACACCCTCACGCAAAGTCTGCGCGCGCTCCACCGCGCCTTGCATTTCCTGCGCGATCTCGGGCGTGTCCGGCGCGCCGGCGCAAAGGACTACCTGAAAATTTTTGTCCATGAACTCGATCGCACGCACGAGATGGATAATGCCCTTTTGGCGGGTGATGCGGCCGACGAAGAGCAGGAACGGCCGGGCCGGATCGACGCCGAACTTTCGCAGCGCGTTATCTGAACTAATCCGTCTGTATTCGTCGAGATCGATGCCATTGTAGATGACGTGCAGGCGTTCCGGTTGAACTTCGAAGAGCCGCTCGATGTCTGCCCGCGTCTCGTTAGAAACGGCGATGACGGCATCAGCCATTTCCAGCGCGGTCTTCTCCAGCCAGACTGTGAAATCGTAGCCGCCGCCGAGCTGCTCGCGTTTCCACGGCCGGAGCGGTTCGAGGGAATGAACGGTGATTACGAGAGGAACGGCGTAATTTTTTTGCGCAAGAATCCCACCCCAATGGCTGTACCAGGTATGGCAATGCACGATCTGCGCGTCGATGCCGGCGGCGTTGAAATCAGTGCAGCGCCGCACCGCGCCGAGCGTGGAACGCAGCGGCTTTGGACAATACCAATCGCTCGCGTCCAACTCAAAGCCGCGCACGGTGAGATTTCCGGCGGTGGAGTTCTGATCACCAAAGCAGCGCACTTCGACCGGCATTAACTTCGCGAGCTCGCGCGAGAGATACTCGACGTGCACGCCGGCGCCGCCGTAGTTATGCGGCGGGTATTCGTTTGTGAGCAGGAGCACCTTCACGAGTGGCAACTGATTTACCTGTCATCCCGAGCGAAGTCGAGGGTTCCCGCGGAAGTTACCTTAAAGGTGCGCCGCGGGATCCTTCGACTCCGCTTCGCTCCGCTCAGGGATGACAGATTTGCGCTGTGGTGGGATGCGTTACTTACCCGCCGGCACCACCAGCAACGGCACCGCGCTGCGATGCCGCACCTCGGTGATCGTGCTGCCGTGCAAAATGTCGCCAAGCAAACGATGGCCGTGCGAGGCCATGGCGATGAGATCGATGTCGCGGGCCTGCGCCAGCTTCACGATCTCGCTCGACGGCTGCCCCAACGCCAGGACCGTCTCGCAGACAAAACCTTCCTCGCGCAATTCGCGCTGACGTTTATCCAGATAGGCGCGATCCACCCGCATCTCTTCGCTCTCGGCCAGTTGCAACTGGTTGTAATTGCGCGCCACGAAACCATCGGCCACGTGCACCAGAAGGAGGTGCGCCCCGGTCAACCGCGCAAACGGTTTGATGTGCTCGAGGATCGTCTGATCCGCCGCGCTGTTTTCCATCGGGATGAGGATGCGTCGATACATCGTTAGGAGAACCAGCGGCCGATGGCCGCGCGCACATCGGCGATGAGGAAGGTATCGAAAAGCAGTTTCGCGTTGAGCGCAATGATGAGCAGCGTCGTTGCCCAGCCGAGCACTTTCACCCAGGGCGGATTGGCGAATTCGCCCATCTTCGCGCGCTCCCCGGTGAATCGCATCAGCGGCCAGACCGCGAACCCAAGCTGCATGCTGAGCACCACCTGGCTCGCGACCAGGAGTTGCGTCGTTTTGCTTTCGCCGAAAAGACCGATGATCACCACCGCGGGCACGACTGCGATGAGACGCGTGATGATTCGCCTCAGCCAAGGCGTGATGCGGAAATTCAGAAAACCTTCCATCACCACTTGTCCAGCGAGAGTGCCGGTGAGGGTGGAGTTTTGCCCGGAGGCGAGCAGAGCGACAGCGAAGAGGACACTGGCCAGACCGACCCCCAGCAGCGGCGTGAGCAGTTTGTAGGCGTCCTGGATTTCAGCGACCTCGGCGTGACCGGAAGTGTGAAAGACCGCGGCGGCAACGATGAGGATGGCGGCATTGATGAAGAGCGCGAACATCAAGGCGGTGGTGGAATCGATGGTGGCGAACTTGATCGCTTCGCGCCGGCCCTGCGGCGTTTGCGCGAACTTGCGCGTCTGCACGATGGAGGAGTGCAGATACAGATTATGCGGCATGACGGTGGCGCCGAGAATGCCGATGCTAAGGTAAAGCATTTCGGGATGGCTAACGATTCGTGGACCTGGAATGAAGCCGCGCCCAACTCCCAGGAGATCCGGTTTGGAAAAAAATAGCTCGGCGGCAAAGCATCCCCCGACCGTGGCGATAAGAGCGATGACGATAGCTTCGATGTAACGGAAGCCTTTGTGTTGCAGAAAAAGTACCGCGAGCACATCGAGCATGGTGATGATGCAGCCCCAGACGAGCGGGATGCGAAAGAGCAATTGCAGCGCGATGGCCGAGCCGACTACTTCCGCCAGATCGCAGGCGGCAATGGCGATCTCGCAGAGCAGCCAGAGGCACCAGACCGCCGGCATGGAATAATGATCGCGGCAGGCTTGCGCGAGATCGCGCCCGGTGGCGACGCCGAGTTTGATACAGAGGTGTTGCAGGAGGATCGCCATCAGATTGGAGATCATGATGACGGTGAGGAGCGAGTAGCCGAAGCGCGCGCCGCCGGCGAGATCAGTGGCCCAGTTGCCCGGGTCCATGTAGCCGACAGCGACGAGAAAACCGGGGCCGGAAAAGGCGAGCAGCTTGCGCCAGAAGGAAGCGGTCGTCGGCACGACCACGCTGCGATGGACTTCCGCGAGCGAGACCTGCTCGGCTTTTCGGCGCCAACCCCGCTCTGCTCCGGGCACGAAAGCTTGGTGATCCATCAGCGCGCGTGCTCTGCGGGAATGGCGGAGCAAGAAACAAGTAGTCGCTTCACGATGAGAGTTCGTCCACTTTCGAGCCGCGCGCGAAAATGGCAATGAGCTCCGCGCCCGATGAGATGAGCGCCAGGAAGGAAATTCACGCCTCGTTAGAACCGAGCGCCGCCGAAATTCGTCGCTGGGGAAAAGCGGCAACCGATCTCCTGGCTGATTATCTTGCCTCCCTCTCCGAGCGGCGCGTCTATCCACAGACTTCCGCACTCGAAATTCGCGAGCGGCTCGAAACTGATCTCCCGGTCGAAGGCGCGGAGTTCGCGCGCCTGCTCAATATTTTTCGCGACGTCATCCTGCCGCTCAGTCGGCACAATGCCCATCCGCGCATGTTCGGTTATGTGCAATCACCGGGCACAGCTGTCGCGGCGTTCGCCGATCTTCTCGCTTCGGCATTGAACGCGAACCTGACCGCGTGGCGTTCCGCACCAGCCGCCGTCGAACTCGAGCGCGTAACGTTGGAATGGGTCAAACAGATTCTCGGGCTCGAGTCACAGTCCGGCGGTTTGTTCGTCAGCGGCGG
>QHBM01000042.1:4883-50025 GCA_003244145.1 Chthoniobacterales bacterium
GGCGGTTCGATGGCGAATCTGGCCGCGCTCGCCGCCGCACGAACCGCGAAGGTCGCGCCTCACGATTTTCCGCGCGCGCGCATTTACGCTTCGGCAGAAACGCACCATTCCATTGTCAAAGCCGCGGCACTTCTCGGGCTCGGGCGCGAAAGCGTGCGCCTGCTGCCGGTGGACGATCGGTTCAAGGTCCGCGTGGACGATTTGATCGCGTCGATCACGGCCGACCGCGCGCGCGGTGACCTGCCATTCTGTCTCGTGGCCAACGCCGGCACTGTCGCAACCGGCGCCGTCGATCCGATCGCCGAACTGCGCGACATCGCTGAGCGGTTCGGTCTCTGGCTGCATGTCGATGCGAGCTACGGCGGATTCGCCACGCTTGCTCCCCAGGCGCGCGAGTTGTTTAACGGAATCGCGGAGGCGGATTCCGTCGCGCTCGACCCGCACAAGTGGCTCTATCTTCCGGTTGATTGCGGCTGCGTTTTTTACCGGGACGCAGAAAGCGCGCGCGCGGCTTTCGCCCACACCGCGGAATACACCAGGGTGCTGGACCTGCGCGATGACGAAGCATTCGCCTTCTGGGATTACGGTCCGGAGTTATCCCGCCGTTTTCGCGCGCTGAAAGTCTGGATGTTGCTCAAAGGCGTGGGCACGCGCGCACTCGGAGAAGCGATCGAGAGCAATCTCACCTCCGCGCGACACTTGGAAGCTCTTGTCCGTGAGAGCGACGATTTTGAAATGCTCGCGCCGGTGGAGCTATCGATTTTCTGTTTCAGATATCGGCCGAAAACCAGCAGCGAAGTGGAGCTGGACGAGTTGAATGAGCGGCTGCTGGTCGCGTTGCAGCGCGACGGGAGTTCCTATTTATCGAACGCGAAAATCAACGGACGGTTCGCGCTGCGCGGCTGCGTTCTGAATTATCGCACGACCTTACATGACATGGAAAAGCTACTGAATGATCTCCGCCGTGTCGCTCTGGCGTTGTAAACGTCCTCCTGCGTTCGCCTTCATCTTTGGCGGCACCGCGGGAGAAAAGAACGGGACGACACGGAGGTCGTCCCTCCAACGTGTCGACTTCATGTTCCGCCTTCCCGCCTTCCGCCTTCACTGCTTCATCCTTCCCCGTTC
The DNA here is from genome assembly GCA_003244145.1 of Chthoniobacterales bacterium. GTDB lineage: Bacteria > Verrucomicrobiota > Verrucomicrobiia > Chthoniobacterales > UBA10450 > AV80. The sequence continues at coordinate 6,009 of QHBM01000042.1, forward strand.
CGTGCTAACATTCGCTTCGAATTGGCGCGATTAGCTCAGTGGTAGAGCGCTTGCTTCACACGCAAGAAGTCGCAGGTTCGAACCCTGCATCGCGCATTCTTTCCACCGCGCCAAAGCGGTCGCCGCCGCGACAAGTCGCAGGTTCCATCCCGGCATCGCGCATCTACTCGCCGAGGGCGCAGTGCCGCGTCCCAAGGGTGCTGTGAGGGCGGCTTAGCTGCGGCGGACGATTCCGGTGTTTGAACTGCCATGTTTTCAGCCGCGCGAGCCGAGGGTTTGCTCATCATATGTGGCTATACAACATATCATAGTAGAGCTCGTAATGTCTTGCTGGACCTTCTACCGACTTGACGGGATGCAACCGTCGCACCCGAGAGCGCCGTGATGCTGGCGCAGCATTCAAAAGCGTTTGGGTCTGCGCATGCCTGCGCGTAAGCTCCGCCGCAGGCCGATGTGGCGAAATGGCAGACGCAACGGACTTAAAATCCGTTGGGCTTAAACGGCCCGTGCCGGTTCGAGTCCGGCCATCGGCATTTCGCCCGTGCGCGGGAGAGGATAATCGGTTGCTGGGGATTCTCAGGATGATAGAATTTCCACCGTGCTAAAGAATGTCAGCGTTTTGACCTTCGCGCTCCTGGCCTTCTCGGTTAGCGCTCACGCCGGCGCTTATCGACGGGCGCTTTTTTCCGGGGCGTTGATCTGGAGTGAGCGGCCGCGGACAACGGAAGAAGCGACCTGGTCCGGCAAACGCGACGCGCAGGGCTACGCCACGGGATACGGCACGCTGACCTGGTATTCGCGGGAACGTATGACGGTGACCGGCTCCTCTATTCTTCGCGAGAACCGCTCGGCGATTGTCACGCGATCGAGCGGTTACATGGAGCAGGGGAAGTTTGTCAATCCGCCCACTGATGCAAAAGTCGCGTCGCGGGCGCAGAGGAAAAAATCGCGACAAGAAATGCCAGCCAAACCCGAGAAGACGGCAGGTGCCGCCGCGGCGTCGGCTTCACCGGCGACCGCGCGCAATGCTGCTACCGCGACTCCCTCACCCAGCCCGACTCCTGCGCCCTCTCCGTCCTCTTCATCGACGCAACACCCGCGCGACGATGCTTTGGATTCATTGGCCCGTCCACCATCATCTCTCGGTCTCAGCGCGACGCCGGAGACATCACCGCACCCGACGCCGGAGCAATCCGCGTCACCTTCGCCTTAGGTGCGGGGCGTCTTGGCTGATGTGATCGGCGATCGGTGATCAGTAATCAGTGAGCGGTGATTCGGTGATCAGTTAATGGCCGGCGAATGAGCTTGGCTCAATCTCCCCGGGGCGTGGCAAAGATAGGCCATGGCCGATCGCGCTTTATTCATTCCGATAATTCTCGGCACCGCTCGCAAAGGGCGCCGGAGTGAGAACGCGGCGCGTTTCATGTTCGAACAGACGAAGGGGCGCGCTGGTGTTGAAACGGAGTTCGTGGATGTGGCAAAAATTCCGATGCGCCTGGATGACGCCGGCGAACAGATGAAGGACCCGGGATTCTCGGCGCTCGTCACTCGCGCCGATGCACTCGTTGTCGTCACGCCTGAATACAATCACGGCTACCCCGGCCTGCTGAAGCACGCGCTCGATATGAATCTCGACGAATACGTGCACAAAGCGGTCGGCATCTGCGGTGTGTCAGCTGGCGGGTTCGGCGGCACGCGCGTGATCGAGGCGCTGCTGCCAGTCATGCGCGAACTCGGCTTGGTGACGATCCTTCACCGATGTGAACTTCGGTAATGCGGCCAGAATTTTCGACGAAACAGGCAAACTGACGGACGACTCGTTCATCCGCCGAGCGGCGAAATTCCTCGACGAGCTGATCTGGATGGCACGGGTGCTGCGGTATGGACGCGAGAACATTCCGCCGGTGTAGCCGCTGCTGCTCAACGCTGAGTTGTAATCAGCCGAGCTTGTTTTATTCTACGCGTTCGGTTCTGGGTTGAACCGGATATCTGCACACCTGACCGCCGAGAGCGGCCGCATCAGCACGCGAGGTCGCGCAGATGATTAATACAGAACAGCGCGCTGAAAAGGAGTTCGTCCGCCGCGGCGGATGAAAGAACATCATGCCACGAGCAACCAATGCACCGGCCAGCCGTGAACGGCGGCGGCGGGTTTTGAAGCAAGCGAAAGGCTATCGCGGGCGGCGATCGAAGCTTTTCCGTTACGCCAAGGACGCGACGATGAAAGGCAAATACTGGGCGTATCGCGATCGCAAGACGCGAAAGCGGAATTTCCGGATGCTCTGGATTCAGCGACTGAATGCCGCGGTGCGCGCGAACGGGATGACCTACAGCCGGTTTGCCGAGGGATTAAAAGCGGCGGGAATCGCGCTGGATCGCAAGGTTTTGGCGGAGCTGGCGGTGAGCGATGAGAAGACGTTCGGCTCGATTGTGGAGCAGGTGAAGAAGGCGCTCGAGAACAAGAGCAACAAGGCGGCGTAGGTTTTTTGTCACTCCGAGCGGAGTCGAGGAATCTCTAGCTATCCTCTGCCTGGAATGAATAGAGATGTCTCGACTTCGCTCGACATGACAGGAGAGGAGACACCCCCGCTCGAAAAACTGCGCGGCGACGCGCTCGCGCAGATCACTGGCGCGGCGGATGAGCGCGCGCTCGAAGAAGTGCGCGTGCGATTTCTCGGACGCAGCGGCAGCGTTTCGGAATGGGGCGAGAAGATGAAGTCGCTGCCGAAAGCGGAAAAGCCGATTGTCGGTAAATTGCTGAACGAAGTTCGGCGGGCGATCACTGAGGCGCTGGACGCGAGGACCCAGGAGTTTCGCACCAACCAAGAATCGGCGGCGCTGGAATCGATCGACATCTCGCTTCCGGGCACGCCGCATGAGCGCGGCACATTGCACCCATTGACGCAAATACTGGATCGCGCCATTGGCATTTTTCGCCGGATGGGTTTCGCGCTCGCCGAAGGACCGGATGTCGAAACGGAATGGCATTGCTTCGACGCCCTCAACACCGCGCCCGATCATCCCGCTCGCAACGAACAGGACACTTTTTTTCTACCCGATGGGCGCGTGCTGCGCACCCACACTTCGACGGTGCAGATTCGCACGATGGAAAGCGCGCCGCCGCCGATTCGCGTCATCGCTCCCGGCGCCGCGTTTCGCCGCGATGAAGTGGACGCGACTCACAGCGCGCAGTTTCACCAGATCGAGGGGCTTTACGTCGATGAAGGCGTTAGCGTCGCCGACTTGAAAGGGACACTGGAATTTTTTCTGCGCGAACTTTTCGGCGCCGACTCGCAGGTCCGCTTCCGCCCACACTATTTTCCGTTCACCGAGCCGAGCTTCGAGATCGACGTGAAATCGAAGGCGCTCAAAGGCGGCGAGAAATGGCTGGAAGTTTGCGGCTGCGGCATGGTGCACCCGGCCGTTTTCGAAGAAGTGAACAAGGTGCGAAAGGACCAGGCCTACGACCCGGAAAAATGGAGCGGCTTCGCCTTCGGTCTCGGCATGGATCGGCTTGCGATGATCTTGTTCGGTGTTCCCGATCTTCGATTGTTCGCCGGCAATGATCTGCGTTTCCTGAAGCAATTCGCATGAAATTTTCCGTTAACTGGCTGCGCGAATTCATTGAGTTGCCCTCGAGCGTCGAGGAACTGGCTGAGCTGCTCACTCTCGCCGGGATCGAGATCGAGGGGATCGAAAAGCGGGGCGCGAATTTCGACAAAGTCGTCGTCGCACAAATCATCGCGTCTTCACAACATCCCAACGCGGACCGCTTAAGCGTTTGCCAGGTCGATGACGGCAGCGGGCAACCGCGCCAGATCGTTTGCGGCGCGAAGAATTACAAAGTGGGCGACAAAGTTCCGCTCGCGTTGCCCGGAGCGGTGCTGGTGAAGGACCTGAAAATCAAGCCGAGCAAACTGCGCGGCGTTGAGTCGCAGGGAATGCTTTGCAGCCCGAGCGAGCTTGGTCTTTCCACGGAGAGCGACGGACTTTTGATTCTCTCGCCCGACGCCAAAATCGGCGAACCGATCGCGTCGCTTTTTCCCGACGACACGATTCTCGATGTCGAGATCACGCCTAATCGCGGCGATCTCCTCAGCCATTTCGGTTTGGCGAGAGAAATCGCGGCGCTCGATGCGAAACACCTTGTAGCTGCCTCCGTCTCGGAGGCAGATCGCCTGCCGCCAGTGACGGCGGCAGCTACGATCGCGATCTCCGCGCCGAGCGAATGTCCGTTCTATTCCGCGCGGCGGATTGAGAACGTCACGGTTGGGCCAAGCCCGGATTGGTTACGCGCGAAACTGGACGCCGTCGGCATTCGCGCCATCAACAACATCGTCGACATCGCAAATTTCGTGATGCTGGAAATCGGACAACCGATGCACGCGTTCGACGCAGATAAAGTGAAGAGCCGGATCAACGTCCGGCTCGCAAAGGAGAACGAAGAGTTTCTCGCGCTGGATGGAAAAACCTACTCGTTAGGCGCGGACAATCTCGTGATCGCGGACGACTCGACTGTGATCGGAATCGCCGGCGTCATGGGCGGCGAAGATTCCGGCGTGACGGAGACGACCAGGAACGTGGTCCTGGAGAGCGCCTATTTTCGGCCGGGTAGTGTCCGGCGAACGGCGAGGAAATTGAACCTGCCGACCGACGCGAGCTACCGCTTCGAGCGCGGCGTCGATCCCGGAATGATTCTGCGCGCGTCGCAACGCGCCACCGAACTGATCCAAGAACTTGCGGCCGGAAAACCCGCGACTGAAATCGCTACCGCCGGTGAGCTTCCGATTCCGCCAAAAGATGTTTCGCTCCGCTACGAGCGATGCAACCGGCTCATCGGCCTGCCTATTCCAAAAGAACGCGTCGATCAGATACTCGAAGGGTTCGGTTTGAAGAAAACGCGCACCAGTGAAGACGAAACTTCATGGAGCATTCCGAGTTTCCGCTCGGATCTTCAGCGCGAAGCAGACTTGATCGAAGAAGTCGTGCGCGTGTTTGGAATTGAGCGCATGCCGGTGAGCGATCGAAGCCGTTTTACGCCCTCGAGTGTTGCAGATAGACTGCATGATCTCGAAGCGGAGTTGCGTCTTAAACTTTCTGCGAGAGGATTAAATGAAGCGCGCACGTCAAAGCTTATCCCGCGTACTTCCCCGGCTTTTAATGAAAACGCGATCCAACTGCGCAATCCATTGAATGAAGATCATGTCGCCTTACGCCCAAGCCTAATCGGCGGATTGCTTGGCGCACTCGAGCGAAATATTCGCGCAGGAGCAGAAAGCATCGCTTTTTTTGAGCTCGGTCGAGTATTCATTCCGCCTGACGGGAGAGAAGAACGCCGACTAGCATTCGTATTCTGGGGGAGCACGAAAAGTGCGGTTAACTGGAAGACAGAAAAAATGAAATTTGATTTTTTCGATGTTAAAGGTGCAATCGAGTCAACCACCAATCGGACGTTGTCGTTTGATCGCTCACAGCATCCCAATCTAGCCTTAGCGGTCTTAATCCATAACGAGGACGATGAAATCGGCATCGCCGGACAATTATCTGCCTCGATTGCTTCGAAGATCGGTGCCACCAGCGGTGTCTTCGTCGCAGAAGTAGTTCCCGATTTTCCCCTCGGTCCCATCAGGTCAGGATTAACGTTTCGGGAATTTGGAAAGTTTCCCGCAATCAAACGTGACATTTCTCTGATCGCGGCCGAAACCCTAACGCACGAGAGAATAATCAAAGAGATGTGGGTTGCCGCAGCGGATTCGCCGCTTACGACTATCCAATTCTTTGATCTATTTCGCGGTACAGCAGAGAACAGTTTGGGCGCGGGAAAAAAGTCGCTGGCATATACGTTGACATACCGCGACAAAACTCGCACACTGACGAACGACGAAATCACCGTGGTCCACGCAAAGATTCGCGAGCGTTTGCAGCGGGAATTGGGTGTGGAACTGCGCGAGTAGTTCTTTGATAGCGGTGGGAGTTTTTGATTGAGGGCTGGGATGGAAACCAGAGTTTTTCGCTCAGCTCTCAACCGAGAACTCTCAACCATTTACCCTGCGGTGTTCGAGATTACAGGTGGGATTCCCGAACCGATATTTCATTGACCAGGAGGCTTGGTTGCACTTGGAGAAGATGACATGCCTTAATTGGAAGTCAGACGCTCCTGCGACGGTCGTCCGCCCGTTACCGAAAGGGAACGGGATATCCGCCTTAACGGCATTTGCGGGGTAATAATTTCCGAAACGCCCGGGTCTGAAACGATCCGGGCGTTTTTATGCGCTGTAGCTACGGTCCCGCGGTTGCGGGATCGCCGTGACTTTACTCGACGCCCCGACAGAGCGGGTCGGCTACAGCACTGAAAGTTTTTCGATCGATTTGAAAATAGTGGGACACGATGCAAACTGCGCCAACATGCGCGCGATTCTCGCTCTGGAAGACGGCCGGATTTTCGAAGGCGAATCGTTTGGCGCCGCCGGCACTCGCGTCGGCGAGATCTGCTTTAACACTTCCATGACCGGCTACCAGGAGGTGCTGACCGATCCCTCCTACCGAGGCCAGATCGTAGCGATGACTTATCCGCTGATCGGAAATTACGGAACGAATGCGCTCGACCAGGAAAGCCGCTCGCCCCACGTGCGCGGGTTTGTCATTGAAGAACTCAGCGAAATCCCGAGCAACTGGCGTTCGGAAACATCGCTCGAAGATTATCTGCGGCAGTGGGAAATCCCTGGCGTGCAGGGGATCGACACGCGTGCGCTGACCCGCCATCTCCGCGAGCGCGGGGCGATGAAAGCGTGCCTAACGAGTGAAGCGCTTTCGGAAAAGGAAGCGGTCGCGCAGGCGATCGAAGGCCAGGGCGTGATCGGAATGGATTACGTCCGCGAAGTGAGCACGCCGGCAACCTATCAGTGGGATCCCGACGATCAGCTCAGCGCGCCCTGGGCGGTCGCAAGCGGAAACGCCGATGAAATTGTCCGGAAGCCATTGCCGCCCGTGCGGCATCGTGTGGTGGCTTACGATTACGGCATCAAGGAAAACATTCTGCGGCGGCTGCGCCAGAGCGGGTTCGGAGTCACGGTGGTGCCCGCGACTGCGACGGCAGCTGAAGTCCTGGCGCTAAACCCTGACGGCGTTTTTCTTTCCAACGGACCGGGCGATCCCTCCGCCCTACCCTACACACATGAAGCGTTGCGTGGCCTGATGAGGAAAAAGCCGATCTTTGGAATTTGCCTCGGGCATCAGGTGCTTGGTCTCGCCGTCGGCGGCAAGACCTTCAAACTGAAGTTCGGGCACCGCGGCGGCAATCAACCGGTGAAAGATTTGCGAACGGGGAAAGTCGCGATCACGTCGCAGAACCACGGGTTCGCGGTGGATGCCGATTCGCTGCCGAAGGAAATGGAAGTGACACACATCAATTTGAACGACGGCACCGTCGAAGGGATGCGTCATCGCGAGCTGCCGGTTTTCAGCGTCCAGTATCATCCCGAAGCCGCGCCGGGCCCGAATGACGCCAGCTATTTCTTTTCGCAATTCGCCGAGCTGATCGAGGGACGCAGCAAGAACAAGGTAGGAGCGATTCACCGCAATCGCCCGCGGTCGGTTCGGGTGAACCGACCCTACCATTGACCTCAATCAAATCGAGGCGGAGCTTCCGGCATGTCTTACTCTCCTGATGGAACTTCGAAGCTGTTGAAAATCGCCGTGGCCGTTAGCTTCACCGCGGCCGTTTTCGTTTCACCTCTCGCTTACGCCGCGGAGGAACCGGGCAAAGAGAAGCTCGACGCCGCCGCGGAAAAAACGATCACGGGCGAAATCGTCGATCTGATGTGCTACGCCGATCACGGCGCCACCGGCGACAAGCACGCGGAGTGCGCCGCGAAATGCATCAAGGGCGGCGGACCGGTCGGGATCCTGAGCGATGGAAAAACGTATATCGTCGTTGGCGATCACAAGCCCATGAACGCCGAGCTCGCCGAATTCGCGGGGAAGACGGTGACGTTAAAGGGCAAGCTCGCCACCATAGGCGGCATTCCGTTGCTCGAGAACGCGCAGATCGTTAAGAAATAATCCTACGCGCGCATTCGCAGCTCCACGACTTCGCGGAACATGCGAAAGCTGTCGTAGATGACGTGGAGCTTGCTGCCTTCGTGGTGGTTCCAGCGCACCGGAATTTCTCTGATCCTCAATCCCGCTTTCTGCGCGAGGTAAAGCAGTTCCACGTCGAAACCGAAGCCGTCCGCCTGGGCCGCTTCGAAAATTGAGCGGCAGACGTCGAGGCGGAAGGCTTTGAAGCCGCATTGCGTGTCCCAGAACGGCAGACCGGTCGCGACCCGCACAATCAGATTAAAAACCGGACCCGCCTGTTCGCGCCGCCATGGCTGGTGTTCGCCGATCAGGCGCCGATCCAGAGCACGAGATCCAATCGCGATGTCCACTTCGCCGGCTGCGATTGGCTCAATGAGCTTGGGCGTTTCGACGATCGGAGTCGATAAATCGGCGTCGGAGAACAAGCCGATTGGTGTCGTCGCGGCCAGCAAACCCGCGCGCACCGCCGCGCCTTTGCCGCGGTTGGGCGAATTCTCGATTAACCTGGTCGCGATCTCGCCGCTCCCGGCAAAAACTTCGCGTACGATCTCGGAAGTCGCATCGGTAGACCCATCATTGACGACGATCAATTCGCTCCCCGGACTAACCTCGCGCAGGTAGTCGAGAATTTCGCGCAGGCTCTGCCCGATGCGGTCCGCTTCGTTGAATGCGGGCAGCACAAGTGAGAAAGGTGGGAGCGTCGTCATCACGTAGGTGCTGAACAAACGTCAGAACTCGATTTTCGCGAGTGGGGATTTTGCTTTCCCCATCAGGGAAGTGGGGCAACTTCCCCGTGAACATGGCCGACGAAAATCGCAGCGCAGAATCCGGCGGGACGATTGAGACCAATCCCGTCGTGGTCGTGCAGGAGATCGGGCAAAAGGGACGCGGCTTTCTGCGCGAAGTCGGCGGGATGTTTTGGTTCATCATCCACACTTTCACGGAGACGATCGACAACATGCGGCGCGGGCGCGCTCCGTTTCGGGCCGCGAGCTTTTTCCGCCACACCGAGCGCGCCGGCGTCGGTTCCGTGCCGCTGGTCGCGATGGTTTCATTTTTTCTCGGACTGACCATGGCGCTTTTGACCGGCTACCAATTGCAGCGTTTCGGGACCGAACGCCTCGTGCCCGGGCTGGTCTCGATCGCATTCACGCGCGAGTTGGGTCCGCTGCTCACGGGCATCATGCTGGCGGCCCGAATCGGCGCCGCCTTTACCGCCGAGTTGGGAACGATGGAAGTTTCCGAGGAAGTTGAAGCGATCGAAGCGATGGGCATTAGCCCGCTGCGTTTCCTGGTTGCGCCACGGATGCTGGCGCTCTTCGCGCTCATGCCGTGCCTTTCCGTGGTTTCGAGCGTCGCCGCCATCATCGCGACCAGCCTGATCTCGCGCGCCTATTTCAACATCGCTTTTGTTTACTTCAACGACCTCGTGCTCAACGCGCTCCTTATGCGCGACATCATCACGGGCGTGGGGAAGAGTTTCCTGTTCGGTTTGCTCATCGCGTCGATCGCTTGTTACCGCGGTCTGCATGTCTCGGGCGGCGCGTCCGGTGTCGGCACCGCCACCACTTCCAGCGTGGTCACGGCCATCACGACGGTGATCGCGTTCGATACCATTTTTAACATCATTTACGTCGTCTTCTCGCCCACATGAGCGCCCCGACTCCAGCAGTCGTGGAACTGCGCGATATCCATTTACAGTTCGAGGAAAAAAAAGTGCTCCAGGGAGTTTCGCTCAAAGTGGAGCCACTCGAACGCGTCGTCATCATGGGCCAGAGTGGCAGCGGCAAGAGCACGATCCTGCGTTTGATCCTGGGCATTCTCCCGCCCACGAGCGGCTCCGTCTTTTTCAAACAATTTGAGATCTCGCGGCTGCAACGGCGCAAACTGCAACAGGTCCGTTCCCAAATTGGAATGGTCTATCAATATTCCGCGCTCCTCAGCTCGCGGAATGTCCGCGACAACGTCGCTCTTCCCCTGGAGGAATTGACCACGAAAGGCCGCGAGGAGATCGACAAGGTCGTGGACGAAAAACTGGAGATGGTCGGGATGCTCGATGCGAAAAATGCAATGCCGTCCGAGTTGAGCGGCGGCATGCGCAAACGCGTGAGCCTGGCCCGCGCGCTGGTGATGGAGCCAGAGCTGATCCTGTTCGACGAACCCTCAGCCGGCCTCGACCCGGTCATCAGCTCCGTCATTGACGAATTGATCATTAGCTTGACGGAGACTTCGAAGGTGACCTCGGTTATCGTGACCCATGAGATGGACAGCGCTTTCCGCATCGGCACAAAAATGGCGATGCTCTACCAGGGGAAAATCATCGAAGCCGGCCCACCCGAGCAATTGAAACAATCGGAAAACCCCGTAGTGGCTCAGTTCTTGAGCGGAAGTACCGAAGGACCAATTTTGGAAGGAACCCAAGATGCAATTGCGACGAAATGAAATCCTAACCGGGCTGCTGGTCCTCGCGACTGTCGCGATCCTGACCGGCATCCTGATCCTGCTGGGCGCGCCCGGTCTTTTTAAGCCGCTCGTGACCTACAAGATTTACATGGATAACGCCGCCGGCATCAAACTCGGCGCGCCCGTGCTGCTGGCAGGACGCAAGATCGGGCAGGTCGATAAACTGTATTCACCCGTCTCGCGTGAAGATGCGAAGCGAGCCGAAGCCGCGGCCGATGCAGTCCGCGCGGCGGATCCCAACACGGCGGCCACGCCCACGCCAAAGCCAAACGCGACCCCCACTCCGGCCGAGACCAAACCGAAATATGAAGCGCGCATCGATGTGCGCGTGGACAAGGATGCGGGGGTTTACAAGGACGCCAAGGCGCGATTGATCACCCTCGGTCTTCTGGGCGAAACAGCCATCGACTTCACCCAGGGGAACGAGAGCTCTGGCCGCGCCAGCGATGGCGAGATGTTCGCCGGCGAGCGCGTGCCCGATTTTGGCGAATCGATTTCCAAGATGCTCGACATCGTGAAGCCAGTGGCGACGGAGGCGACCGCCACGTTGAAAGAATTGCAAACGACCACGCAGAATCTCAGCCGCATCACCGACGAAAACTCGCAGTTGAACATGGCCATGGCGCAGTTCCGTACCTTCGTCGAAAACCTGACGAACCTGACCACGCGTGACAGTTCGCTTTCCCTCGCGCTCAAGAACATCGAGAAAATCAGCACCGATCTTTCGAGCAACGACAATATTCAGATCACGCTCCAAAATTTTCGCGAATCATCCGAGAAGTTGAAGGGGCTCATCGGCGATCTCAGCAAACTCGGCCCCGACTTGAAAGAGAGCGGCCAGAACGTGAAGGAGCTGACCGAAACCGTGAAAACGCAGCCATGGCGATTGATTTGGCCGAGCACAAAGAAATATCCGCCGGAGGAGCCGGCCGCGGACAGCATCACGGTGCGAAAATCTACAAAGACGAAGCGGCGCCCGACACCCACTCCCGCGCCACGCACGCGCTGAAGTCGTTTTCAGCGCTTCAGTGCCGTCAACCGTTCCTGAAGGAACGACATGACCACTGCTTCTTCCGACCGCAGGTTTTCCAGATTTTCAGAGAGAGCTTCCTCGGTCTTTTGCTTGAGACCTTCGATCATGTCGCCATTGAGATAGCTCTCCAGCACGACCGGATGAACGTAGCACTTCCGGCAAATTGAAGGCGTGTTCCCAAGTATTTTGGACACGGCCGCGATGGCATCTTTGATGTTCTTTTTAGCCTGGGCCTTGTCCTCCACCGGGCCTTGGGCATTGAGGGCCATGGCCGTGAGCACCGTGCCTCCCCAGGTGCGGAAGTCTTTGGCGGTAAACTCTTCGCCCGTGATCTCGCGCAAGTAATCGTTGACGTCCTGCGAGGTAATATTGCGACGTTCGCCCGCTTCGTCTTCGTACTGGAAAATATCCTGGCCCGGCAAATCCTGAAGTTTGCGGATGATTTTCGCGAGCCGCCGGTCATCGACGTCGATTTCGTGTTTCACGCCGCTTTTTCCCTTAAAATCGAAAGTGACCTTCACCCCTTTTATATCGACATGCTTGTTCTGCATTGTCGTTAGGCCAAACGACTTGTTTTCTCGCGCGTACTCTTCGTTCCCGATCCGAATGAATGTGCGCCCAAGAAGGTGCACGATCGTGGCCAGGACTTTGTTTTGCGGCAACTCCGCGAGGTCCATGTCCTTGTTCACCCGCCGGCGAATCTTCGGCAGCGCCTGGCCGAACACCAGCATTCGATCGTATTTGTTTTCATCACGCGCCTCGATCCAGCGTTCGTGATAGCGATATTGTTTCCGCCCACGCGCATCGCGGGCCGTGGCCTGAATGTGTCCGTTCGCGGATGGACAAATCCAAACATCCTTGTAGGCGGGGGGAATGGCGAGTCGCCGGATTCTCAACAGCCGTGTCTCGTCGCGGATCGGCTTGCCGTCAGTGTCGAAATAATCGAAATCGTCGCCTTGGTTTTTGCGGGTATAACCCGGTTGGTCGTCGCTGACGTAGCGCAGGCCGGCGTCCTCTGCCACTTCGACCGGGTCCGTCACGACCTCGATCTCTGAAATTTTCCTCTTTTCTTTACGAGGTTTGAGAACGGAAGTCGCCACACAAGCAATACGTGCGCGGCGAGGTCGCAGGCTGCAACAATGTCCTACGCGCCGTAGCTCTTGGTGAATTTCTTGCGCGATTCAGTCTCCGGCGCCGGAGAAGACGCCGACAGCTCCGATTTTTCCGCAGCGGAACTTGGCTGCGCCGGCGACGCCGTCTCACTCTCCGGAGCGGGCGTCGGCGTCGAGGCCGTAGCGCCGCCGCCCTTCACCTGCTGCGAGACTTCCACGAACGCCATTTGCAGATTTGCCAGCGTGTTCTTGAGCACGGCGCTCTCTTCGTTGGTCAGATTGCCCCGCGTCTTTTCCTGGATCATGCCGAGCTGATCGATAAACATTTTCGCCAGTTCCAGGTTCACTTCGCCCTGTCCCGTTTGCGGATTCGGAATCTGGCCGAGAAAAAGCGCCGCGTTCTGCGCCTGCATCATGATAAATTCGATGAAGCGCTGCGAAAGCTCACCCGTTTGCGTGTTGGTTTGGACTTCAGCCATGGTCTTTCAATTATAAGCGATCAGGAGCAGAAGCACGAGCGCGATGATCGCAATCCTTCATTATTTCTTTTCCGGCGGCCGTACGATCGCGAGGACGTACGGTTGTTTCTGAAAATATTTTGCCGCTACTCGTTTCACATCGGCGATCGTGATCGCCTCTACTTCTCGCTCCAGCGCCTGGTAATGCTCGAACCCCAAACCGTAGAGCTCGTCGAGCGCCGCCATGTAACCAAAGGAATCGTTACTTTGATTCGCGATCTGTTGTTGCCCGATCATTTTCTTTTTCGCTCGCGTTAGCTCCTGCTCCGTCAGCCCTTCGGCCGCCAGCTTGTTGATCTCCTCCAGCAGCGCCGCTTTCACCGGCTCGATTTTCTGCGGATCGGTTCCTAGATAAAAAAGAAACACTCCCGGCACCAGGCCCTGCATTTGGCTGGCACCGACGTAATAAGCCAGGCCCATTTGCTCGCGAATGCGCACGAAAAAACGCGAGCCGAGATCGCTGCTGGCTTCGTCGATCAACTCCAGTGCGTAGCGATCCGGGCTGAACATGTCCGCTCCGCGATAACCGACCATGAGCACGCCCTGCGCTTTGTCCTTCAGATTTTCGACTGCGATGTTCTTGGCGAGAACCGCCGGCTGCGGCGCGTCCGCCAGCGTGAGGCTGCCCGGTTTGAGATCGGCCAGGGCATTCTCGAAAAGCTCCTTCACCTCGGACGCCCTGACGTTGCCGAAGACTGAGATGACGCCATTCTTCGCGACAAGATATCGATCGCGAAAATCGAGCAGGTCTTGCTGGGTCAATTTCGTGACGGACTCGGCGGAACCTTTGCCACGCAACGCGTACGGATGATTGCGGAAAAGCTCATCGCGCAAAATATTGCGGGCGACGGTCGTCAATTGCTCCTCGTCTTCCTTTATCCCGGCGAGCTGGACCTCTTTCTCGCGCGCGATCGCGCTTTCCGGCATCGTGGCATTGAGAAGAACATCCGAGAGCAGCTCGGCGCCCAGTTTCAAATCCGGCTGCGTGACATCGAGCGCGACGCTGAAACTGTTGTTGCCCGCGTCGCTGCCAATACTGCCGCCGACGGCCTCGATCGTGTCGGCGATTTCCTCGGCCGTACGCGTCTTGGTTCCTTTGAGAAGGACTTTCGCCATCAAGCGGGTGATGCCATTGGTCTGCCGCGTTTCGGCCAGAAGCCCACCGCGGAAAACCGCCACCATCGAGACCAGTGGCAGCCTGGGATCTTCCCGCACCAGCAAACGCAGTCCATTCGAGAGCTCGATTTTTTGGATCTCGCCTGCCGCTAGCGCCGAAGTGGATTCGGCCTTCGCCGCCAGGGCAGCTTTGGGATTGAGCGAAATGATGGTGAGGTTTTCATCCGTGAGATATTTTGCCGCGACGCGGCGAATGTCTTCCGGCGAAATTTTCTGCACGGCCGCCAGATAATCGCGGGTGAAATCGAGATTGCGGGTCAGGAACCAATTGGAGCCGAGATCGGACGCCTGCCCGCGCATGGTGGTGAGCGAGCCGAGGTGATGGCTCAACGAAATCTTTTTGGCCTTCGCGAGTTCATCGGCGGTGACGCCGGCCTCCTTGATCTCCTCGATGATTTTCAGAATGAGCTCGGTCGTTGCGTCCCGATTGGCCGGCTCCGCGGTCGCATCGATCCCGAGCAATCCCGGATCGCCCGGCGTATAGGAAAAAGCGGAAATGCCGTACGCGAGACCGGCCTCTTCCCGCACCCGCCGATAGAGGCGCGAGCTGCGGCCGTCGCCCAGAATGGTGGAAAGAATATCCAGCGCGGGAACATCGGGATGTGTGATTTCCGGAACGTGCCAGGCAAGTGAGAGGCGCGTCAGCTCGGTCACGAATTCCTCGTGGACGACGCGGCGGCCGAGCTGTGGCGGCTCGCTCGGGATGTAAACGGGCTGAAGCGATTTCGCCGGATAATTTTCAAAGAAGGCGGCGAGCTGGCGATGGACTGCGCCCGCATCGACATCACCCACGACGATGAACGTCAGATTGTTCGGCACGTAACGCGCCGAGAAATACTCCATCACCTGGTCGCGGGTGAGCTGGTTGAAAATATCCAACTGCCCGATCACCGGCAGCCGGTAGGGATGCCGTTGGAACGCCGCCGCGAAAAGAAGTTGGCCCGCCATCCGGTCGGGGTCGTCCATCCCCATGGCAAACTCGCGCCGGATCACTTCCTGTTCCTTCGCGTACTCCCCAGCCGGCAGGATCGAGTTCATCATCGCATCCGATAAAATATCGAGCGCGACGCTCACTCCATTCTTCGGCACGTCGATCCAGTAAACGGTGCGATCGAAGGAAGTGTAGGCGTTGATGTAACCGCCCACGTCCTGGATTTTTTGCGCGATCGCGTTGGAGGCGCGCGTCTTCGTTCCTTTGAAGAGCATGTGCTCGAGAATGTGCGATAAGCCCGCGCCGAGATGCGCGTTCTCGTCGATGCTTCCCGTCCCGCACCACGCCTGCACGCTCGCGACCGGCGCGCTGCGATCTTCCTGCACGATGATGGTAAGGCCGTTCGGCAGAACGCGCTTTTGCGCCGAGCTGTGCGGGAACGTGATGCCCGGACTGGTTTCCGATGGGGCGGCTTTGAGATGGGCGGTCAACATACGGGCGAGCACGCGAAGAGCGGCTCGATTTAGGAAAGCTTCGGCGACGGCGCGGGCGCCGGCAAGCCAAGCGGCACGTCAGGGTGCGAGCGTTTTTCGGGCTCGAACGGTTTCACAAAAGCTTCGTGGAAATCGAAGACGTTCTTGAAATCCTCGATCGAATCTTCCTCGGTTTTCCCAAAAATCCCGGCGCCGATCAGGTTAAAGACCATGTGCCCGACATCTTCGCAGGAGCGCACTCCCCAGTAGGACAAGACCGTCACGACCATCGGCCCAAATTCCTTCAGTGCGTAAGACCGCACGCCCTCGAGCAGCTCGGGACCCGCGACGTGGCGGACCGAAGCGCCCTTCGTTTTCTTCTGCGCCTTGGTGGTGTAATCGAGCGCGTCGCGCAAAAAAACATAGGCATCGCGATGATAGCGCGGGTCACTGGCTACGATGGAATCGAGAGCTTCGGCAAATCCTATTTTTTGCATGAATTAAAACGCTCGTTTCCCGAGCGCCGCCTATGATACGCAACAACGCCCGCGCGAGCAACCATGGCGCTCTCGCAGCGGGCCGTCGCGCTCGACTTCTGCCGCAATTGGATGCTTGAACGTCAGATTGTGCCCTGTTATAACGCCATTCGCTCGTCGCAAACGACCAGTCCAATCCTCCGACCTCTGTTTTTCGCCATGAAGCCGTCCCTCGCGCTAGCCCTTTTTTTCGTTTTCGATCTTGTCGAAGCGAACGCAGCGGGCCTCTCCCCAACGCCGACTCCGGTTGATTATCAGAAGGCCCCGATAGCTCGATTTGAGTATGGGCTCGTTAGAGTTTGGAATGCCAAGGAGGAGCCGCCGCAAGAAGTCGGTCGTGTCCCCGAAGCGAGGCTCGGCGATGCGCTTGTCGCGGAAGTGAAGTATATTGACGCATGGCTCTGCGCGAATTTGGACGCGGGCGCCTGGGCGAATGATCCGGACGTGCTCAGCGCCGACCCGTTGCTCCGTAAAGTAATTGAAGCACGCAACCTCTCGACCACGATCCGCGCCGGCAAGTGGCTGAGAATGATGAAGAACGCCGACGACTCGCCCAGCGGTCCGGAAGATCCGGCCGCCACCGATGAGAAAAACATCAAGCTCCTGGCAGCGCTCAAGACGTCGCTCGATTTGAACGACAGCGTGTTGCCAACCAAAGACGAAAACGGCAATTCGCTCGACGCGGGCAAAGGGAACGACGCTACCCGCATCGTCGAGACCTGCCGCAAAGCAGTGAGCTTCTTGACGACCTTCCGCGCACGGAAGGCGACGGAGTTTGTCCTGAGCATCAATGACACCCGTCTACCGGGTTTGGCTGTTACAGCGCAGGAATCTCGGTCCGATTGGCGGAGTGCAAGCGATCGGATGGAGGAGGGCGATTACACTTGGTGGCGAATCAAATTGCGCGCTTCCGGCGATCCGGAGTTGGATAAAGGCTGGTCGGATTTGATGCACGCGGTCGAGCCGCATTTCTCACTTGAGAGCCGACTCAATTTATCTTTGCCCGACGAACTGGTGGCGATGCCGACCAATGTCACACCGACTGTGGCAGACTCGCGGTGCAGATTCGTTTTGATCGCAATCGCTCAGCTGCCGCGGGTCGAAAAGAAAATGACGAAAGGCGAAGCTGTTTATCCGCTGGACTTGCGGGAACGCACAAAGGAAATCAGGAGGGGCGAAATCGTCGAAGTGGATGTGCAAAACTCCACGGCGCCCTACGTGGTCCACTTTCAAGACGCAGGGGGAAGTAAACACTACGCCAGCAAAGATCTGGCGCGGCTTCCGCCCGATCCGGTCCCCCAGGGCGTCGTCCGCGTTTGGAACACGGACGAGACAGGGTCCGAGTGGGAGGAAGCGCAGCGAAATGACATTCCAGTCGCGAAGATCGGCGATTATTTAGCCGTGGAAGTGCGAAACTTCGATGGCTGGCTGTGCAACCAGATCGATCAAGGCCTTCTCAAGGGTGATTTACTTTTGCAGCAGGCCTCCCCAAGCCTCAAAAAAATAATTAGCGACAAGAACTTCTCGAATGCCGTCCTGGTAGGGGGAGCGATTTATCGCCTCTCGCATAAAACACAGAACACGTCGGCTGACATTGTGCGGCAATTGCAAAAGGACTCCCGCAGCAATCCCGACCTGGCCGCTCTGCCATTTCCGACTCTCGGTCCTCCTAAGCCCATAAAAAGGGGCGAGCTCAAGAATGCCAATTGGATCCCGACGCCGACCCCGACCCCGACCTCAGCCTCGACGCTTAAGCCAACGCCCACGCCTGCGGAAGCCAAAAAGGAAACCCCTCGAAAGGACGACGAGACATCAGCCAAGCAGTTCCTCGCTCCGTACCAGGAAGCCCACTCGCTCCTGCGAGAATTGGTGAAAGCCAAGTTGAGAGCTCTCAATCTCACGATCAACGATATCCCTCTCGGAATTACCCCGGACAACTCCGATTTTGCTCCGATCTACGAGTCTCGCCGCCCCCCCGGACTTCCCGAAGAAGACACGTACCACTGGCTAAGATTCTTTATGACTCCAAAGTCTACCGCGGCTGTTAAAGACGAAGAACAGACCACTGACGATCCCTTTAAGCGCCTCTTGGAAAAACCATCCTTTACGATGCCAAGCAAAGTGACGCTGACCTTAAAGTCTGGTGCGGAGACATTGGCGTTGCCGACCGCGGTGACCCCGCAGGCAAAGGACAAGCGCTGTCGCTTTGGCTTGATCGGAATCCAACAATGGTTGTTCTATTTGGCGGCCGTCGTTTTCGGGTTGATCGGCTTTTCGCTCGGTTATTTCGCGGCAAGCACGAACATCCTTCGTGATCCTTGCCGCCGGCGTCCGGAAGGGGTGGAGGCTGTCAGCCTTGCTCGACTACAAATGGCTTTTTGGTTTGTCGTGATCGCGGCCGCCTTCCTTTTCCTGTGGCTGACAACCGGCAACATTGCGACGATCAATACGACCTGCCTGGTCCTCCTGGCGATCGGGACAACGACGGCGTATACCTCGGCGAAAATAACCGACAGCAATCAGGGGCAGAAAGACCTCGCGAGCGTATTGGGGAAAACTCCCCGCGAAATGCTGGAAATGACTCCGCTCCAGGTGCAGCAAGCGGTTCAAGCAAGAAAGAAGGAACTCGAAGAAGCCCCGATCGGCTCCATCACGCCCGAGGAATTGGAGCTAGAAAGAAAAATCTTAACAAGACACGAGGAAGAAATTGACTGCTTTCTGAAGAGGCGGCCGCGTTGGTTACCGGCCATGATTTACTTTTGGAATTATCGGCTTCGGACTATTCGCGAAGATCTTTTGACGGAAGAGACCGGCACGTACGATTTCCATCGCTTTCAGATCCTGGCTTGGACACTTGTGCTCGGCTCTGTCTTTGTCGTGAAGGTATTCCATGACCGGGTCATGCCTACCTTCGACTCCAACGTCTTGCTTTTGATGGGGATTAGCTCCGGCGCTTATCTCACTTTCAAAAAAGTCGCAACCGATCGGGCGGAGGAGGCGAAGAAGGAGGCGGCAAAAGTCGAGAACCAGGACGCCGATCCAAAACCGCCCGCAAAGCCCGCCGCCTCAGCTTAGATCGAACGGCGCACGGACTCCGTTTCGGAGCAAACTTCGTTATGGTGGAGGCGAGGGGAGTTGAACCCCTGTCCTCGAAGCTATCGACGCAAGCTTCTACATGTGTATCCGGTGCTTGTTTTAAGGGGCCAAGCGTTGCACCGGCACACTGCCGGCCCCCGAGCGTCCACGAAATTCCTTCACCGTCCGGCGCGGTCACTCCGCCGTCCGATTAGCCTGCTGTCCATGTTCGGCGCCGTAGCAGGCGTCCAATGCCGAACATCACGGTCAATTAAGCCGCGAGAGCGAGATCTTGGTGATCTGCGTTTATTTTTTTTGGTCCGGATTTTAACGAGGCCAACGAACCATCCTCGACATGCCACCTGCGCTTCAAACAACGAGTCGAAGCCAGTGCGCCCCCTTTTTTTTGGAGACTGGAAGTGTAATGCTGACGGCCGATTTCGCAACTCTGGGGAGCGCGCCCTCGTGCTGGCGACGGCGTGTCGAC
Source organism: Chthoniobacterales bacterium (assembly GCA_003244145.1). GTDB lineage: Bacteria > Verrucomicrobiota > Verrucomicrobiia > Chthoniobacterales > UBA10450 > AV80. Next base: position 25,892 of record QHBM01000042.1, read on the forward strand.
GTCGCGAACCTTTTCCCAACGCGGAATGCTCGTGCCACTGAAAGCGAAGTTCGTTTCGGCTGAAAGCCGAAACCAGCACGCTGCAAGCGTGCCCTCCCCAGACAGACTCAAAAAATCCCTTGCGCACGCAAAAGTGCTGCCGCACGAGTTCCCATGCCGGAGCTGAAAGATTTCGCCAGCTCCGTGGCCATTGTCGTCTCGAGCTGCGACGCCTTCTTCGATGCCTGGCGCCCGTTCGTCTTTTTCTTTCGCAAGCATTGGAGCGATTGTCCTTTCCCGCGGTTTCTTATCGTCAATCGCCTCCGCGTTCGGTCCAACTTCATTCAGCCGATCGCGGTGGGGCCGGACCGGGATTGGGCCGCGAACATGGAGGTCGCGCTCAAGCAGATCACGCAGCCTTACCTTCTTTATTTCCAGGAAGATTATTTTCTAAATGGTCCGGTGAATCGGGAGCAGTTGGCCAGCGATTTTGCCTACGCCTTCGAACGCGACGCGGCTTCGTTTTGCTTTTATCCGCGCTCGCAACTGGAGCGCGATTTCGTGCCGCTAAACGATCGGTTCGGAATTGTGCCGCGGGAATCAGACGGCCGTACCCGGCTCCAGGCGACCCTGTGGAAAAAAGAGGTCCTCCAATCCGCGCTGCGACCCGGCGAAACGGCTTGGAACATGGAGGCACGGGCCAGCGAACGAACGCGCGACCTTCTCGTGCTTTCCTATTTCCAGCAGGACAAGATCCCGATCCCGTACTTGATGTCGGCCATTTCCCGCCGGCTCTGGACGCCGGAAGCGATCGCGATGTGCCAGCAAGCTGGCCTTGATCTTCGTCCGCGTTTCCGACTCGAACACAGAGACGATCCCGGGCGCCGCCGCTTCCGCCGCGGCCTCGGCCGCATCCGCCTGGCCGTCGCACTGGCGCGTCAAGCCAACCGCGAGGTCGACCTCGATAGCCCTCACGACTCAATTGCTTAGCCACGTGGCCTGGAATCATTCGCCGAAAGAGCGAGGCCCGAGGCGGTCGAAGCGAACACTGGCTGCGATGATATTCAAAGGCCTGCGAGTGAATGGAATCTAAGCTTAACGAAAAAATCTCCAGCAGGGATCCGCAAGCCTGGCTCGAAGGGCTCAATCGCGCGCTGCTCGATTCCGCCCTCGACTGCGTCATTGCCATGGATGCGAGCGGTCGCGTCTTGGAGTTCAATGCGGCGGCGGAGCGCGTTTTCGGTTTTACCCGCGCGGAGGCGGTCGGCCAGGAATTAGCGGCGCTGATCATTCCGCCCTCGCTGCGCGAACGGCACCGCGCGGGATTAAAGCATTATCTCGAGACGGGCGAAGGTCCTGTCCTCGGACGCCGGATCGAAATCCCCGCAGTGCGCGCCGATGGCTCCGAACTCCTTGTTGAGCTGGCGATCACTGCCTTCCGCATCAAAGACGAACCAGTTTTCACCGCCTATCTGCGTGACATCACCGACCGAAAGCAGGGAGAAGAAGCCAGCCAGCGACTCGCCGCCATCGTCGAATCCTCGGGAGACGCGATCATCAGCAAAGACCTCAATGGAATAATCACGAGCTGGAACGAAGGCGCCGAAATGCTCTTCGGCTACACAGCTGACGAAGTGATCGGACAGCCCGTCATGATCCTGATCCCTCCGGAACGTCATAGTGAAGAGCCGGGTATTCTGGAACGGATCCGGCGCGGCGAGCGCCTCGATCACTTTGAGACCGTGCGCCGCCGAAAGAACGGAACTCTCTTCGATATTTCGCTAACCGTTTCTCCAATCAAGGACGCGAGCGGGCGCGTCATCGGCGCTTCCAAGATTGGCCGCGACATCACCAGCAGCGTCCAGAATCAAAAACGCCGCGCCGTCCAGTACGCGGTCGCCAGCCTGCTGGCCGGATCGCTGGCGCTCGATGAAATAGGTCCGCTGATCATCAAGACCATCGCGGCCGGTGGCAATTGGATCGCCGGTTCCATTTGGCTCTGCGAAGACCTCTGCTCGACGTTGCATTGCACTACGACCTGGCACGCCGGCGGAACGCCATTGGACAAGTTTGAGCAGGTCACCCGCGCCACTTCCCTGGCGAGTCCGGCCGGTTTGCCCGGACGTGTGGTCACCTCACGCAAGCCGGCGTGTATCACCGATGTCAGCCGCGACGATAATTTTCCCCGGCTCGCCGCCGCGGTCGAAGCCGGTCTGCGCGGCGCCTTCGCCTTTCCGCTTCACGCGCATGGCGAAATCAAGGGAGTCCTGGAATTATTCAGCCTCGAGATGGCGCAGCCCGATGACGATCTGTTCGAGATGGTGGAAGCGCTCGGCAGCCAGATCGGCCTTTTCATTCACCGCCAGCAGATTCAGGAAGAATTGACGCGGCAAAAAGAACTGGCGGAATCAGCCAACGCGGCCAAGGACCGTTTCCTCGCGACGCTCAGCCACGAACTGCGCACTCCGCTCACGCCCATCCTCATCTGGGCCGGCGGCATGGCGAACGACCCGACGCTTCCGCCGGAGATCGATGAAGGTCTAAAAATGGTTTGCCGCAATGTGGAGCTCGAGGCCCGACTCATCGATGATCTCCTCGATTTGACCCGCATCGCTCGCGGCAAACTGCAATTGCATTTGCGCAAGTCGGACGCGCACGAGCTCCTGGGCCACGCCATGGAAATTGTGCGCGGCGACATTAGCTCGAGGCAGCTCAATTTGTCCCTCGAACTCGACGCCACCGCGCATCACGTCCTGGCGGATTCTTCCCGCTTGCAACAAGTGTTTTGGAACGTGCTCAAGAACGCGTCAAAATTTACGCCCGATCGCGGCGCGGTCACCGTGCGCACCTTCAATCCGAGACCGGAAGCGTTGAAGATCGAGATCAGCGACACCGGTGTGGGGATCGAGCCGGAGCATCTCGATAAAGTTTTCGACGCCTTCGAACAACTCGGGACGCGCCGGGAGGGATTAGGGCTTGGGCTGGCCATCAGCAAAGCGATCGTGGAAATGCACCACGGATCGATCCGCGCTTTCAGCAAAGGCGCAGGCCAGGGTACTAAATTCGTCATCGACCTGGCGACCGCGGCCTAGCGTAGCGGACGCGCGACCAGAATTCCGGAGTCGGTGCGGTAGCGAGCGAGATAACTGGACAGGGTCGAATCGATCACGACATGACCATAGTTCCGCGGCGACGAGGCGTGCATGAAATGCAGAGAGCCGTCAGCCGCGCGGAGCGCCAGACCTACGTGCGAGGTGGAATACAAACTCCGGCCATCCCGCGAGATGATTCCGATAATGTCGCCGCTCCGCAATTTTCCTTCGATCGAGGCGACGCGATTTTTTGGAATTTGGTAAAGCGGCCGGCTCGAGACGCGCGCTTCCATTTGCGCAAGCGGGCCGAGCAGCGATCGATTCGCTGCCAAATAGCGGTAATGCCGCCAGCCCACCGTCATTTCCCGTGCGGAATGCGGCACGCCCACCCCGCCCAGGCTACGCGTGAGATCCTCGACCAGTCCGCGGCGATCGTTATCTGCCAGCCAGTCTTCAAGGTAATGCAGCCGCGATAGATATTCGCCGGTGCATTGGCCGCCGCGGTAACGGTCCAGCTCGATGTAATGCAGGAGCTGGTCCGGCGTCCAATTCGTTTCGGGTTCATTAAGCATCCGCGCGAAGGCGAGCGCGATTTCATAGAACGTCCAGCAATCCATGCCGCTGAAATTTGCCGACGGCGCTTCCACCCGATTATCGATCTCGAGAGTGAACGATTTGTAACGCGTGCCCACGAGCCCGCGTCCAACCGCCGCCGTCCGTTCGCCGATCGGCAGCGATTTCCAATTCCCGGCCCGCGCGCTCTTGACGAGATTGTCAAACCGGTCCCGGCCTTTGAAAACCGTCCCGGAGGGCAGCCGGGATTCCGCGTCCGCTATTCCGAGCGAGATGAAAAAAAGCGAGATAACTGCGATGGCCTTTTGCATGCGCGCGAATATAAGGTGCACTCGGATTTCCGCTCCGTATTTTTTGTCCGTGCAGGATCTGTTTGAGAGCGACGAAAAGCAGAAGGAGATGTCCGAGGATACGTCGGCTCCGCTCGCGGCCCGGATGCGCCCGCGCACGCTCGATGAGTTTGTCGGCCAGCAACACATTCTCGCGCAGGGAAAATTATTGCGACGCGCCATCGAAGCGGACCGTTTGCCCTCAGTGATTTTCTCGGGCCCGCCCGGCACGGGCAAGACGACTCTCGCTTATGTCATCGCGGAGATGACGCATTCCACCTTCATCCGCCTGAGCGGCGTGGAGAGTAACGTCGCGGAAATGCGACGCGTCATCGCCGCCGCCACCAACCGCCGCCGAACCTCCGGGAAAAAGACGATCGTGTTCGTCGATGAAATTCATCATTTCAACAAGGCGCAGCAGGACATCCTCCTGCCGGACGTCGAGAGCGGAAATCTGCGGCTCATCGGCGCCACCACTTACAATCCGTTTTTCTACGTCAACAGCGCTCTGGTCTCGCGTTCACAGGTTTTTCAACTGGAGCCGTTGCGGGTGGAGGACCTCGGGGAGTTGATCGACCGCGCGTTGATCGATGCCGAGCGCGGTCTCGGCAAGTATCGAGTGAAGATGGACGACGCTGCGAAACGGCATCTGGCCAAGATCAGTGACGGTGACGCGCGGAAATGTCTCAACGCGCTCGAGATTGGCGTGCTGACTACGCCGGCTGAGGCTGACGGGCTTATTCATTTCACCGTTGCTGTCGCCGAACAAAGCATCCAGCAGAAGGCCGTCGTTTACGATCGGGCCGGCGACGCCCATTACGACACCATCAGCGCCTTCATCAAAAGCATGCGCGCGTCGGATGAGAAAGGCGCGATCTACTGGCTCGCGAAAATGTTGCACGCCGGCGAAGACTCCCGCTTCATCGCCCGCCGCATCGTGATTTTTGCGAGCGAAGACGTAGGGCTCGCCGATCCCGAGGCGTTGCCGCTGGCGATCGCCGCCCAGCACGCGGTCGAATTCGTCGGAATGCCCGAGGCGCGCATTCCCCTCGCCCACGCCACCTCCTACATGTGTCGAGCGAAGAAAAACCGCGAAGCCTACGAAGCGCTAGGCGCAGCCACGGAAGAAATCGAATCCGAGCAGACCGAGCGGGTCCCGGAAAAACTGAAGAACAAACACTTCCCGGTCAATCCGGAGAAGTAGGAGTCGCCCCAATGCGGCGCGGCCAGAGTGGTTTGGCAATGAACCAGAAGCAGGCCACGGAAATGAGTGAGTAAACGAGCATCGTTTCATTTGACTGCGTTCGCTTGAGGAGCTCTGCCAGCCATGAGGGATATGCGCCGTACAGGCTGTAGATGTGCAAAAACTGAACGAGCAACAGAAGCTGGATCGCGACCTTGGTTACTAACGGGACAGGCTGCGCGAAAAGCAGCACAAGAAACACTGTGCCAAGAAACAGGTGGTTCTCGTGCGCGGAAGTCATCAGGAAGGGAACTACCACGGCCGCAAAACCAAATATCTTCACGAAGCGACCCGAGACCGCAGTTTCCCTTTCCCCTTCTACTCGGCAAATGTGGAAACCGATCAAACCCAGAACCACGATTGCCGCAAAGTATTTTGCTGGCAGGTACGGCAAGACATGGATCCGATCGCTTACCATGTGAATTCCCTGGCCCGGTTTCCTAATTAGGTAGGCGACCGGATACCAAACATTGGTCATTTGTGCCGTAAGCGCCGGCATGATGTTTGTGACGTTAAGGTAGGAGGCTGGCAGGATAGCGGCATGAGCAAGTCGCGGGCGCCGCAAAGCGTGGATAAACCACCATTCATATCCCGCGAACAACAGCACCGAGCCGGCGAGCATCGCGAAAGGACGCGGATCGCGCTTCCGCAGATAATGGAACACTCCATAGGCAAATGTGGCCACGATAAGAGCCAATGCCTGCGGCTTCATCAGGAAAGCCAAGGCCAACGGAAGGCCGGCCAATAGATAATCTTTGGTGGTTTCGCCGCGAAGTAACCAGACACAAAGCAGGATGCAGAACGCTATTTGGAAATCGATGTAACCTAACGAAAAGATTGTTAGGAACCATGGATGCAGCCAGTAGATCAAGGCGTATAACGGATTTGATCCCTGTCGTCTCAGAAGCAGGACCAGAAGGCAAAACGAACCACAATCGCAAACGAGGTTCGGCCACTTGTAGATGGTAAAGAATTGCCACCCGGACCTAGCTACCGTCCATGCACAAGCTTCGAAAACCTGGTACTGCAAGGGAAAGTAGATGCCGTGATAAGATCTCGGGATACCTATCTCGAGAGCTCTCCTACCCCACTCAAAGTAGACATCCATGTCGAAGACGCCCATGTAGAAAAGCATCGGCCACCGAAGGGCCAATCCCACCACCCCCCCAGCCACGAGCAGGAGCCCGGTAACTTTTCGCATCCCGGTGGGCATTATCGCAAAAGTGGCAATAACCAACGCTCCAGCCGAAAGCGCATGGCGATAATGAGCACGGTCATTTGCGCGCCCAGGACGATGCTCTTGCCCAGATTTCCGGTAACTGAGCTGATGCCCGTCCGCTCCAAATAGTTAACCGGGATCTGGACGCATTTCAGTTTCAGGCGGAAGCCGCGCACCATCATCTCGGGGCCAAAGAAATTAGAGTTAACCCGGAAGGTCGGGAGGAGTTTCGCGAGCGCCTCACGCCGGATCATGCGGTAGGTGCAACCAACATCGGAGAGATAGCTGGTATTGAAGAGGACTTCCAGCAACTTGGCCACAAACCAGTTTCCCCATTTCAAAAGGAAACCCATGTTAGCGCGTTCCCAGATGAACATCCGGATCGTCCGCGAACCATAGATGATGTCCATGTCGTCCGCATAAGCCAGGAACTTGTGGAGATCGGTCGCGGCAAAGGTGGCATCGGGTTCGCAGACCACGATCAGATCGCCGCTCGCCTCGGCAAAGCCACGGCGAATCGCCGCGCCGTAGCCTTGCACCGGCTCGTGAATTTCACGGGCCGACGTTGGCCGAACCGCTTCGGACGTTCCTTCGATCGCGTTGTTATTGATGACTAAAATTTCATCCACCAATCTGAGCGCTTCAAAATCGCGGATAACTTGTTGGATGGAATCCCTTTCCCGGTAAGTCGGCAGGATAACGCTGACTCTGCGGTCCTTATACATTATCGCTGAGCTACGATTAACATTTGCCCGGCGCGAGGCCTCCAAGGCGAGGCGAGGTAAAGCTTCGTCAGAAGATAGGACTTAGGGAGATGCGACTTGAAGCTAAAGGGAAGGAAGCGTTTTTCCATTGAGAGGATGCGATACCCCCGCGAGAGCAGAAAATCGCGCAGACTCAGGTGCGAGAATGCTCTGACGTGGGTGAAGTCATCCCAATAACTGCGATAGCAATAGAAGTAGTTCGGTTGAATTACTATGATCTTCCCAGACGGCGTGAGTAAGTCATCGAAACGATCGAACAGGCTGGAACACTCCTGCGGGCTGAGATGCTCGAGCAAATTGCTGACCATGACGACATCGAGGGAACGAGACGGAAGGTCGATTGCGTGGTTCGTGGTAGCCTTGATGAAACGGACATCGGAAGCGCACCAGCGTGCGCCGTCGGGATTGGTATCGACCGCATACTTGGTACGCGCGTGGATCTGATTGATGAAATCGCAGTACCCGGCGCCGACATCCGCGACCACGCTGGTAGGCGCTACAAATTTCTGAAGGTACTCGCAGATCGCTTGCCACACCTGCTTCCTGTCCGGATGAGGTGTATATCGAGTCTCGAAATAGCTTGAATCCATAAGGCGTGCTGCGGACCGGCGGCGTCAAGAATAGCGGTTGGCGGCCACAACTCAAAACTTGATCGCAAGAGCAATCGCCAAATTGCCGTTAGCGCTTGCGCCGGCTTTTCGGGAACGTGCCGGCATGCCATCGCAAATCGCGGCCACGCCGGCATCGCTCACCAAACGCTTGCATCCGCGGCTCGCGCGATGGTTTGCCGCCACTTACCCGGCTTTCACTCATGCGCAGCTCCTCTGCGTCCCGGCGATCCTGGATCGGAAATCCATTTTGCTCACCTCGCCCACAGGCAGCGGCAAGACACTCGCCGGTTTTCTCGGCGTGTTCGATTTCCTGCTCCGAGAACTCGACGCGCGAACCCTGGGGCCGGCCGTGCAATGCATCTACGTCTCGCCCTTGCGGGCGCTCGCTTACGATATTGGGAAAAACCTGCGTGCGCCGATTGCCGGCATGGGTTTGGAGAAACAATTGCGGCTGCATTTGCGTACCGGCGATACTCCGGCCAATGAGCGCGTAAAATTCCGGCAGCGTCCGGCGCATTTCCTGGTCACGACGCCCGAAAGTCTCGCCGTCATGCTCGCGCAGGAAAATTACGCGGCGCACCTGGCATCATGCCGGTTTGTGATTGTCGATGAACTTCACTCGTTTGCTGGGAACAAGCGCGGCGCCGATTTGACGCTTTCGCTCGAGCGTCTCGAAAGGCTGCGCGGAAATGGCGGTATTTGCCGGGTCGGTCTCTCCGCCACGGCCGCGCCACTCGACTTGCTCGCGAGATTTCTCGTTGGCGAGGAACGCGAATGCCGGATCGCGGAAGCGCAGGTGGAGAAGAAATCCCTGGTGGAAGTTTTCTCTCCGATTCGCCGCAAGCCTTACCCACCCGCCGGCTACACCGGGGTCCGGCTCTATGCGGAACTCGCGGAGCTCATCCGCACGCGTCAATCAGTCCTCGTCTTTACCAATGTCAGGTCCGCGGCCGAGCAAGTCGGTTTGCGGCTGCGAGAATTGCTACCAGATCTGGCGCCGCAGATCGAGATCCATCACGCTTCGCTCGATCGCAGCGTGCGACTTGAAGTGGAAGATCGCTTGAAGAACGGCGAACTCCGCGCCGTCGTTTGTTCGACGAGCCTGGAAATGGGGATCGACATCGGCGCGGTTGATCTCGTGGTGATGGTCGCGACGCCGAAAGGTGTTTCGCGCGCGATCCAACGCATCGGACGCTCCGGCCATTCCCTCAATCGCAGCAGTCACGGCGTTCTCGTGGCAACAAACATCAACGATCTCGTGGAGGCGACCGTCACAGCGAAACTCGTGCGGGAACGCGCGCTGGATCCGATCCGCATCCAGGAGAAACCCTACGACGTGGTGGCGCAGCACATCGTGGGATTGGCCGCGCTCGCTCCCATCGCTGTGGATGAAGCTTCTGCCCTCGTTCGCCGCGCCTACCCTTTTCGCGAACTTAGCCGCGCGGAGTTCGATCGCATTCTCCAATATCTCGAAGGCGGCGGCGCCTCCTTGGAAAAGCAATATGTCGGAGTTTTTGGGAAGATTCGGATCGAGGACGGAGTCATCTCCCTGGCTCACCCGCGGATCGCGCGCGAGTTCCTGGTCAATATCGGGACGATCCACTCCGAAGGTTTCATCGATGTGCTGCTGCGCCGGCGCCGCCTGGGTTCGGTCGAGGAAAATTTCATCAAACAACTCAAGATCGGCGATTTGTTTGTGCTGGGCGGAAGGATCGTGCGGTTGATCGATACCGGCGTGCAGGAGGCTTACGTCGAACGCGCGGATGGCCACTTGCCGACCGTGCCGCGATGGAACGCCGCGAAGATGCCGCTGACGTCAGGACTTGCGCGTGCCGTTCGCCAGTTGCGGACGGAAATCGCAAAGCAGATGCGCCGCAATCGCGATGACGCCGCCATAGCCGACTGGCTCGTCGAGCATTACGAGATTTCGATCGCAAATGCGCAGGCGATCGTGGAGCTGTTTCGGGCGCAGCTAAGCATTTCCGACATCCCAGTCGGCCGGAAAATGTTGATCGAGCTTCATCGCGACGGAGACCGTGCCCATTATTTTTTTCATTCGCTCATCGGACGCAGTGCGAATGACGCCTTGTCGCGGATCGTCGCACTTCGGGTCAAAAATCGGATTGGCGGAAACGCATTGGTAACGATCGACGATTACGGATTCCTGCTGACGCTGCGTCGATATCAGGAACTCCCGCTGGCCGAGTTGCGAAAATGTTTCGAGCCCGCCAAGGCCGAAGGCGATCTCGCCGCCGCTCTGCTCGGATCGGAGTTGGTGAAGTGGCAATTTCGCGGGGTGGCGCAGACCGGCTTGATGGTGCCAAGAAATCTCCCGGGACGAAAGCGCCAGCAGAAACAACTGAGCTGGAGCGCCGAAGTATTGTTCCGGGTCCTGGAACAGCACGAGCCGGGGCATCCACTCCTGGTCGAAGCGTATCGCCAGGCGACGCATACTTTCTTGGATGCGGAGAATGCGTATCGATTCCTGGAAGAAGTGCAGACGTTCGAGTGGAAGCTCCTGGAACTTCCGGTGGTTTCACCGTTCTCGTTTGCGATCTACGCGAGTGTGATCAAGGAAAACATGATGCTGGAGGATCCGGCCAGCGCGATCGAGCGGATCTATCGCGAGATGTATGCCAAGGTGGAGGACGTGGCGCGCACCACCAGAAGCGGAACAGAAAAAGAAAAGTAGAATCACCGGAAAAGGAAAAGGAGTGGACCTTGCGATCCACTCCTTCCCACACATGAGCGAGGCTTCTCCTTAGCTTTTGCTCTGCGAAACTACTTCGTTCAGTTTGAAGATCGGCAGGAACATCGCGATGACGATGCCGCCGACGATCACACCGAGGAATACAATCAAAAGGGGTTCGATCAATGAGGTCAGGGCGTCCAGCATGGCCTCGATTTCTTCGTCCCAGAAGTCGGCCATCTTTTCGAGCATGGTATCGATCTTGCCGGTCGCTTCACCCGCGGCGACCATTCGCAGCATCATCGGTGGGAAGATCGGCTTCTTGGAAAGCGCGATGGAAAGATTGTCGCCTTTTTCCACGTCTTCGCTCACGCCTCTGATGCTCGTTTCGATCACGTGATTGCCGGAAGCACCACCGACGATGTCGAGCACCTCCAGAATCGGCACGCCACTGCGGATGAGCTGGGCGAACGTGCGCGAAAAGCGCGACATGCAAATCTTATGCAGAAGCGGCCCAAAGACGGGCAGCTTCAATTTCCATTTATCCGCGAATTTCTTGCCGCCAGAGGAACGAAGAAAAAAACGCAGGCCAAAAAAGATGCTGCCGGCGCCGAGTATGAGGAAATACCATTCGCCGCGCATGAAATCGCTCAAGTCGATCAGGAATTGAGTGGGTGCGGGCAACTTCGAGCCGAAGTCCTTGAAGATTTCGCCGAAGATCGGCACCACTTTCACGATAAGAAACGTCGTGATCGCAAATGCGATGGAGATGACGATGACCGGATAGGTCATGGCGGATTTCACTTTCTTGCGCAGTCGCGCGCTCGCTTCGAGAAAGCCCGCGAGCCGGTCGAGAATCTCCGCGAGCAAACCGCCGTGCTCACCCGCTTTCACCATGCTGACGAAAAGCCGATCGAAGACGCGCGGATGTTTCGCAATCGATTCGTTGAACGTTTCGCCGCCTTGGACGCGCGTAGTCACGTCACTGATAATATTGCGCAGGCTGCGCTGGCGCTTGGGGTCGCACTGGTCGTAGAGGGCCGTCAAGGCCTGGACCAGAGAAATACCGGCTTCGATCATGGTCGAAAGCTGCCGGGTAAAAAGAACCAGGTCAGTCTCTTTGACTGTCCAGGTTTTCTTGCGGGATTTGTTGGCGGCCGCCTTTGCCTGGAGGGAGAGGACCATCAATCCCCGGCTCATCAGGCTGGTTACCGCATTGTCTTCGTTAAGTGCGTCCTGGATCCCGGAAACTATCTTTCCGGAGGCGTCACGTGCTTGGTAGGAGAAGGTTATCATGTTATGGTAATTATACTCCGTATAGCATCTACGATGCCACCCGCCCGAATTGGCCTTAAACCGGTTCTTGAGAGAGGAGGTCGACCGGCCGATGCTCCACCCGATGCGGGCCGCCCAGGAAATCCAACAAGTCGCTTCGGGACTTTTCATTTGGCAACTCTACGACCCCACGGTTAAGGCGGATCTTTTCGCGACCGGACTGGCCACGCCGGCTGGCATTTACCTGATCGATCCCGTTCCGCTGGAGCCGGAAGCGCTGGTTGAACTGGAATTACGCGGGAAGATGGCGGGGATCATCGTGACAAACGCCAATCACGTCCGCTCGACGGGGGATTTCTCCCGTAGATTCGCTCTCTCCATTCACGCTCACCAGGCGGTGAAGGAGGCCTTGGATTTTCCCAAAATCGCAGCTCTTCGGGATGGCGAAGTTTTCTCATCCGGACTGACGGCGATTGCGATCGAGGGCGGGCCCGCAGGCGAAATGGCGCTGCATTACGACGCAGACGGAGGAACGATGGTCGTGGGCGACGCGTTGATTAACTTCGAACCATATGGTTTCGCCTTGTTGCCGGCCAAATACTGTTCCGACTCAAAACTGATGCACCGATCCTTGGAGAAACTTCTCGCCTACCCCTTCGAACGAATGCTGTTTGCGCATGGCACGCCGATTCTCTCCGCGGCGCGACGACGGACCGAGGAACTCCTGGCGAACTCGTGAACTCCGAATCCGAACCGCTGCCGCAGGGAAACATGGTTGCGCGTTTTCTGCGCCTGATTCGGTTTTCGCATACGATTTTCGCTCTGCCGTTCGCCTTGGGATCTCTCCTGGTCGCGGGAAATGGCCGGCCGACTGGGCGGATGATGTTGCTCGTTCTCCTGTGCATGGTCCTGGCGCGAACAGCGGCCATGCTCTTCAACCGCTTGTGCGACTGGTCGCTCGACCAGAGAAACGCGCGAACGGCAATCCGACATCGCCTCGTAGAAAAACCGCTCGCCTGGGCGCTGCTGGTTTTGAGTGCCGGTGGGTTTGTGGCGGCGAGCGCGGCCATTAACCGGATGACAGGCTGGCTGGCCCCGGTCGCCCTCGCCATCATCTTTTTCTACTCGTTGACGAAGCGATTCACAAACGCCACCCATTTTTTCCTCGGATTCGCCCTGGCCGTCGCGCCGGTCGGCGCGTGGATTGCGCAAACCGGCCGCATTGGTTTTCCGCCCTTGGTCCTGGGAGCTGGAGTTCTCTGCTGGGTCGCAGGGTTCGATTTGATTTACGCGACCCAGGACGTCGATTTCGATCGCCGCGAAGTAATGCACTCGCTCGTGGTCAAACTCGGGGTGGCCCAGAGTTTGCGCCTGGCGCAATGGCTCCACCTCCTAATGTTCCTGGCGCTGATTGCGTTCGGCGTCGTCGCTAGACTTGGAATTATTTATTATGCGGCCATGCCGCTGGTCGCCGCCGCGCTCTTTTATGAGCATCGCAGCGCAAGCAAGCTAGATCTCGCCGCAATCAACCGCGCCTTCTTTCAAAGCAACGCATTTGTCAGCGCGATTTTCATCGCGGCCGTAGCCGTCGATCGCTGGCGGTGAGTTACGGTTCCAACTGCGCGATGCGTTGCGCGTGACGCCCGCCTTCGAAGGCCGTCGTTAACCAGACTCGCACAATGGCGAGTGCAGTTTCCTCGGGGATCACGCGTTCTCCCATCGAGAGCACATTGGCGTCGTTATGCTGTCTCGAAAGTCGTGCGGTTTCTTCATTCCAACAGAGCGCGCAACGCACCCCGCGCACTTTGTTCGCGGCGATGGCCTCGCCGTTTCCCGAACCGCCAAAAACGATCGCCCGCTCGCATTGCCCTTTCACCACCGATTCCGCGGCCGGTCGAATAAAGAGCGGATAATCGACCGGTTCCTCGCTGAAGGTTCCGAAGTCGGTCACTTCATGGCCGAGTTGGACAAGGAGTGCCTTCACTTTTTCTTTGTAGTGGAAGCCGGCGTGATCCGTCCCGAGCGCGATCTTCATCGGTAGCGTTTCTAATCCGCTGCCCGCGCCACTGTCGAGCGAAAGCGTCAGCTCCCGTGTAGTTCGGCCAGTTGCCGCCAGATTTCCCGTTCGGGATCAGTCAATTTTTTCGGAATCTCAATCTGCGTAACGACAAACAAATCTCCACGCGCTCCCGACGCGGTCGGAAGTCCATGCCCGCGTAATCGAAAGCGCTGACCAGCCTGGGTGCCCGGGGGAATTTTCAATCGGACCTTATTCTCCAGCGTCGGAACCTGCAGTTCGCCTCCCAAGGCGGCTTGCCACGGCGGAATCTTGACTTCATAAATCAAGTCGCTTCCCTCGACCGTGAAATCCGGATGCCGCGCCAAACGCACCCTCAAAAATAGGTCGCCGCTTTTTCCTCCCGCTGCTCCGGCTTCGCCCTGACCGGCGAGCCGGATGCGTTGCCCTTCGTGCACCCCTTTCGGAATCTTGACCTGATAGGTTTCGACCTTGTCCGAATTGCTGCGACGCAATGAAACCGTTCGTTTCGAACCGTGGAGTGCTTCCTCGAGCGTGACCATGATGTCGGCTTCGACGTCGCTGCCTTTTTCCGGACCTCTCGGCCGTTGTCCAAAACTGCCGCCGCCAAAACCAGCCTGGCTTCGTCCGCCACCGAAAAACGCTTCGAAGAAATCGCTGAAGCCAGTTCCACCAAATTCGAATTCCACACCGCCGCCCTCTCCGCCGCCGTAGCGCCGGAAGCCGCCTCCGCGCTGTTGCTGATCCCATCCGGGTGGCGGCTGAAATCCGCCCGGCTGGTTCCAATTGGCGCCGAGCTCGTCGTACTTCCTTCGCTTCTCCGGATCACCGAGAACTTCGTAAGCCTCATTGAGTTGCTTAAATTTCTCCTCCGCCGTCGCCTTATCCTTGGCCACGTCGGGATGGTATTTGCGCGCGAGTTTCCGGAACGCCTTGCGGATTTCGTCGTCTGTCGCGGTCTTGGAAACACCAAGCGTCTCGTAATAATCTCGGAATTGGACTGGCATCGCTGTCCGCGAAGTTCTGCGCGGTGAGGCGACTGCGCAACCAGCCTCGCTGGTTCGGCAAAAGAAATGTAACCGCCCTCCACTCCTTTCCGTCTGTCCCCTTGAAAGAAGAAACCTATGAACAAATTGAAAATATTCTCCTGCGCCGGGGCGGTCGCGCTGACCGGCCTAGTCGGCATCGGGTGGGCATTCGGAGCCACCGATTCCATCCGACCTCATCCTTTCCGGCATTTTCTTTTCGGGAAAATCGCCGAGCTGGGCGTGAGCGATTCCCAGCGGCAACAGATCCGCGCTGTTCTCCGCGAATCTCGACCGACGCTTCAGCCGCTGGTTGCGCAACATGTCCGCGAACGCAGGGCCTTGCGAAAAACGATCCACACTGTGCCGGTGAACGAGGCCGCCATTCGGGCGCAGGCCGCGCGCGTGGCCCAGGTCGAGGCGGACCTGAATGTCAGACGCGCGTTTATTTCAGAGCGAATCCGCGCGGTGCTCACGCCAGAACAGGTTGAAAAACTCAAACAGCTCGCCGCGGGATTTGACGCACGCGTCGATGACATCCTCGCGCGCATCAACGACAAGATCGCGGAAGAGTAGCGTCCGAATTGGTGATCCAAGGAGCACGTGCGCTTGGCAGGAGACTCTCTCCACCTATCTTGGGCCATGCGCGAGCTCGGCAAACTGATCGTCCTCTTCGACGGAGTCATCGCGATCTTTCGCCACTGAGAAGACCGCGGCTGCAATGAGTTCGAAACGGCAGCGGCTTCTGGATCAACACGTCGCCCGTTTGCGGCAATGCCGGCGCTGCCCCCGCATGCTGCCGCCGCCTGTCTCGGGTGGCCCGGTCGTCAGTCGGGTGATTCTCGTCGGCCAGGCACCCGGCGTAAAAGAGCCGGTGCTCGGCCGCCCGTTCGCCTGGACTGCGGGCCGGACGTTGTTCGGTTGGTTCCAGCAGTTTTGTCATCTTAATGAAGAGCAAGTGCGTGCGCGGATTTATTTCGCGGCCGTATGCCGTTGCTTTCCCGGCAAGACCACCGTGGGCGGCGATCGCGTGCCGGCGCCGGATGAGATTCGGAACTGCGCCACGTGGATGAACGATGAACTCGATTTGTTGCGACCCCGGTTGATCATCCCGGTTGGGAAACTTGCGATCGCGCAATTCATCGCGTTCGCGAAACTGGACGAAGTCGTCGGCCGAACCTTCCAGATCAGCCGTGCGCGTCACGCTTTCGATCTAATTCCGCTGCCGCATCCGTCAGGCGCTTCCCCCTGGCATCGGATCCCGCCCGGAATCGGATTGATGGGCAAGGCGATGAGATTGATCGCGCGGCATCCTGCGATGCGCGACATTTCGGAGTAGGACAGCTTGCCCGCCGTAGCCTTGCGAAGGAGGGTTTCCCTCTTCTTTCGACAATGACCACTTTGAAAACCCTTACCCGCGCCGATCTCCCCGACTCCGACAAATGGGATCTGACTCATCTTTTCAACGCACCCGACAAATGGACTGAGGACTTCACCTGGCTCCAACAAGCCTATCCGCAGATCAAAGAGTGGAGGGGCCGGCTCGCCGAATCCGCCGAAACGCTGGCCGCCGTCCTGGAGTTTGAAAAATCGCTCGATCAAAAAATCGAGCGGCTTTACCACTACGCTTCGCTTCAGCTCGCCGAAGATAGCGCGAACCCCGAATACCTGGCGCGCATGGGGCAATTGCAAAACCTTCTCACCAAAATCAGCGAAGCCTCCTCCTTCCTGACGCCGGAGATTCAAGCGATCCCGGACGAGAAGTTCGTCGCCTTTCTGGACGATCCGGCACTGGCGGAATGGAAGAGGGCGCTGAAGAAAATTCGCCGGATGAAACCGCATGTCTTGTCGGAGCGCGAAGAACGCCTGCTCGCGCTCGGCAGTTCCGCGCTCGATGGCTACGACGACGCTTTCTCGCAGCTCACGGATGTCGACATGAAATTCGGAGTGTTAACCGACGAGAGCGGCGAGGAAAAAACGCTCACGCAAAGTTCCTACAGCTCCTTCCTGGTGAAACGGGATCACGCCCTGCGGAAACGGGCCTTTCACCAATTCTACGAGGAATTTCAGGACCACCAGTTCACCCTCGCCTCGGCTCTCTCCTATTCGGTGAAGGCCGACGTCTTCCGCGCCCGGGCCCGGAATTATTCCTCCGCCCTCGAAGCGTCTCTTTTTCGCGACGACATCCCACCCGCGGTCTATGACGGACTCATTTCCGCAGTCCGGAAAAATTTCGCGCCGCTCTTCCGCTATCATGAATTGCGCCGCCGGGTCCTCGGCTTGGACGAACTTCATCACTACGATACGTACGTCCCCCTCGTCCCGGAGATCGATTCACGCGTGACCTTCGACGAAGCGACCGAAGAGATTCTCGCAGCCTTTGCGCCGCTCGGACCGGATTACACTGCGATCTTAAGCGAGGGTTTGCGCGGCCGTTGGTGCGATCGCTACGAGACGAAAGGCAAACGCAGCGGCGCTTTCTCTTCCGGCAGCTTCGGCGCGCCGCCCTACATCCTGATGAACTACAAGAGCGATGTCTTCTCCGACGTTTACACGCTCGCGCACGAAGCGGGGCACTCGATGCACACCTGGTTCGCGCAAAAATCGCAACGCTACCAGGATTACAACTACCCGATTTTCCTGGCCGAAGTCGCTTCCACTTTCAACGAGGAGCTGCTCACGCATCATCTCCTCGAGAAGACCGACGACAAAAAAATGCGCGCCTACATCATCAACCGCCAGATCGACGACATTCGCGGCACGCTTTTCCGCCAGACCATGTTCGCGGAATTCGAGAAGATCATTCACGCCATCGAAGAACGCGGGGATGCCCTGACCCTCGATGTTTTCAAATCCGAGTACCGCGCCCTCCTCCAGGCTTACTTTGGAGAAAACGTCGTGCTCGATCCTCAACTCGATTTGGAATGCCTGCGCATCCCGCATTTCTATAACGCGTTTTACGTTTACAAATACGCCACTGGAATTTCCGCCGCGATTGCCCTCTCGGAACGGGTTCTCGCGGGAGAACCGGGCAGCGTGGAAGACTATCTCGCTTTTCTGAAGTCAGGCGGCTCGAAGTTCCCGCTCGAAACGCTCCGGGCGGCTGGCGTCGACATGGCCACATCGGCGCCCATCGAAAGCGCGCTGCGCCTTTTCGAGCGGCGACTCACGGAACTCGAGCAGCTCCTCCTGTAGCGGCGGTCTCAGAGGGCCGGATAGGTACGATCCCGGATGCCCATGGCAAGCGATTTGCTAAATAGGGAACCGTGCAGTTTGAATGGCAATTGCAGGCCGCCTGCGGTTACGCAGAGCTGGGCATGACGCGCGAATCACTCGCCGAACTCGACGCCATCGATCGGCGATTCCAAAATCGCCCCGAGGTTCTTCAGCTTCGCCTCCATCATCTCATGCGGAGAAAAAGATGGGCGCTCGCGCTTCGCGTCAGCCAAAAGCTATGTCGCGTCGCCCCCGATGCCGGTGCGGGATTTCTACATGCCGGCTTTTGTCTGCATCAGCTCGGCAAGACCGCCGAAGCGAAAGATCTCCTGATCACGGGCCCGGTCGCACTGTTGAAGGAGCCGATCTATTACTACAACATGGGTTGTTACGACGCGCTGCTCGGTAACGTTCATGACGCGCGGGAGAATCTGCAGATCAGCTTTAAGATGGACAGCTCCTTCCGCGATCTGGCGAAGAAGGATCCCGATCTGAAAGCCCTTCACGCGGTGATTTGAGCGAGCACGCTCTCGCGCCTTGATTTCGTTGGACGACACGGAGGTCGTCCCTCCACATTCTGAAATGCTCGATTCGGGCGAACTGAAGAAACGTTTGACTCCACTCTTCGACGAAAATTTCACGCGCTTCGGCGAACTCGGTGCGGCGGTATCCGTTTGGCAAAACGGAAAACCCGTCCTGGAGCTCCACGGCGGATTCCGCGATGCGAAGCGGGAAATACCGTGGACCCCGGACACGATCGTTCTTTTCTGGTCGGCCACGAAAGGTCTGGGCAGCGCGTGTTTGCTCCACGTCCTTCAAGAGCGCGGCATCGCGCTAACGCGCCGCGTCGCTGAGTTCTGGCCGGAATTCGCGCAGGCCGACAAAGGCGAAATCACACTCGCGCAATTGCTCTCGCATCAGGCCGGTCTTGCTGCCCTCGACGTGGCGGTGGATGTACTCGATTACCCCGCTGTCATCGCCGCACTGGAAAAACAGGCGCCCCTTTGGCCGCCCGGAACCGCCCACGGTTATCATGCGCGCACCTTCGGATTTTTCGTCGATGAGCTCGTGCGCCGGATTTCCAAAAGCACGGTGAGTGAGTATTGGCGGAAAATATTCGGCGATCCGCTCACTCTCGATATCTGGATCGGTTTGCCCGAATCCGAGGAGGGGCGAGTCGCCACGATTTACGCGGCGAAGGCGGACGGGATAGCGGCGCCGGCGCAATTTTATCGAGACCTCGCCACTCCCGGAACGCTCGCGCGCAAAGCATTCACCTCACCGCGCGGACTGCAGTCGGTGAGCGCCATGAACAGCCGTGAAAACCGTGCGCGGCCGTTCGTTTCGTTTGGCGGAATCGGCAGCGCCTTATCGCTGGCGAAATTTTATGCGATGCTCGCGAACGGCGGAGAACTGGACGGACGCCGCTTTTTCGCGCGCGAAACCATCGCGCAAATGACGACAACACTTGCCTTCGGAATCGATCGTGTTTTTCAAATTCCGACCGCGTTTTCGGCCGGCTTCATGAAAGATCCGCCGGAGACTCAAAGGCGCATCTTCGGCCCGTCCTCCCTCGCCTTTGGCCATCCCGGCGCCGGCGGCAGTCATGCCTTCGCCGATCCCGAGAAGGGCATCTCCTTCGCCTACGTCATGAATCAAATGGAGCAGTCGCTCTTGCCTAACGAGAAGTCGCTCCGCGTGGTGGACGCGATTTACTTTACTCGCCCATCACCGTGACGAAAATCTTCCGCCGGTGCGCCGCTCGCCGATGCTCGAAGAGAAAAATTCCCTGCCACGTTCCCAATTGCATTTGAGAATCGGCGATGGGAATCACCTCACTGGAACGCGTCAACACCATCCGGATGTGCGACGGCATATCGTCCGGTCCTTCGTCGTTGTGTTCGAAGTACGGTTCGTTCTCCGGCACGAGCCGATCGAAAAACTTTTCCAGATCGCAGCGTGCGGTCGGATCGGCGTTCTCCATGATGATGAGGCTGCAGCTGGTGTGCTGGACGAAGACCGTCACGGTGCCGGTAGCGATGCCGCTTTGCTTGACGACCTGCCGGATATGATCGGTGATTTCGTAGGTCCCTTTGCCCCTGGTGCGGACTTCGAATTGCTCGCTGCGAACGCTCATTGCCGTTGCCCGGACGCTAGCGATCACGCGGAAGTGCGCAATCACCGGCAGTTTTTGACTTCGCACCAGCCCGCGAACATTCGATAGCCAGCGATGCAAGAAGCGGATCCTACGATGTTGTTTCGTAGACGCGATCGTGCCCTCAAGTGCAGATTTAACGGATTGCTCTTGATCATACCTGCAGAATTGCAATGATTGCGCGGTTTCCCCATAATGACTGAATCGAATAATCAAGAGCTGGCGGGGTGGGACGAACGCGATTGGGAAGACCTACTCGATGACGTTGTCGATCGCAGCATTATCCCGATTGTTGGATCAGAGCTGCTAACAATCGAAGTCGAGGGTGCCAAATTCCCGCTTTACCGCGTTCTGGCGGAAAAGCTCGCGCAGCGACTCCGATTGCCGGCCAAGCCACTCAGGGATAGCCGAACGCTTAACAACGTAGTATGCGATTACGTATCGGCCGATCGAACTCGCAACACTATTGACCGAGTTTACGGTCGTCTCTGCGAGGTCTTTGCGGAATTGGCGCCGGAACCGCCACCTACGCTGGTGAAGCTCGCCGAGATTCGACATCTGCAGCTGTTTCTCACGACGACCCCAGATCCGCTATTGCGGAATGCGATAAACTCGGTGCGTTTCGGCGGGGTGGATGGGACCGCGACTTTGTCTTTTACTCCTCGGGAACCCGACGATCTTCCGCGCCAATACAGCAGCCTGGAATCACCCACTGTATATCATCTGCTCGGTAGCCTTTCCAAGATTCCGGATCAGTTTGTCGTGTCGGATGAAGATCTGTTGGAGTTTTTCTTTCGGCTGCAGGGAGCAGCGAACAGGCTGCCCAATTTTTTCGACGCCCTCGGGGACAACCATCTCTTGTTCCTAGGTGGCACGTTCTCGGATTGGCTTGCTCGCCTCTTTCTCCGCACCGCCAAACGTCTTCGCTTGTCGGAAAAAAAGAGCTACGATTTACTGACCGCCGACGGGTTGGAGAGCGATGCGAACCTTGTTCTTTTCTTGCGAACTTTCGCCAGCAAAACACGAATCGAAATCCGCGACCCGATCGCCTTTGTCGATGAGTTGCACCGGCGATGGATCGCGCGTCATGGCTCGTTGCCACGAGCAGGTACTCCCCCCTACATCCCTCCGCCATCTCGGATGCCGAATGATGCGATCTTCATCAGCTACGCGAGTGAGGACATTGAAGCCGTACGCCGGCTTAAGACGGCGCTGGATACCGCAGGACTCCCTGTCTGGTTCGACAAGGATCACTTAATGGCCGGCAGCGACTGGGAGGATGAAATTGAACGCAACATTCAGCGAAGCATACTTTTCCTTCCGGTGATTTCTAATCACACCCAGAAATTCCTACACAATGTCTACTTTCGGGCCGAGTGGAACTTCGCGGACACAATCGCCCGGCGAAGTGATCAAAGCGCCGCCTTCATTGTGCCGGTGATGCTCGATGCGCTGCCCCAAGACGCCCTCTTTGTGCCAACTAGCTTTCGCCGGAAACAGTTCGAGCATATTCCGCAAGGCGTCCCAAGTCCGGAGTTTGCAGAGCAACTCCGCCATTTGAGCGACGCCGCGAAGGAGCGACGGAGACGTCCAACGGAGTTAGTAACACCATAGCGGATAAGCAATGGCCCAGGCCGACAAGGAGTTCGCTCCAGAGCGAATTGTGCTCGATGAGCAGCATCCCTGGCCGAGCCTTCATGCCTTCACGGAGGAGAACCATTCTTTCTTTCGCGGCCGCGACCGGGAAGTAGAGGAACTGGTTCGACGCATTAAAAGGCAGGTGCTTACCGTTCTTTTCGGCGTATCGGGCCTCGGCAAGACCTCGCTGCTCCAGGCGGGGGTATTCCCCGCACTCACAAAAGCTGATTCCCTTCCAATCCTAGTCAGGCTGGATCATGAATCTCAGGAGCTAGATGTAGTCGACCAGGTAAGAAGGGCCATTGCCGATCGCCTGGAAGTTCCGCCCGACATAGCTTTCAAAGAATTCCCCGCCGGCGAGTCTCTCTGGAGTCTGTTTCATCGCAAGGTGAGTGCACTTCGAAGCCGGGACCGAAGTGTGTGCGTGATCTTGGTCTTCGATCAATTCGAGGAGATTTTCACGCGGTGGCTGGGCTCTCCAGAGGGGGAATCGCGCCGCCGTCATTTCCTGAGCGAACTGGCCTCCTTGGTGGAGAACCGGCCACCGGAGGAACTCAAGGCGCGACTCGAGCGGGATGCCTCGATCATCAGCGATTATGATTTCGCCAGCGAGACGTGCCGAATCGTTATCAGCTTGCGAGAGGATTACCTGCCGCACCTCGAGGATCTCAAAGCGCGACTGCCCTCGGTGATGGAAAACCGGTTTCGCCTGAGTGCAATGGATCCGCAGCAGGCGTTGGACGCAATTCTAGGACCCGGGCACGCAATCATAAGCGAATCAGTCGCCCGGGAAATTATTTCATTTATTGGCGAAAGAGATAGTGGCGATTCCGATCAAACCCAAATGCGACTAGAAGTCGATCCCGCGCTGCTGAGCCTCATCTGTTCCGAACTGAATGCCCAACGGATCATTGATAAGCTGCCCCTAATTAGTTTAGACCTGCTCCACGGTCGTAGCCATCGCATCCTGGATGAATTCTATTTGCGCTGCTTCGAGTTCCTGCCGGAAGGACAAAGAGCCGCCGCGCGAGCCTTCGTAGAAGATCGCCTGCTTACGCCAGCAGGCCACCGCGGGACCGTGGCGGTCGAGACTGCCAGGGCGGAGTTGGCCTCTGCCGGAGTAGACTCGCAGGCCATCTATCAACTGGTTCATCGACGACTCCTGCAGGTGGATGAAAGGCACGGGCTCCACCGAGTGGAGCTCGCTCACGATGTTCTAACGAAGGTGGTGACCGAAAATCGAACTCGGCGTCATGAACTCAACGCTATCGAAGATCTCAGGAAACGCGAGTCGGCGGAGCTAGCGGAGGCGAAGGAGCGCGCCGACTCAGCGGCTGCGCAAATTCGTCGACTTCGAAAAGCGCGTTTGGCCTACGGTAGTGCGGGAGCCGTCTTCGCCGTGCTCTGCGTTGTGATGGCCTATCTGGTCTTTATGACCGGCCAACTTACAGACCAGGCTATTGCTGCGAAAGCGAATGAGGAGAAACACCGAAAGCGAGCAGAACAGGAACGACAGACGGCTCAGGAAGCGCTCAAACTGGCCGAAAAGCGTGAGGCTGACGCGAGGGCCGCTGAGGCTCAAGCGAGAGTCGCTGAGACTCAGGCGAGGGCCGCGGAAGAATCTAAAAACCAACTCTTGCTCAAAGGCATTCCGTATCGGCTCTGCTCGGTTCTCGCGAGCAACGATCCCAAGGCAACCGAGGATTTTTGGGCGCCGAAAGTGGCCTATTATCAATATGGACTCGTCACCCGCGAGTTGTTGATCTCTCAGCATCGTCGAGACAACAAACAGTATCCGTTTCGGAACTACACGGTTACAACAACTCCGATTTTCACCGACGATCCTGGTAGTTCCCTGTGGATCATCAAGTTCGGGATGAATTACACGCTTTTGACTCCGCAAAGGCAGCCGGCAACTGGAGAACTCGACATCACCCTTAAGGTGGACCGAAGCTACCGGGTCACGCAGATCTCTCAGGAAGTTGTAAGAGCGCGAAGGAATTAAGGCTACTGAGGAACGATGCCAGCAGCTGCCGCACAAGTTTTGACTTCGCAGCAGCCCGCGAACGCTCGATAGTTCACCCAACGATGCAAGCCGATCTCGAGCGAATCCTTATTGATGAGGCGACGATTCACCGGCGGCTGGACGAACTCGCCGCACAGATTTCGCAGGATTATCATGACCGCGATCTGACTGTGATCGCGATCCTGAACGGCAGCGTGATCCTCATGGCCGATTTGCTCCGCCGCATTCCGTTGCCGTTGAAACTCGATTGCCTCAGCGTCGC
>QHBM01000126.1 GCA_003244145.1 Chthoniobacterales bacterium
CCCGCCGATCCCGCCTCGGAGGCGGCGCTGGTCGAGTTTATCGACCGGCAGATTATTCCCTATCTCAGCGCGCGACGCGGTGACCGTATGCGCATGAACAAGCCGCGTTTTTCCGACGACACTTTCCGGTTCGTGAAACTGCGCGTGGCGGAAGCGTATCGTAGCCGCGTCGAAGAAATTCAGAACTGGTGCGACGAGCGGCGCATGCTCGATCTGCAGGTGCGTTTGCAACACTGGCTCCACGGCTGGCTTTTCGTGCATGTGCCGTTTTCGTTTTTGCTCCTGATCCTCACGATCTGGCACGCCTGGGTGACACTTTTTTATTATTGAGCGCGCATCATGGCCACGCCGGGACGCACCCAAAAACAGATCGCTGAGCGCTACAAAGGCAATCTCGGTTACTACAAACGGAAACATCCGTGGCGGGTGGCGCGTTTCTGCGCCAGCTTCCTCGCCCTTGCCGGCGGAGTCGCGGGCGTCGTCCTTTTCCAACGGCACGGCAACGAAGAGTTCTTTAACTCCGGAGTCATCTCGAGCGGCCACGCCACGATCGCGAAGGATTGCGCGCAGTGTCATGACAAATCCGCCGCGGCGGGCAACGATCTCACTCTCGCAAAATTCAGCGGCGTCGTGAAAGACCGGTTCCATCGTGGAGTCGATTTTAGATCGATCGATCTGCGCTGCCAGGATTGTCACGAAAAGCATCCGCCGTTCGGGCTTCCGAAGAAATACGATTTGCACGAACCGAACGTGGTCGAGAACCGTTCCTGTTCGGTCTGCCACCAGGAACATCTCGGGCCGGGTCCGATGAAGCGCGTGGCGGATTCGGAATGCGCCTCGTGTCACGGCAACGCAGCGGTCATGCAAGCCTCCGCGAAAAAAGGGACCACGCTGCCGCCGGCAGTTTTCCATCTGCGCGCGCACCCGCCGCAGCAGGTCGTCTTCGAAATGCCCCGGCCGGCGCCGGGTTACACGCAGGTCTTTTCTTCCTTCGCCGCCGATCATCCGGAATTTCAGCTCATCCAACAAAAGGCGCGCGATCCCGACGTGCTTCGCTTCAATCACCAGCGCCATTTCGCCGCCGACATTCCGCCGGTGAGCGGGCAGAAGCTCGATTGCAATTACTGCCACAAACCCGAGCCGGGCGGCCGCTATTATCAGCGGATCAGTTTTGCCGCGAACTGCCAGGCCTGCCACGCCCTCCAGTTTGATGTGAAAAATCCGGAGCTGAAAATCCCGCATGGCGATGTGGCGCTCGTTCGTACTTTCCTGCGCACGTTGCCGGCACAATACGGCGACTACGCGCGGCTAAAAAAAGGCAGGACGCGCGATGCCGACGTACAGAGCTTCGTCGTGCAACAAATCCGGCAGCTTCAGGAGCAATTTCGCACGGGTGAAGAATTGGAGCGGGCCGTTTTCTTCGCCACCGACCCGTACAAACCGCAGCGGCAACAGACCGCGGCCATTCGGGCGAATTTCGCGGGCTGCGCTTTTTGTCATGAAGTGAAGATGGCGGCGAACAGCGCGCCGACGATCACGAAACCGATCCTGGTGGATCGCTGGATGCCGCAGGCGCAATTCAACCACGCCAAACACGCGAGCGTGAAATGCGATGAATGTCACAACGCGCGCCAAAGCCGCGAGACCTCCGATCTCCTCATGCCGGCCAAGGCGAATTGCGTGACTTGCCACAGCCCGCAAACTAAGAAGGTCGCGTCCGATTGCCTTACGTGTCATGGCTACCACGCACCGGCGCAGGTCGCGGCGGATGCGCACGCGAGCGAGACCAGCTCATTCAAGGAAATGCTGCTCGGCGGCAATCGTTGAGCGAGGCCGCGCACGCTCCTTGAAGCTCTCCGCGAGTGCCGAGCGCTCGATCCACCTATGCCGCGCTGCGCGCTGTGGAATCTCTCGGCGGCGCCAGCCGCTCGATCTCTTTCCGAAGCTGCGCCCAATCCACCGGTTTGATCAGGTGCGCGGCGAAACCAGCAGCGATGCTCGCGGCCACATCGTCCTCCGTTCCAAACCCGCTCAACGCGATCCCGGACAGGCCTTGCCCGTCGCGCAATCCCCTCATCAGATCGAGGCCGCTCCCATCCGGCAAACCAAGATCGCTCACGACAAGATCGAAGCGCCGCCCGGCCGCCAGCTCGCGCGCCTTCGCCAACGTCGCGGCGTGGCTCACGTCGAATCCGGCATTGGTCAGGATCCGGCCAAGCACCTGCGCCGTGTCGTCATGATCCTCGACAAAGAGAATCTGGATGTGGCGCGGTTCCGCCGATTCGCTTTCGAGAAACAAGACGGGGCCCTCGAGCAACGACGTTTCCATCGCGTTCAGGGTGACGACAAAGGTCGCGCCCTGCCCCGGACCCGCGCTGTGCGCAGTAATGGAACCGCGATGAAGATCGACCACGCGTTTCGAAATCGCGAGGCCGAGCCCGAGCCCGCCGTACTTTCTCGTGACCACGCGGCCCCCTTGTTCGAACGCATCAAAAATTTTCGGCATCACATCCGGATCGATGCCGATGCCGTTATCCGCGATCTCGATGATGATCTGGTGGGCCTCGTTGTTCCTCGTCGAAACATCGAGCCGGCCACCTTCCCGCGTGAACTTCGCGGCATTTTTCACGAGGTTCCAAAAGACCTGCTGCAATCGCGCAGGGTCGGCCCAGCAATGATGCTCCCGCGCCTTGTACTGCCGCGTCACGGAAATGTGTTTGCTGGCAAGGTCGACGGTGGAAATGCTCAGCGCGTGCTCGATCGCTCCGTGGACATCCATCGCATCGCAATGCAATTCGAGTTTGCCATGCGCGATTCGAGTTAGGTCGAGCAGGTCGTCGATGAGCAACGCTTCGAGCTCCACATTGCGCTGGAGCACTTCGAGGTCGCGGCGGAGATCCTCGCTCAAATCCGATTGGCGTCGCAATGACACAATAGTCATGAGCACCGGCGTAAGCGGCGTACGCAACTCGTGCGAGAGCATCGCGAGAAATTGATCCTTGGCCTGGTTCGCTTCTTCCGCCTCGCTTTTCGCGCTCTGCAAAAGCATCTCGGCGTTTTTCGCGTCGGTAATGTCGAGCATCGTTCCGATGAATCGCGTCACTTCGCCCGAGGCATCGAGGACGCCGCGACCACGCTCGGCCACCCATCGTTCTTTTCCGTCCTTCACTCCGATGGTGCGGTATTCGATCCCGAACCGGCCACTGCTTCCGGGCTGACGCACACCCTGGACGGCTTCGTGGACGATGTGGCGGTCGTCCGGATGGATACCGGCGAGATAGAGTTCGTAGGTGACTTCCATTTCTGGCGGAACGCCGAACAACTCCCGGCTCCGCTCAGAGAATTGCAGCTCGCCTGTCCGCGGATAGAAATCGAAGGTCCCGATATCAGCCGCTTCTGTCGCCAGCTGCAAGCGTTCCTGGCTCTCTCTTAATTTCGCCTCGCGTTCGTGCGTGAGCTGTTCCTGTTTTTTGCGCTCCGTAACATCGGCCCGAAAAATTACGACCCCGTCTTTTGTGGGATAGATCCGCGTCTCCATCCAGCGGCCCCAGGGCTTATAAAAAAATTCTCCGTGGCTCGGCTCGCGCAGGTGCATGACGCGTTGACATTTCTCATAAAATTCCGTCCCGACTGCTTCGGGAAAAATTTCCCAGATGATCTGTCCGATCATTTTTTCCTTCGGCCAGCCGGCCATCTCCGCGACCTTGTCGTTGACGTGGGTGTAGCGCCAATTGCGATCCAGCGCCGAGAAGGCCTCGCTGATGCTGGCGAGAACGGTGTCCCGTTCCTCGATCAAATCACGCGCTTCGTACTGGCTTCGGCGCGCGCGCAACGTCGCCCGGACGGCGCTGATCAGGGTGAAGTTCCGCAACGGGCGCGCGATCAGCATCACGTTCGCGCTTGCACCAGCCAGGCCGCGGATCCGCCGGTGCACTTCGGTCCCGCCGGTCACGACGAGGAGCGGCAAGTCCGACCATTTGGGTTGCGTGCGCAGCCGGTTCATTAATTGCGCGGCGGACGTGCCGGCGAGTGCTTCTTCCGCGAGGAGAACGACGCCGGTCTCGTCGCTGATCTGCGCCGCGAGCAGATCGAGTTGATCGAAAACTTCCATCCGGATGCCGCCGCGCGTGAGCGCGTTCGCGACCAAAGTTTTCTCGCGACGGTTGGGAAGAAAAACGAGAACGAGCCGACCGGATTTCTTAGCGGGCAAAGGGATGGTCCGCTCGGTTCGGCGTTTGGCTGATCGCGTGGGGGAACGGCCTGAAGATTTTTTGGCCTTCCCTGGAGGGAGAGACGCCGTTTGTCGCGCTGTCCGGCGCGCCTTTTTCTTCATTAGTGCCGAAGATAGCGGGACGGACTTGGAAGGCACGATTATTTTGGGCCCGCGAAGAGCTTTGCCAGGTTGAAGGGCAGGGTGTTCCCATGAACTTTGCCGGATGCCGTCACCGCTCGAAATCAACCTCCTGATTCCCGATCTCTGGCAACAGGAGGCGGTCCGCGCGCTTCGCGACGGGAAGGACGTTGTCGTCCAGGCTCCGACCGGTTCGGGCAAGACCTACATCTTTGAACTGCTTTACTCGTCGCTCAAAGGCCAGGCGATTTTTACCGTGCCGACTCGTGCCCTCGCCAACGACAAACTCGCCGAATGGCGCGCACGCGGCTGGGATGTCGGCATCGCCACGGGCGATCTCGCGCTCAATCTTGGAGCGAAGGTTTTGGTGGCGACTCTGGAAACGCAGCGCGCGCGTTTGCTTCGCCGCGACGGCCCGACGTTGCTCGTGGTCGACGAATATCAAATGATCGCCGATCCAGTGCGCGGCGTGCATTACGAATTGGCGCTCGCCCTCGCGCCCCGCCAAACCCAGATCCTGCTTCTCAGCGGCAGCGTCCAAAATCCGCAGGACGTCGTCGCCTGGTTTCAGCGTATCGGGCGCGATCCGGTCCTGATCTCGCACAACGAGCGGCCCGTTCCGCTCGAAGAAATCGATCTGCGCGCGTTGCCCGAGTCCCATTTCGTCCAGACAAAAGTTTCTGGCCGCGCCTGATCGGCAAAGCACTGAGAGCCGAGCTCGCGCCCGTCCTGGTCTTCGCGCCGCGGCGCAACGCCAGCGAAGAGATGGCGCAAGCCATCGCCTCGGCCCTCTCGGTGCGCGATCCGTTACCGCTCTCGGCCGAACAGGAAACGCTCGCGGGCAAACGACTCGCCAAATTATTGCGCAGCCGCGTCGCTTATCATCACAGCGGGCTGAGCTACGCGGTCCGCGCCGGCTTGATCGAACCGCTCGCCAAAGCCGGACAGTTGAACGTCGTGGTCGCGACCATGGGGCTCGCAGCCGGGATCAATTTTTCCATGCGCTCGGTCCTGATCACGGATACGCGTTACATGGCGGGAAATTTCGAGCGGCACGTCCAGCCCGATGAGCTTCTGCAAATGTTTGGCCGCGCCGGCCGCCGCGGGCTGGATGAGATCGGATACGTTCTCATGCTGCCGGATATTCCGCGGCTCGCCGACGCGCGCCCGCGCCAGTTGAAGCGCGCCACGCAGATGGACTGGCCCAGTCTGGTCAGCGTGATGCATGGGGCGGCCGAGCGCGGCGAACCGCCATTCGCCGCGGCGGTGGAATTGAGCCGCTCGCTTTACAGCACGCAGCAGGTGCCGATCGGCTCCGAGCATTCCCTCGCTGTCGGAGAAAAGCCATGCGGCCTTTTGGTTGATGTCGAACGCGCGCGTTTTGTCCGGAGGCCGGTCACGGAAATCCTGAATTCGGAAAACGAATAGGAACCGAAACCGGCGTCGGCTCAGGAAGTCTCGTTAGGCCAGCTCTTCGTGCGCGAAAATGAAAACTGGGTCCCGGCCCTGACGGTCCCGCGCATGCTCGATGGCCGTGGTTTCGGCAATCTCTGCAAGCTGCGCGACCGGGGGATTTACGGTCGCGATATTCCACTGGCGACCATCGTGGTGGATGACGTCATCGCGCCGGTGAACTGGCTGCGAAAAAAGCTCTCCTTTGGACCGCCGCTACAATTTGCGACCAAGGCCCTCTTCGATGCATCGGTCCTTCCCTTGATTCCCGAACTTACCGGCGGGAACACCGCCGAGATCATCACGCGCGGCAACACCGTCTACGCGCGCATCGATTTTTCCGACGCACAAATCTTCGCGGTGATCGATGCGCACGGTCGCGCCTTGCTCGAGCCGCCCGAGCGCGAAGCGATTCCGCTCGTTTGCCGTGCTTGTTCTGAGTTGGAGCACGATCTCACTGCCACAATCACCAACTCGCCCGCCTACGCGTGGCGCCAGCTTGGTCTCGTGAGTGAAAACGGAACGCCAACGCGCCGCGGCATTCTCTTTTCCTTTTTCCAGGCGGGCGAAGGTCTGGCCATCGCCGCTGCGCTCGAAGACGAAACTTATCCGATCGACGATCTCGTTTTCGATCTGGCGAACATCCGGGCCGGTCCTCGCTTCGCTGGTGAAGACGCGCCTCTCGGTGGGCGGCTCGGGATTCTTTGCCAGCGGGTTTACGGCCGCGCCGATTATGCTGGTTATCTCGAAATGGGCGTGCCCGTTCAGTATGGCTCGGGCGCAGCGGAAGTGATCCGCGAACTCGTGTTCAATCCGGGGGCGCGCTACCGAATGACGAACGAATCGCTGCGTTCCGGCGATATTGAACGCGCGCTCATGGAATGGCGCAGCCTGCTGCGACACGTGGCCGGCGCGCCGGATTTGAAATGGGACCGTTGGCGAGAACTGCAAAGAAGCGCCGTGCATTTTGTCGGTAACAC
Source organism: Chthoniobacterales bacterium (assembly GCA_003244145.1). Lineage (GTDB taxonomy): Bacteria > Verrucomicrobiota > Verrucomicrobiia > Chthoniobacterales > UBA10450 > AV80. Next base: position 6,784 of record QHBM01000126.1, read on the forward strand.
CACTTCTCCCGCGGCGATGGAATTTCCGCCTCTGCTCGCCTCGCAACAGCGCCGCTCAGTTTTGGCGGCGCTTTAATTGACCGTCGCCTAGTCGATCCCTTCCGCTTCCAGGCTGTACATATAAATACTGAGCGCGTGCTCCGCCGGCCCCTTCGCGACCAAACGATAACTCGCGCCATCGGGACGCCGCACGCTCCACATCGCCATCGAATCGTTGTGCATCTTGGCGCGACCGAGGTCGCCGATTTCGACAAACGGCTTTTTCTTCTCGGGCCGGACCGAAGCGCTGATCTTCACGACTTTTCCATCCTTGTCCGCCCAGGCGACGATCCAGAGATATTCGGTCTCGGCCAGGCGCCAGACCATTCGTTCGCCGCCCTCACGCTCCGGCTCCGCGCCGGTTGCAGTCGACTCCTTCTCCAGTTTGAAATGCGCAAGATTTTCCCGCGCTTCATCGAGCGGTGCGAAAAGTTTGACGCCGAGGATGCCACCGGTGACTTCGATCAGCGGTGCCGGAGTTGCGGTTGCCTTGGGGGCCGGCTATTTTTTCTTGTTTCCGCCGAACGAAACCGGAGCGAAGGCCAGGATCGCAACCAGGACTTGGACGAGAACTAGCGGACGGCGAAAAATCACGATTGCAGGCAGCGCCGCTAGGGCTTCGCCGCTGACATCGAACCGGGGGAATAATCGCTCCGGCGATTCATTTGATCGCGCTGGCTGTCGGACAAGTTTTTCGGCGCCGGGGTCGGTGTTCCCTTGGGCGTTTGTTTTACGACCTTCTTTTTGCCATCCAGGCTCACGTTGTTGGCATCCGCAATTTTTTGCCAGCTGTCGCCCTTGGCCTTGCGCGCCGCAATTTCGTCGAAGCTCTTGCCCGAGGCGTTGGCGATGGAGTGCGCCATGTAGAGATCGCCGTAACTCAGGTTAAATTTTGCTTTCCCTTTCTCGAGGGTTGCGACCGGAACATGCGTGCTGGCGGAGATCGACTTTAGAACGCGCTCCGGTCCACCCGGTTTTTGCGCATCGGCATTGAGGCTGGCGATTGTGCCATCAACCGGCGTGGCCTGAGTCCGAATGGCGGCCAGCGAGAGAAGAACCATGACGGTGAAAACATTTTTCATTTTCATATGAGTATTTCGATTGCTATGGGCTGACTGAACGGATTTTTTTGCGACAACCCGCAAAGGTGTGCGCGACGATCCGCTCTGTCGAGAATGTTCTGGCGTTGCCCGATAAATCAAGATTGCAGGCCCAAACGCCTGCGCGACTCTAGCAACGCCAATGGACGAAACGCCACCACCGCAGATTACGCCGACCGCGCTGGGCTATCGCATGCCGGCGGAATGGGAGCCGCACGCCGCAACCTGGCTTTCCTGGCCGCGCCGCGAAGGCATCAGCTTTCCCGGTGCGTTCGATCGCGTCCTGCCCACGCTCCGAAAGATGGTGGAAACGCTGCTCAGCTTCGAGCCGGTTTGCATCAATGTTTGCAACGGCGCGCACGAAGCGGAAGCGCTCGCGGTCCTCGATGGTTTGCCGCACGACCGCCTCACCTTCCATCGCATTCCCACTAATGAACCCTGGTGCCGCGATCACGGCCCGATTTTTTTAACGCGGCAGGAAGATCCGCGGCTAGTCATCATCGATTGGGATTACAACGCCTGGGGCGGCAAGTATCCACCCTGTGATCTCGATGAAGTCGTGCCTACACGCGTCGGCGAGATCCTGGGCGCGCCGGTCTTTTATCCGCGCATGATTTTGGAGGGTGGCTCCATCGATGTGAATGGCGCGGGCGCCTTGCTCACCTCAGAAGCGTGTCTGTTGAATCCGAACCGCAACCCGACTCTTTCGCGCGCGGAGATCGAGCGGCGTTTGCGCGATTATCTCGGCGTTACGGAAATCCTGTGGCTGGGGGACGGGATCGAAGGCGACGACACCGATGGCCACGTCGATGATCTCGCGCGGTTCGTGAGCGAGCGGACCATCGTCACGGTGGTCGAGGGAAATCGCGTCGATGCGAACTACGAACCGCTCCAGGAAAATCTGACGCGATTGCGCGCGATGAAATGGAAAGGCGCGGCATTGGAGATAATCACGTTGCCGATGCCGGCGAAAATTGTGCGCGAAGATCTCCGGCTGCCGGCGAGCTACGCGAATTTCTACATCGCAAACGAATGCGTATTGCTGCCGACGTTCGCCGATCCGAATGACGCCGTGGCCGAATCGACCCTGGCAAAGGTTTTCCCGACGCGCCGCATCGTCCCCATCGATTGCACAGAATTAATCTGGGGCCTCGGCGCTTTCCACTGTCTCACGCAACAACAGCCGGCGGTGTGACAGGCTCAATCTGCGAACGGTGCGGGCTTGTAACCGCTCTTCAGGATTGTGTCGTGCAAATCCGGCGCATGCGTCCTGCGCGCATCGAACGTGACAATGACGCGTTCTCTGGCGGTGTTTACCTGCACGTCTTGCACGCCCGGAATGCGCAGCAGCGGTCCGCGTAATTTTCGGACGCACTCATCGCAATCTTCGCCTTCGGTCGCGATTTCGATCGTCTCCAGGACCGGGTGATCGGCGTGCTCGGGATTGTGTGGGTCGGCTGGATCCATCTTCTTAATCTACGTGCGCCGGACTGCTGGCGGTCGCCTTTTGCAGGATTGGCTCGAGCACGCGCCAGACATTTTCGGCGAGAACGCGCTGGCCCTCGGCATTAGGATGAACGCGGTCCATCTGGTTCAGCTTCGGATTGCCGCCGACGCCTTCCAGCAAATACGGAATCAGTGCCGCGCGATTTTTTTCCGCCAGCGCGCCGAACATTCCGCCGAACGCGCTCACATAATCATCGCTCGAAGACAGGGGAAGCTGCATGCCGGCAACGATGATGGCGACACCCGGATGGCGCGCCCTTGTTTGATCGATGATCGCCTGAAGATTCGAGCGCATTTGCTCGATCGAAACACCGCGAAAAGCATCGTTGATCCCCAGCTCGAGAATGAAAACGTCGATCTTCTTATGCGCGTGCAGAATTTCAGGCAGACGGCGCAGCCCTCCGGCCGTGGTATCGCCGCTCCACCCCGCGTTCGCGACTTCGAACGCGTAACCCGCGCTCCGCATCTTCTCGGCGATCAGTGCCGGATACGCTTGTTTGCGGGAGAGGCCGTAGCCTGCGGTCAGGCTGTCGCCCAGCGCTACGATCGTGATCACTTTTGAAGCATCGCGTTTCGCGGCGTGCGCGGTTGGAAATGGACCGGCCGCCACTGCCGCGAGGAGCACGCCGAGGAGTGAAACCATTCTCATGAAAAAACTTGGACGCTCCGCCGGCGTTTCCGTTCAAAGCCACGGGGCTGTTTCGCATTTGCGTTCCAGATTCGTCGCAATTAGTAACTTACCCGCTCTGCAAGGGCGCATCCTCACTTCAACCACCTTCTTCTATGGCAAATTATGGCATCAACGGCTTCGGCCGAATCGGACGCAATGTCTTGCGCGCGATGGAACAGAGCGACGTTAAACGCATCGCCGCCATCAACGACCTGACCGACACCCTTACCCTCGCGCATCTCCTGAAATGGGATTCCGTTCACGGGAAATTCGACGGCGAGATCGGCCACGATCCCGAGAACATCATCGTGCGGGGCCACAAGATTAAGGTCCTGAAGGAACGCGATCCGGGCAATCTGCCATGGAAAGACCTCGGCGTGGAGGTCGTGCTGGAATCGACCGGCTTTTTCACGAGCCGCGACAAGGCGGAGCTGCATTTAGCCAAGGGCGGCGCGAAGCGTGTCCTCATCAGTGCGCCGGCCAAGAATCCGGATGTGACGCTCTGCCTCGGCGTGAACGACGAAGCGTATGACGCGTCGAAGCATTTCATTATCTCGAACGCGAGTTGTACCACGAACTGCCTCGCAGCCCTGGCGAAGGTGTTGCACGACAACTTCGGGATCGTGAACGGTTTCATGAGCACGATCCACAGCTACACCAACGACCAGCGTATTCTCGATCTGCCGCACGAAGATTTGCGCCGCGGGCGCGCAGCCGCGGTCAGCATCATCCCCTCGAGCACGGGCGCCGCGAAAGCGATCGGCGAAGTCATTCCCGCCTTGAAGGGCAAGCTGAACGGCGGCGCGTTTCGGGTCCCGACACCGGATGGCTCCGTGACCGATTTCACCGCGATCCTGGAGAAAGACGCGACGATCGAGTCAATCAACGATGCGTTCAAGGAAGCGGCGGCGAGCAAGCGTTACAAAAACATTCTCGAATACAGCGACGAACCGCTGGTCTCGATCGACATCGTGGGCAACCCGCACTCCTGCATTTTCGACAGCCAGCTGACGATGACGCACGGCGGCAAGTTCGTGAAGATCGTGGGCTGGTATGACAACGAGTGGGGTTACAGCAACCGCTGCGTGCAAATGCTGGAGCTGCTCAGCAAATAGTCCGGCAAGGAGTGAGACAGGATTTACAGGATTAACTGGATTTCCAGAGCCTTTAATCCTGTAAATCTTGTTAATCCTGTCTAAGTAATCGCGCGATGACCAAGTTGACCCTTCGTGATCTCGAAGTCCGTGGAAAGCGAGTGCTTGCGCGCGTTGACTTCAACGTGCCGACCGAAGAGCGCGACGGAAAAATCGCGATCACCGATGATACGCGCATCCGCGAAAGTCTACCGACGATCAATCATCTCCGCGAACACGGCGCGAAAATAATCCTGATGGCGCACTTTGGCCGGCCGAAAGGGAAGCCGGTCATGAAATATTCGCTTCGGCCGGTGGCCGATTACTTGCATACGGTCATCGATCACCCAGTTGCTTTCAGTCACGACACGATCGGCAAGATTCCCGAAGAGATCATCGCCCACATGCACGAGGGGGATATCACCCTGCTCGAGAATGTCCGCTTCCATCCGGGAGAAGAAGCCAACGATCCAAAATTTTCCCAAGCTCTCGCGAAGCTCGGCGATCTCTACGTGAACGATGCGTTCGGCGCGGCCCATCGCGCGCACGCCAGCACGGCCGGGATCACGAAGTTCGTGAAGCAATCCGCAATGGGCTTCCTGATGGAAAAGGAAATCCAGTACCTTTCCGGAGAGCTCGAAAAACCTGCGAAACCTTTTGTCGTGATTTTAGGCGGCTCGAAGGTGTCGGACAAAATCGGCGTAATCAAAGCGTTGATGGAAAAGGCCGACGCGATCCTGATTGGCGGCGCGATGGCGAACACGTTTTGGAAAGCGCAGGACGTGCCGGTCGGTAGCAGCCGAGTGGAAGAAGACAAGCTCGACCTCGCGCGCGAGCTGATCGATCTGGCGAAGAAAAAAGACGTGCGCTTTTTGCTCCCGGTCGATGCCCTGGAAACGAAAAAGATCGAAGTCGGCGCGACTTTCCGCAACACCAGCCGCGTGACCCCGACCCATGGAATCACGGAAGGCTGGCAGGCCGTCGATATCGGTCGCGCCACGATCAGCCTCTATGAAGATGAGATCGCGAAAGCGAAGACGATTCTCTGGAACGGACCGGTCGGGGTTTTCGAGATTCCCGCTTTTGCTGCCGGCACGATCGCGATCGCGGAAGCGCTCGCGCGCTCGAAGGCAACGACGATTATCGGCGGCGGCGATTCCGTCACGGCGGTGAAGCAGGCCGGGCTCGCCGACAATATGACGTTCATTTCCACTGGCGGCGGCGCTTCGCTCGAATTGCTGGAGGGAAAGGAACTTTTCGGGATCGCGGCGCTGAGCGACAGGCGCACTTGAAACAGCTCGCTCGTAATTTCCTTTGCGCGGCCTTGGCGCTCGCGGCGTTCCTGGCCGCGGCCGCTCTCATTCACGCCTGGCTTCCACCCGCGATTCCGAAAGGCGTCGCGGCGAAACTTGAATTCTTCACCCAGCACAAAGACGAATTCGACACCGTCATTATCGGCACGAGCCGGCTTTATTATTCGATCTCGCCCGAGCTTTTCGATCGGACCACGCGCGAGGAGGGGATTTCGACGAGGACTTTTAATTTCGGCATCGATGCGATGCATCCACCGGAAAATTTCTACGTGCTCGAACAAATTCTGAAAACGAAACCACGGAACTTGAAGTGGGTCGTTCTCGAGATGGGCGACATTCAGACGAAATGGGACGCGATTCTGGGCACGCAACGCGCCGTTTATTGGCACGATTGGCCGCGCACCGTCTCGACGTTGAAAAAGGCACTCAACCCGCGCGGCGGCGCGCCGTGGTACATTCGCGCCTCGCGACTGTGGCTGGCCCGGCGCGATCTCGCTTCGAACCTCACGCTCTTCGGAAAGCAGTTCGCCAACGCGGGCCGGGCCGCGGATTTTTTCCCGGACGCCGCCCGCGAACGAATGTCGGAAGCTGCGTCGGAGCTCGGGCCGCACGGTGACGGTTATCGGCTTGCGGGCGATCCGATGACGCCGGAACGCGCGGCGATTTTCCAGAAAAAACTGGCGCAGGAAGTCGCCGAGCCCCGGCAAAAAATTCTCGATCCGGCCACCGAATCCGCCTACCGCCAGGCCGCGGCGAAGATCCGCCAGATCGGCGCGACTCCATTGTTCGTGGTCACGCCGGTCACTTCGCAGATAGCGGTGCGGTTCGCGCAAACGCCGCCGCCCGCTCCGTTACTCTCGTTCAACGATTTCAAAAAATACCCCGAGCTCTACGACACGAAGGTCCGCATCGATGACGGGCACCTGACCAACGAAGGCGCCCGGGAATTTACCCGGCTGCTCGCGCACGAGTTTGCGCGCCACGCGCGCCAACCATAGAACGACATGCTTTTCGTCGAGTTCCGTTTCTTTTGGTTCTTCCTCGCGGTCTTCGCCGTTTACTGGTCGCTGCGCCGGAACAACTCGCGAAAGCTCTGGTTGCTCGTCTGCAGTTATTTTTTCTACGCCGCCTGGAATTGGAAATTTCTTTTCCTCATCATGGCCTCGAGCGCGCTCGACTATTTCGTCGGGACGATGCTCTCGCGCACGGATGACCCGCGAGCCCGGCGCGGCTGGCTGATCCTGAGTCTGTGCGCCAATCTCGGCGCGATCGCGTTCTTCAAGTACTACAACTTTTTCGTCATCTCGGCCGCGGCCCTTCTCGAATGGCTCGGGCTGCCCGCGAGCCTGCACACGTTGAACATCGTCATTCCGGTCGGCGTGAGCTTCTACACGTTCCACTCGATGAGCTACACGATCGACGTTTATCGCCGGAAACTGCGCCCGGTTTCGAGCATTCTCGATCTCGCCTGTTTCATCGGGTTCTTCCCTCAAATGGTGGCCGGCCCGATCGTGCGCGCTTTCGCCTTTCTGCCGCAACTGCGGACCTTGCGGGTTTTTGGCGACGTCGATGTGCGCGGCGCTCTCATTTTGTTCCTGACCGGCTTCATCAAGAAAGCCTGCATCGCCGACGCGGTCGCGCCGTATGTCGATCGTTATTTCGAGGCGCCGGGGAATTTCACTGCGGCCAGCGCGTGGGTGGGCGTGCTCTTCTACGCGATCCAGATCTATTGCGATTTTTCCGGCTACACCGACATGGCGATCGCGTCCGCGGGATTGCTCGGTTACGAACTCCCGATCAATTTCCGCTTCCCTTACTTCGCGCAGAACATCTCGGATTTCTGGCATCACTGGCACATCAGCCTCTCGAGCTGGCTGCGCGATTATCTTTACATTCCGCTGGGCGGAAATCGCGGGCCGCGCTGGTTCGTTTATCGCAACATCATGATCACGATGTTGCTCGGCGGTTTGTGGCACGGCGGCGCGTGGACCTTCGTCATCTGGGGCGGGCTTCACGGCCTAGCGCTGATCGTGCATCGTCAATGGTCGCGACGGAGAGACGTGCTTCCCGATGTCAGGGACATGCAGAAGCATGCCCCTCCGAGAGGGCCGCAATCCATCGGCGGTTGGCTGGCGTGGCTTCTCACCATCTATTGGGTTTGTGTTGCGTGGATATTTTTCCGCGCGGTCGATTTGCCACACGCCTTCCCGGCGTGGCGGAGCTTCGTCCTTTTGCAGAGCCCGGGCACGCAGGATCTCGGCACGTGGATGCTCTGGATCGTCGCCGCGCTTGGCCTGGTCCATTGGATGAACTCGCGCGGCGTGTTTTCGAAATGGTGGCGGCGCGTTCCGGCGCCGGTTTTCGCGGCGGGATACGGTTGCGCCTTTGCGGTCGTGCTCTTATTTATTCCGCCGCACTACGCGCCGTTCATTTATTTCCAATTTTGAACCGAAGAAGAAATTAGACAGGATTTACAGCATGAACAGGATTGAAGAGTTCGTTTCCATCTCTTTTCTGAAACAATCCCGTAAATCCTGTTAATCCTGTCCAAGAAAAAGATGCGTAAGAAAATCATCGCGGCGAATTGGAAAATGAACATGACCCAGGGCGAGGCGACCGACTTCGTTGCCACGTTCCTTCTGGAGCTGGGCGAATCGACCGAAGTCGAGGTCGTGATCGTGCCGCCGTTCACCGCGATCGCCGCGGTCAACGCCGCGCTCGGCCAGGCGCAGCATGTCAAGGTCGGCGCGCAGAACATGCATTGGGAACGCGCCGGCGCGTTCACGGGCGAAATCAGCCCGACGATGTTGCGCGACCTTTTCGTGCGTTACGTCGTGCTCGGGCATAGCGAGCGGCGGACGCTTTTCGGCGAGACGGATGAAATCGTGAACCGCAAAGTGCGCGCCGCACATGAAGCGATGTTGCGGCCCATCGTCTGCGTGGGTGAAACTCTTGAGCAACGCGAGCGCGGCGACGTGGAAAAGATCCTTGGTCAGCAACTGCGCGGCAGCTTGGCGGAATTGGGCGTGAAGGAATTGCAGGAAACGGTCGTCGCTTACGAGCCGGTTTGGGCGATCGGCACCGGCAAAACCGCTACGGCGGAACAGGCGCAGGAAGCGCACGCCTTTATCCGGCAGATGCTCGCCGAGATTTCAGATGACGCGACGGCCGACAAAATTCGGATTCAGTATGGCGGCAGCGTGAAACCGGACAATGCTCGCACGCTCATGAGCCGGCCCGACATTGACGGCGCGCTGGTCGGCGGGGCGAGCCTTGATCCGCGCAGCTTTGCCCAGATCGTCCAGGCCGCTACAGAAGATTACAGCTGATAAACTTCCACCGAGGCAACGCCGGTTCCGCCGTTCACGCCGCGGACAATCGCCGTGTAAGGCCCGGCCGGCAGCAGTTGCAGCACGGCGGATTCTTTCGGATCCGACGGCGCCAGGCCGCTGTTTTGAATCGCGGTTTTGTCCGGACTCGTCATCCAATCGTCGTTCGTAATGGTCGGCGTGCCGTTGCTGTTGTGCAGCTCGAGAATCGGATTGGCGAGACGATTCGGAATGCCGGGCGGAAGGGAAGGCCCGACGGCGCGGACGAGGATTTGTTTCGATTCGCTGCCGCCGACAAAGAAACCGGCGATCAGGATATTCGGATCGACGGCGCCGATCGGACCGCGGGTGGAAATATTCAGCAAGGTCGACCCGGGCCCGCTATCGATGTCGTAAACTTCCACAAGGCCGAGGCCGGTGCCGCTGTTCGCGCCCGTGACGACGGCTGTGTAAAACGCGTTGGTGGTATTCGACGGCACGGTGATGAGAATGCCGGACTCTTTAGGCGAAGTCGGCGCGAGCTGGGCGTCGATCATTTCCTGTTTGTTAGGCGCATCGCCCCAGTTGTCGTTGGTGGCGATGATTCCGTTGCTGTCGTGCAATTCCAGAACGGGATCCGCCAGTGCGCCGGGGATGTTGGTAGAAGGCCCGATCGCGCGAACCATGAGCCGCTTCGACGCCGCGCCGCGCATGATGAATCCGCCGATGAGCGCATTGTCGCCCGTGCCGATTTGCATGCGGGTGGAAAGTTGAACGAGGCGTCCGGGCGCAGGGACGACATTCACGGTAAAGCTCTGCGAAACTGTGGCTCCGTCGAAATCGGTTGCAGTCACAGTGATAAGGGCAGAGCCGACCTGGTTTGCGGTCACGAGTAGATTGGTCCCGCTCACGGCGACACTGACATTCGCGTTGTTGCTCGTGGCCGCGAAGGTCAGCGTCGGAATGCGGGCGATGCCGGGGATGGAGACGAGATTACTGACGGCAACTGGTTTTCCTGAGTTGTAGTCGGCCACCGTGTAGTTACGAAGAGGCCAGCTATCGACGGGCGATCCAAAATTGTATCGAGGCACTGCGGCGATCGCATCCGCGACTGTCATGGTGTTGTTGACGACTTTTCCGAAAACCGTGAAGCCTCCGGTGTTACTTGGATTGTTGGGATCATCGAGGCCGGTGTTATTCGCCAAATTGATGAACCACTGGCTGGTTGCGCTGTTAGGTTGAGAGGTTTTAGCCATTGCAATCGTACCTCGTACATTCGAAAGCCCGGGCTCATTTTGGATTGACGGAAAAGTGGCGACCTGGGTGGCCAAGAGATTTGCCGGCTGCGCGGGATTGACTGTGCCCAAAAAGCCGCCGCCTTGGATTACAAAACCAGGAACCGATCGATGAATGAAACTTGAAGCCAGTTGCCCATTGGTCGGGTCGATTTTAAAATACCGCCCCTGGTCCACGTAGTTCAGGAAATTCGCGACCGTGATTGGTTTCTGTTGGCCGAGAAGAGCGATATCGATCGCACCCAGGACCGTCGTCAGCCGGACTGCGGCGGTCACGTCGGAATCGGCAAAGGCGGTTGTGAGATCGATGGAGCGCTGCGCCGTGGGATATCCGGTGGAATCCGCGATCTGACTCGTGACGACCGGCGGAGTGTTTTGCGCGGTCGCGCTCAAGATTCCAGTGAAGAAAGCCGCGGTAAGAACAAAAGCGATGCGTGTCATGCGACTTCCTTTTTACGCCATCCGGAAAGAACCCGCTACATCACTTCTTGATCTCGAGATAAGTGCGCGACTGCACCTTGCCGGTGGTAGGAGAAAATTCCTCAATCCGCATTTGTTTCAAAAACCAGTGGCCGTCGATCTTCTGCGCGGTTTCCACTTCAAACCGTTTCGCCAGCTTCGCGTTCCAATCGTAGGCCTCCATCTTCATGAGCGCGCCGCCTTCCTTGTCCACCCACATCCAAACGTTCGAGTATTGCGACTGCCGCGACGGCGCTTTCATCTCCAACTTCCAGCAGTTGCGAGTGCGAATGGTATTTTCCCCGGTCACGCGCCCGGTCTGCCAATAAAGAAATTTCAGCGCGAGGTCCTCGTAGGTGACGCTGGTCCCGCGCACTTTGCGGTCGAACTGCGCCGGCTTGATTTTCTCGACCCCTTCGCTGGTCACTTCTTCGAGGCGTGAATCGTTATCGCCGAGGCGCAATTGCAGCGCTTCATCCGGCTTCGAAAACGTGTAGCGGATAACCGGGCCAGTCTGGGTCAATCGAAACGGAACCACTCTGCCGCTCTCGCTTTCGCGCAGTTGTCCTTGAAGATCGATTTCGTGCGCCGCCTGCTGCAACCGGACCGAAGCCAGCACATCCTTCGCCTCGGGGAACGGCGCGGCGCCAAGGAGCCCGGCGTTCAAGACGAACGCAAGAGGTAGGGTGGGAATTAGGCGGCGCATGTTTCTTAAATCGTTGATGGTGCCGACCGCTGCAACCCTTCCACGTTTCAACACTTTAACGTTCCGACGAATCCTCTATCGTGAGCGCAGCACAAATGGACCAGGCAATTTTTCATTTGATCAACGAACGATGGACGAGTCCCGCCCTCGACTTGTTCATGGCCGCGATCAGTAACGTGGAAATCTGGCAGACCCTCCTCATCGCGCTGGCCGTTTACGCGCTCCTTTTCATGGGATTCAAGGGCCGTGCCTTTATTTTCTGCCTGGCCATCACGCTCGTCCTTTCCGAGCAGTTGCTCGTCCGCACCTTGAAGAGCGCGATCGATCGCCGGCGCCCGAAGCAGGTGCAGGTGGTGCGAATGGTCCAACTGGAAACAACGCATCCCGCGTTCCTCACTCTTTTCAAAAAACCGACCATCCGCTATTCCGATCAAAGCGATCACACCAAATCCGGACCCTCCTTTCCTTCCGGCCACGTCACCGACAATGTGATCATCGCGACGTTCTGCGCGCTCTTCTTCCGCCGCGGCTGGCTTTATTTTATTGTCGCCGCCGCGGTCGGCTACTCGCGCATTTATCTCGGCGCGCATTGGCCGAGCGACGTGATCGCGACCGCTTTCATGGCGGGGGGCGTCGCGTTGCTCATGGCCGCGCTCCTCGAATTTCTTTGGCGCAAGTGCGCGAGCCGTTGGGCGCCCGGTCTCTTCGCGCGTCATCCCTCGTTGATCGTCTCATGAGTAATACGCGAGCGGTCTGGTTCTTCATCCTCGGGTTAACGGCGATCCGGCTCACGCTTTTGGGCACGACCGATCTTTCTTTCGATGAAGCGCATTACTGGATGTGGTCGGATCGTCTCGCACCCGCCTACTTCAGCAAAGGGCCGGGCGTCGCCTTTGCCATTCGAGCCAGCACCGCGCTTTTCGGCGCGACCGAATTCGGTGTCCGCTTTTGGAGTCCGATTCTCGGCGCGGCGAACAGTCTGCTCATTTATTATTTCACGCGCCGCCTTTTCAGCGAGAAGGCGGCCTTCTGGGCCGTGGTGGCGCTGAACGCGACCCCGCTTTTCAACGTCGGCAATCTGCTCATGACCATCGATCCGCTCTCGATCTTTTTTTGGGCGACGGCGATGTATGCGTTCTGGCTCGCCCTCGAAAGAAGCCCGAAGTTTTCCTGGTTCTGGCCCGCTACCGGTTTGCTCGTCGGCCTCGGTTTTCTTTGCAAATACACGAACGCGCTCGAGCTCGTTTCCATCGTGCTGGTGGTCGCGCTCGTGCCGCGGTATCGCCGCGAATTCAAGCGGCCTGGTCTCTATTTTCTCCTGGGCGCATTCGCCGTTTGCTTGCTGCCGCCAATCATTTGGAACGCGCAACATGCCTGGGCCACGGTCTCGCATTTACAGTCGCGCGGGAACCTGGATGGCTCCATCCACTTTCGTCCGCTCGAAGCCCTGAAATTTTTCGCGACCCACTTTCTTATTTTTTCACCCGTGCTCGGTCTCGGCATCGCCTGGGCCGTGCTCGCAAATTGGCGCCGCGCCCGGCAACAATTCAAAGTTCTCTATCTGGTTTGGTTCGGTCTGCCCGTCTTCACCATTTATCTCCTGCTCTCTTTCAACAAGCAGGCCGCGCCGAACTGGGACGTTCTCGCCTTTGTCAGCTTCAGCATCCTGGCCAGTTCCTATTGGGCGGAACGGATTGAATCGAGCCAGGCCGTGCGCCGCTTACTTTCCTTCGGCGTCCTTCTCGGACTCGGCCTCAGCCTGCTCGCTCTCGATACCGATCTTCTCCGCACTCTCCATGTCCCGATTCCTCGACGCGATCCGGCCGACCGGGTCCGCGGCTGGAAATCCGCTTCCCGCGCCGTGGAAAAATTGCGCGCCGAGCTCGAGCCGAAACTGGGAGAGCCCGTTTTCGTCATCGCCGATCAGCGCGATCGCGCCTCGGAGATGTCGTTTTATTTCAACCACAAGCGAGTCGAAGGACCGGGCCATCCGCCGGTTTACATCGTGGAATCGCAGGACATCGCGAACCAGTTCTCCTTTTGGCCGCGCTACGATGAATTCGTCGAAGCGCCACCGAACACGCCGCTGCCGGACGGCGAAGTTTACACCGAAGAAGGCGGCATCAATCCGTTTACCGGACGGAGCGCGCTTTACGTCCAGAGCGGGACTGGGGAGCTGGTGCCGCATAACATTCGCGCGGCCTTTCAATCGGTCGAACGTACCGCCACGGTCGAGGTCCGTCGCTTCGGCGCGCCAATGCGCACCTGGCAGGTTTTTGTTTGCCGGAATTACCGGACACTGCCGTTATGAGCGACGCTTCGCTCGCGATCTCCGTCGTCGTGCCGCTCTTCAACGAAGAACAGAACGTACCGATTCTGCAAGCGGAGCTGGCCGCGGCATTGAACGGGCTCGACTACGAAATCATTTTTGTCGATGACGGTTCGACCGATCAGACCGTTCGGCGCATCGCGCTCGATCCGCGAATCCGCCTGGTGCAATTCGAACGCAACGCCGGTCAAAGCGCGGCCATGTATGCCGGTTTGCAGAATGTGCGCGGCGCGACGGCGGTGCTGATCGATGGCGATTTGCAAAACGATCCGGCTGACATCCGGAAGTTGCTCGCCGAAATCGACCGCGGCGCCGATCTGGTTTGCGGTTATCGCGCGCAACGAAAAGACACGCTGGTCAAACGCATCACCAGCCGTGTGGCCAACTTCATCCGGAGCCGATTCACGAAAGATGGTGTGCGCGACACCGGTTGCACCCTGAAAGCGATGCGGCGCGAATGCATTAGCGCGCTTCTTCCATTCAAGGGAATGCATCGCTTCATTCCGGCTCTGATCAAAGGCGCGGGGTATCGGCTTGTCGAAGTTCCAGTGAATCATCGGCCGCGAAAGTACGGCCTGAGCAAGTACGGCCTCGGCAATCGCGCCCTGCGCGCGACCACCGACATGTTTGGCGTCCGCTGGCTTCTTTCGCGGCGGTTGAATTACAAATTCCGCGACACGTAGCCGGTCACAGGAGCGACGTTATTCACACCTCGCGCGCCCGAGCAAATCCGGCTTGTCATCCCAAAGCCTCACGTTAAGCTTTCGACCCCAAACCGGGAACTTTCATGTCCTTGGCCAGCCTACTTTCTGCCGAGCAAATCATTCCCGAGATGAAAGCCACCGAGCGTTGGGGCGCGATCGTCGAGCTGATCGATCTGCTCGTCGCTCAGAACAAAATCAAAGCCGCCGATCGCGAAAGCATCCTCGCCTCCCTCAAACAGCGCGAGGAAACGATGAGCACCGGGATCGGTTTTGGCATCGCCATTCCCCACGCTTCGTCCGATCGGATCGAGGAAGTGGTGGCGTCGTTCGGCCGGTCTTCGCAGGGAATCGAATTCGACGCGCTCGATAACGCGCCGGTGAAATTCGTCGTCCTGTTCATCGTGCCGAAGAACCAATTTCAAACGCACCTGCGCACACTGGCTTCGATCGCAAAATTCCTGAACGACCGGAGCGTTCGCGAGAGCCTGGCCGCCGCGAAATCGGCCGACGAAATCCTCGCGATCTTTCGGGACCGCGCGCAGAAATAAAGGCCGCGCGCCGGATGGAAACGTTTCAAGCGCTCCTCGCGCGGAAACTGGCGGAAGCATTGGCGGCCGCGGGTTTAGCGCCGGCCGGCTCGGTGACACCGGCGACCGATCCGCGCTTTGGCGATTACCAAACCAACGCGGCGCTCGTTCTCGCCAAGCAACTCAGCGAGAATCCCCGCGCAATCGCGCAAAAAATATTGGACGCATTCGACCTACGGGACCTATGCGATCCGCCAACGATCGCCGGCGCCGGCTTTATCAACCTGGCGCTTCGGCCCGAGACCATCGCGGCCAAGACTGCGGAGTTATTGCAGGATGACCGGCTCGGCGTGGAGAAAGCCGCGGCGCCGAAAAGGATCGTGATCGATTTCGGTTCGCCCAACGTCGCGAAGCCGATGCACGTCGGTCACATTCGCAGCACCGTCCTCGGCGACGCGCTCGCGCGGATCGCGTCGTTCCTCGGCCACGACGTCATTCGCGACAATCACATCGGCGACTGGGGCACGCAGTTTGGGATGGTCATTTACGGGTGGAAGAATCTGCTCGATCGCGCGGCGCTGGAGCGCGATCCGATCGCGGAGCTGGTCCGCATTTACAAAGGAGCAAACGATCTCGCCACGACCGATCCGGCCGTGCGCGAAGCCTGCCGGGAAGAGCTGGTGAAATTGCAGGCGGCCGATCCGGAGAACTACGGCATTTGGACCGAATGCGTCGCGCTTTCCATGCGCGAATTCGAGGCCGCTTACAAAATCCTCGACATCCATTACGACATCCAGCGCGGCGAAAGTTTTTACAACGACCGCCTGGCCGGAATCGTGGAGCGTTTGATGAAAGCGGGCATCGCAGAAATCAGCGAAGGCGCGGTGGTCGTATTCTTCCGAGACGTTGTCGAACTTGCGGACAAACCGGCGATCATTCGAAAGAAGGATGGAGGATTCAATTACGCAACGACCGACATCGCGACCGTCGATTATCGTGTCGACGATTTACGGCGCGACACGCTTTGGTATGTGGTCGGGGCGCCGCAGATTTTGCATTTCAAACAAATCTTCGCGATCGCGAAGCGCGAGGGTCGCAGCGCGGACTTTCGACACATTACCTTCGGCAGCATTTTGGGCGACGACCGCAAGCTGATGAAGACGCGCTCGGGCGATAACGTGCCGTTGCGTGATGTGCTCGACGAAGCGGTCATCCGCGCGCGCAAACTCGTGGACGAGAAAAATCCGGACTTGCCGGAGTCCGAGCGAGCTAATATAGCGAAGATCATCGGCATTGGTGCGGTGAAGTACGCCGATCTCTCGCAGTATCGGATGACGGATTACATTTTTTCCTGGGACCGAATGTTGTCATTCCAGGGCAACACCGCGCCTTATTTGCAAAACGCTTATGTGCGCATCCGATCGATCTTCCGGAAATCCGGCGAGGAATTTGCTCCGGCGAAGGAGATCGTGCTGGGCACCCCGGAGGAAAAAAATCTGGCGACGCGGCTCTGCCAGTTCGGGGAGGTCGTGCCGACGGTCGTGAACGATTTCCGTCCGAACATTCTGGCGAATTACCTCTTCGAGCTGGCTAACAGCTTCCACTCGTTTTACGAAGCGTGCCCGGTGTTGAAATCGGAAGAGCCGGCGCGGAGTTCGCGTCTCGCGCTTTGCGAGCTGACGGGACGCGTCCTTTCGAAAGGTCTCGATCTTCTTGGGATCAATGTCCCCGAGAAGATGTGAATAAACAGGATTAGCGGGATTAACAGGATTTGTTTCGGGACTCCTCGCTTGAGATCCCTCCGACCAATCCTGTGAATCCTGTAAATCCTGTCTAAGTTTCCCTTCCTTGTGACGACGAACGACCCGCGCATTCCCAGCTCGACCTACCGGTTACAGTTCAACCGGCAGTTCACCTTCGCGCAGGCGCGGGAAATCGTCCCCTATCTCGACGCGCTCGGGATCAGCGATTGTTATGCGTCGCCCTACTTCCAGGCGCGCGCCGATAGCCAGCACGGTTACGACATCACCGATCACAACAAGCTCAATGCCGCGATCGGTTCGCGGGCCGAGTACGACGCCTGGATCGCGGACCTGCATGCGCGTGGGATGGGACAGATCGTCGATTTCGTTCCGAACCACATGGGCATTGGCGAGCCGCTCAACCAATGGTGGATGGACGTGCTCGAAAACGGTCCCAGTTCCCTCTACGCGCCCTATTTCGACATCCAGTGGAAGCCGCTCAAGTCCGATCTGCAGGACAAGGTTCTTCTCCCGATCCTCGGCGACCAATACGGACGGGTGCTGGAGCGCGGCGAATTGCAGGTGCGCTTCGACGCCGGCGCGTTTTCTCTCCGCTATTACGATCACGAATTCCCGATCGCGCCCGGCACCTACCGGCACATCCTCGAGATCGCGCTCGAAAAGCTGGCGTCGTTTAGGGACGAAGAATTCTACGCGGAATTCCAGAGCATCATTACCGCGCTGGAATATCTGCCGCGCCGCACCGAAACTGATCCCGAACGAATCGCGGAACGCGCGCGGGAGAAAGAGATCATCAAACGCCGGCTCGAACGGCGCTGCCAGGAAGCGCCGCAAGTGCAGGCCGCCGTCACCGAGGCCGTGACGCAAATCAACGGCACGCCCGGTCAGCCGCGCAGTTTCGACGCGCTCGATCTGCTCCTGAACGATCAATCGTATCGTCTCGCTTTCTGGCGCGTCGCCGCGGAGGAGATCAATTACCGCCGCTTCTTCGACGTCAACGATCTGGCCGCGATCCGGATGGAACTGCCCGAGGTCTTCGATGCCACGCACCGGTTGCTGCTCGAGCTCATCGGCGCGGGCGCGGTCACCGGTGTGCGAATCGATCACCCGGACGGGCTTTATTTACCGAAGGAGTATTTCGAAAAATTTCAGAGCTGTTGCGCGGCCGCACTGGGCATCCCTCTCCCCGAAGATGGACGCTCCATTTACCTCCTGGCCGAGAAAATTTTGTCAGGCAACGAAACGCTGCGGAAAGATTGGCCGATTCACGGCACGACCGGTTACGAATTTGGCAAACTGCTCGCGGGACTTCTGGTCGATGCATCTTCCGAACAAGCGATCACGAAAACGTTCCATCGTTTTCTTGGTCACTCGATGCATTTCGGCCACTTGGTTTATGCGAAGAAGCGCCTGATCATGCGGCTGTCGCTCGCGAACGACGTCAATGTCCTCGGCGACATGCTCGACCGGCTTTCGGAACAGAACCGCTGGTTCCGTGACTTCACTCTCGAAGCGCTCGCGCGCGCGGTGCGGGAGACGATCGCCTGCTTTCCGGTTTACCGCACTTACGTCACCCCGGGACAGCCGGTGAGCGAGGAGGATCGCGCCATCATCGAACGCGCTGTCACTGCGGCGAAGCGCCGGAATCCGGCACTCGAAGAATCGGTCTTCAATTTCCTGCGCGACATTCTGCTTTTTCGATTCCCAGAAAACCTCGACGACGAAGCGCGAGAGGCCCACGCGCATTTCGTTCTGAAATTTCAGCAGAGCACTGGACCGATCATGGCGAAGGGACTCGAAGATACCGCCTTCTATATTTACAACCGGCTGGCAGCGCTGAACGAAGTCGGCGGCGAGCCGCAGCATTTCGGGTTCAGCGTGGACGATTTTCACCAGCGCAATCTGGAACGCCAGCGCGATTGGCCGGCGACGTTGCTCGCGACTTCCACGCACGACACGAAACGAAGCGAAGACGTGCGCGCGCGGATGGCGGCGATCTCGGAAGTCCCGCAACTCTGGCGAAGCACGCTGCAGCGCTGGCGCGTAATCAACCGGCGCGCCAAACGAATTCTCGATGACACCGCCGCGCCTGACCCCAACGAAGAATATCTCTTTTACCAGACGCTCCTCGGGACCTGGCCCATGGACGCGGCGGGCCAGGCGGAAAAGACGGTCGGCCCCGACTACATCAGCCGGATTCAGGCTTACATGGCGAAGGCGCTCAAAGAAGCGAAGATGAACACGAGCTGGATCCAGCCTAACGAGCAGTGGGATGCGGCCATGAACGATTTTGTGGCGCGCGTCCTCGATCCTTCGCCGAAAAACAAATTCCTCCCGAGTTTTCTGCCGGTCGCGGAAGAGATTGCGCGTCTCGGCGCGATCAATTCGCTCGCTCAGGTCGCGTTGAAGCTGACCGCGCCGGGCGTGCCGGACATTTATCAGGGTAACGAGATCTGGGATTTCAGCCTGGTCGATCCGGATAACCGAAGACCGGTGGATTACCAGCGGCGGCGTCAGATGCTCGATGCGCTGGAGTCAGCGTCGCCCGAGGAACTGCTGCAACATTGGCCGGACGGGCGGATCAAATTATTTCTCACGCAACGCCTGCTGCGTTTTCGCCGCGCGCATGCCGCCTTGTTCGGAGATGGGAAATATATTCCGCTCAGCGCCAGCGGGACGTTTGCTGATTGTTGCGTCGCGTTCATCCGGGAACACGCAGGCGAATGGGTCCTTGTTTTGATCCCGCGGATTTCTTCACGCGTCGTTTTTCCGCCGACGGGTGCGAAGTGGAACGATACGGCGGTGGATTTGCCGGATTCGATTTTGCTCGAGGACGCGAGCGAGATTTTTACTCATCGTGAACTTCGCGGCCGGAATTTGCCGCTGGCGGAAGCGATGAGCGCGCTTCCTTTTGCCGTCTACACAAACGTCGCGTCATAGCAGGCTTTCTGGGGAGCGCACGCCTGAGGCGTGCCGGCGACCGCATTCTGCGGTCGCGGACTTTTTTCTTTGATGCCTCCAGGGCTAGAGACTTTCCCCAAAAAAGTTCGTCGCGGCAGAATGCCGCGACCAGCACGCGATACGCGTGCGCTCCCCAGATTACTTAAACATCCGCGTCAACCAGCTCGCGAAGTTTCCCACGTTCGCCAACAAATCGCGGCCAAAATCGGCAAACGTGATCTGCGATGACGCCAGAACCACCATGACGCTAAGCAGCACGAGGTTCATGAGATAGATCACCGCGAGGGAAAAAAACGTACCGTGATCGGTCAGGTCGGTTTGTTTTTTTGGGATCATCCAGCAGGAAAAGGTGAAATGGAAAGCCCAGGTCGCGCCGATCAGCCCGTAGAGAAGCCGGCCGTAAGGTTGCACGTTAAAAAACAAACTGAGCACGCCATAACCGGCGATGACAATGATGCTGTAGAGCGGGAAAAAATAAGGGGCGAGTGAGATCCAGAAATTGTTGCGGTCGGTCACGATGTGGCCGCCATCGCGCCCGACCCGAAAGCGGCTGACGCGGCCACCCATGAGCAGCACCCAGAAGGCATGGGTGAGTTCGTGGCCGAAAACATAAACCAGCATTGGCCGCGGCAATCCGAAAAATGCGATCAACCACAGGACTGCACCTAACGAGAAGAACCAGAATTCCTCGCCGGCCCAAAGCCGTTGCGCGACGGTGGCGCGGGCGAAAACGGTGAAGAAGGTCTGGGTCAGGATCGCGCAAAGCGGCAGCAGGAAAATCGCGACGACGAATTTCAGCCAGCGGGTGGGGATCATCCAGGGGGTTGCGGCCGCAACCGGACGGCGCAGCGCGGGAGCGGCGAAGGACGACGTCTTCTTTCGGCGCGTGGCCCGACGCCGGCCATGGTGCAATGTCGTTTTTCGTTTCGCCGCCAAAGTTATCTGCAGATTACGCTGATTGGGTCGGATGAGGAGGAGAAATGAGATGAGGCGTGTCATCCCGAGCCGCGGAGACGGCGAGGGACCTCACAAGCGGTCGCGTGCGCGCTTCCGCGAAAGCAGTTCACCGTTCGTCTGATCACGGCGTGGAGGGCGCAAGCAATCTGCATTGCAGGTGAGAGGTTCCTCGCCGTCTCCGCGGCT
>QHBM01000088.1 GCA_003244145.1 Chthoniobacterales bacterium
TACATGCTCAAGGAAATCTTCGAGCAGCCCGGCTCCGTGCGCGACGCGATGCGCGGCCGGCTCAGCGAGGAAGAGTGCACCGCGAAGCTGGGCGGATTGAATATGACTCCGGCGCAATTGCGCGACGTGGGGCGCGTCGTTCTCACAGGCTGCGGAACCGCGCTGCACGCTGCGATGATCGGCGAATACATCATCGAACAGCTCGCCCAGATCCCCACCGAAGTGGAATTCGCCAGCGAATTTCGCCACCGCAACACGCCGATGACGCGCGATACGCTCGTCTTCGCCATCAGCCAAAGCGGCGAGACCGCGGACACGCTCGGCGCTTTGCGCGAAAGCCGGCGGAAAGGTTACCGGACCCTCGGCATCTGCAACAACGTCGCGAGCACAATCGCGCGCGAAAGCGATGGTGGCGTTTACATGCACGCCGGCCCGGAGATCGGCGTCGCCGCCACAAAATCGTTCACCTCGCAGGTGACCATCCTGACGGCCATCGGATTACTCCTCGGACGCATGCGGAATCTCTCCACTTCCGAAGGAACGCGCATCATCGAAGCGCTCGAAGCCTTGCCGGAACAGATCGAAGAAGTCTTGAAGCTGAGCGACCAGGTCAAAGCCATCGCCAAAAAATACGCTTCGGTGAGTGGCATGCTTTTTTTCGGCCGCCAATTCAATTACCCGGTCGCGGTCGAGGCCGCGCTCAAGATGAAGGAGATCACCTATCTCTTCGCCGAAGGCCATCCGAGCGCCGAGCTCAAGCACGGCATCATCGCGCTCGTTAGGTCTGATCTCCCCTCAGTCTTTATCGCGCCGGACGACGCCGTCTTTTCCAAGAACCTGAACAACATCGAGCAAGTCCGGGCCCGCAAAGGTCCAGTCATCGCCGTCACCTCCGGCAACGGCGCCGAGCGCCTCGCCAAGATTGCCGACGACATCATTACGATTCCAACCGTCCCCGATTACGTGAGCCCCATCCTGACCGTCATCCCATTGCAATTGCTCGCCTACCACATGGCCGTCGAGCTCGGCCGCGATGTCGACAAACCGCGAAACCTCGCAAAGAGCGTCACGGTCGAGTAGCGACCAGGAATTCGCTCAGGATGCTCGGCGCGCACACGGTTGCGTCGAATATATGCAACGGCGTTACGTAGTCCCATGATAACCTCCTCGAAAGAGCCACGGGGTCGCGGCGGCTTCAGCGAAACATGACGGACGACTGCGTGTGGGAGATTGCGTTTCTGATGCCGAATCTTCATTTGGGTTCAGCAATCAATTTTTCTGGGCTAGCATTCGTTTCAAGCCTCGATCCACGGCTTGAGCGTATTCGCTCAACCAACGAAGCAGCCCGGGCGCTTCTTGAAGGATTTTGCGACCATGGCGGGCAAAAGCTTCGTCCCGCAGCTGTCATCTATGAGACGAGCAACTCATTCGGCCATTTGTGGGACGCAATTGTGGACGCCCGAAATTGTTTGGCCGTCGCGTGTGTATTAAATGGGTGGCAGCTGTCGGTTGGACATCCGAACAATTTCTTGATTAGAGACACGGACCATTTCGATTTCTATCCGCGCTGGCCGAGTAAGGACGGCAAGGACCTAGTGTATCTAGGCCCGGCCTTTCAATTGGTAACGCACGTCGGGAAAACCTTCATCGCGCAGCCACATGCTTATATTAGTCCCGGCCATCCAACTTATTCTCGCACTGAGCCAGAGGAAAATCTGCTTCGGCACCTTCAGAAGGTATGGGCGCGTGTTCATGTTACCGCCAAGCCAAGAACTGGCGACCTTCGACTACTTCGATCATTGTCGATTGCATACGAAGCGGCTCGAGTCCCACAGGGAATGGACAACCCCCTCTACGATCACGGAAAACACTGCGCTATGTGGGTCTCAGCACTTGAAACGTTGGCCCATCCCGGCAAACGCGGGGTTTCGCGGGGGATCGTTCTCGATTTGCTTGAGAAGCGCGAGCTAGGCAACCGGCGGCTAGCGGCACGAAGACGCATGCGGTTGAGAAAAAAGCAGCATCGCGCGGTCAACCTTGTCCAACGTTTGTGCGTTCACCTCTATCAGGCAAGAAACGCTTTTTTACACGGAAACAAACTGTCTATGAAGGTTTTCGTGCCAAAAATCTTGGCGAGGGGAATTAGGTTACTCGACATCGCTCCTGTCATCTACCTCGCGGCCATCGAGGCCTTGCTTAAAACCCACCGTCCCGTGCGCCTACGGAGTAACATCACACCGGTAGCGCGGCACGCGGCTTTCATAACAAGTATCATGAGCTACAACACGCTAGAAGATGCGCTTAGGAGGGCGGTTGGTTGGAAATAGCGCTGGGTAGTAGCGTCGTGATCGGCTCAAGCAAACGGGTCGGTGCGTGATTTTCGCTCACCTGCCTCGCCTTGGACGGCGTCGAACAAAAGCAGCGAGAATCACAGACCGCCCCCGCTCCCACTGGTTACGCCACTTGGTTGTGTTCGAGGATGGTAGCGAAAGGGAAACTCTCCGATGCTGTAATCAACTCTGGACGCTCCTTGAATTTGGTGATCGTCCGCTCCGCGAACTTCCACGGATCAAGGCAGAGGTAATCGTTGCCGCTACGCGAGATCAGGGTCGGAATAGCGGTGAATTCGGCAGACACAAGCCACTTCGTGTGGCCGTCCAAGCCCATCGCTTGATGCATAAAACCGTTCCGGAAGACAGACCAAAATCTGGCGCGTACAGGGAGATCGATGTGAAGGTCGGCTTCGACTTCGGCTTTGATTGCGTCTTCGTTTGAGTCGTGCCCGCGAAGTTTGATTGTTCCGATAATGGCGCGCTCGTAAAGCGGCAAAGCCACAATGAGAGCCGCGAAAGCACCGTCGCCGGACGGAAGCTCGTGAAGCTTCGCGATAGGTGCGGCAAACCAACGATCAAATAGAGATTCTGGATTCATAGAGCGCGCGAAAATGGCCTAAGGAGAACAAGATCAACCATCGTTAGGGAGGGGGAGCGTTGCTTTCACTTCACGCTTTCATATTCATCCCTCATCCTTCTCCACGCCGGCCAGGGGTTGGCTGGATCGCGAGGGTGTGTGAA
>QHBM01000025.1 GCA_003244145.1 Chthoniobacterales bacterium
TCTCGATGGGGCCGCAGCATCCTTCCACTCACGGCGTTTTCCGCATGAACGTGGCGCTCGATGGCGAGATCGTACGCAAACTCAAGCCGGTCTTTGGTTATCTGCATCGCAACCATGAAAAGATCGGCGAGAACACGAGCTATCTCGGCTCGATGCCTTACACCGACCGGCTCGATTATTTTTGCTCGATGACCAACAACTGGGCCTACGCGCTCAGCGTCGAGAAACTCGCGGGGATCGAAGTGCCCGAGCGCGCCGAATATCTGCGCGTCATCCTGGCGGAGTTAACCCGGCTGCAAAATCATGCGTCGCTCCTGGGCTTTCTCCTCAGCGACATGGGAGCGTGGGGCACGCCGTTGATGTATGCCTTCCGCGAACGCGAGAAGATCCTCGATTTGTTCGAGTCGCTTTCCGGTTCGCGCATGATGTGTGATTACATGCGCTTCGGCGGCTGCCGGGTGGACGCGGGACCGGATTGGATGGCACGCGCGAAAAAAATCGTCGATGCCTTCCCGCGCTTTCTCGATGAATTCGAGAAGCTCATCGTCTCGAACGAAATCCTGATCGCGCGCACGCAGAATGTCGGCAAGCTCTCCGCGGAACTGGCAATCAATGCCGGGATCACCGGGCCCATGCTCCGCGCCTCCGGCGTTAACTACGATCTGCGCAAGGTGGATGGTTACGGGTTCTACCCGCGCTTCAAGTTCCGCGTGCCGCTGGGAGATCATGGCGATTGCTACGATCGCCTGATGATGCGCGCCCTCGAGATGCGCGAGAGCCTCGGCATTCTTAACCAGGCGATGGAACAAATTCCGGCCGGTCCCATTATGAATCCGAAGGTGAAGATCCGCAACTTTCGACCACCCGCGGGTGAAGCTTACGGGCGCATCGAGGGACCCAAAGGCGAGCTGGGCTTCTACCTGATCAGCGACGGGAGTAACAATCCGTACCGTTACCGCGTGCGCCCGCCGAGCTTCATCAACCTGACCGTCCTGGAAGACATGTGCCTTGGTCACACCGTAGCCGACGTGATGGTTATCCTCGGTAGCATCGACATCGTCATGGGGGAGGTAGATCGATGATCGGACTAGGTGTTCTGAACGGTATGGCGGTAACCCTGCGTAACTTCGTCGGGAGTTACTTCGTGAAGGAGCGCATGATCACGGTGCAATATCCGGAGGAACGCGAGCCGTTGCCGGAAAACTATCGCAACTTCCCCTTCCTCCTCTTCGATACCGACGACGCCGAGGCCGGCTTACGCTGCGTGGCCTGCAAGATTTGCGAGAAGGAATGTCCGCCGCAATGCATTTACATAGTTAAGAGCGAAGACAAGAAGCCCGATTACATGGGCAAGCCGCAGTTCTACCCCAAGATCTTCGACATCGACATTTCCGTCTGCATGAGCTGCCAGATCTGCGTCGAGGTTTGTCCCTTCGAAGCGATCAAGATGGACAAGGTCTTTGAACTAAGCCGGCGCGAACGCTTTGACGCACTCCTTATGCGAAAGGACGAGCTGGCCAAGTCCAACATTTATTATCACAAGATCCATCCGATTGAAGCCGCCGAGGTAGATGGAAACCTCGCCGCTGCAGCCGAAGCCAAGAAGAAGAAGGCCTAGTCATAGGTCTTGAGTCACTAACGTTCTATGAAAATACTATCTGCTCTTAAATGCGTCTGCGCCGCCGCATTGGCGTCTGCCTCGATCCCTGCGACCATCCTGTTCGCTGCGGACGAGAAAGTGGAGTTTCCGTCGGCCAGCCAACACGCGGTCCTGAAGCAACGCGTCGGCTTGACCGACGTGGAGGTCGATTACTCGCGGCCGAACAAGAACGACCGAAAATCTTCGGCGGCCTGGTTCCGTTCGACAAGCCGTGGCGCACCGGAGCCAATCAACCAACCAAGATTAAGACCAGCGCGCCGGTGAAGTTTGCCGGCAAAGAGGTTCCTGCCGGCGAGTATGTTCTCTATACCATTCCGGGAGAAAACCAGTGGACGCTGGTGCTGTCCAAGAATCTAAAGGCGCAGAACCTGGCCGATCATAAGGCTGAGGACGAAGCCGCCCGGATTACGGCGAAGCCGGCAATGCTTTTGGCGGCGCCAGCCGAGACCTTCACGATTGGGTTCGAAGACTTACGGGCTAACTCTGCCACCTTTTATCTCGAATGGGATAAGACCCGCGTTCCGGTGAAACTGACGACTAACGACGTCGAAAAGGTCATGCAGGGGATCGACGCGACGATAAAAGGCGGCAAGCCGCAGGAGGCTGGCTTCTACTACAGTGCGGCCAGCTTTTACTTCGACCAAAACAAGGATCTGCCGCAGGCATTGAAGTGGGTCGATCAAGCGATCGAAAGGAATCCGACCGCGTATTTCATGCAGTTCAAGAAGGCGCAGATTCTGGCCAAAATGGGAAACAAGAAAGAAGCGATCACTGCGGCGGACAAATCGATCGAGCTTCTTAAGGCAAGTCCGAATCCGGACGAAAGCGCCATTGCCACCAGTCGTGCGCTCATTGACAGCCTTCACTGACATCGACAATCCCGCCGGCCGTCTTACCGATTTTCTGCGAGCTTCGCAGAAGGCACTGATCTTTACCGGCGCGGGGATTTCGACCGGCAGCGGCATCCCTGACTTTCGCGGGCCGCAAGGTGTCTGGACTAGACGCCAGCCGGTTTACTACCAGGACTTCATGACGTCGGAAGCGGCGCGAATCGAACACTGGGACTATAAGCTGGAAGGATGGGACGGCTTCCGGGCTGCGCAGCCTAATTCAGTTCACCATGCCATCGCCAAGCTGGAGCAAGCGGGAAAGGTCCTGTTAGTCGTGACGCAAAACATCGATGGATTGCATTCGCTTGCCGGCACCAACCCGGAGCGCCTGGTCGAACTTCACGGCACCAACTTGTTAGTCGAATGCCAAACCTGCGGGCAGCGCGGAGATCCTGCCCCGCACTTCGAATTTTTCCGGGTCAATCGCAAACCACCATTGTGCAGGTGCGGCGGATTCTTGAAGCCGGCGACCATCAGTTTCGGACAAAGCCTGAATGCCGACGTGCTCGAAGAGACAAGGCGAGGAGCGATAGCGGCGGATCTGGTAGTGGCGCTGGGCTCAACCTTGTCCGTTTATCCGGCAGCTTCGTTTCCACTTCTCGCCGCCCAGAATGGAGCGCCTTACGTCATCATCAATCGCGGAGCGACAGAACACGATCGCGAGTCGTCAGTTTCCCTGCGCATCGAGGGCGAAGTGGGCGAGATCTTTCCCGCGGCGGTCGAGGCGGCACTCAGGTAATTGTCGTTTTGCGATTGTTCGACTCCCAAAACGGCCTTATAACGAAATCATGACTACACGAATCATTGTGGCAGCAGCCGTCTTATTCCTGATTAGACCTTCAGTGGCCATTTGCGCCGGAGAACATCCCGAGCATCCGCAATCGCCGCCCGCCAATCAGCCATCGGACCAAGCGACGAAACCTGCGGCGAACAAGCCGGAGGAAAAAAAAGTGACCACGGCGCAGATTTCGGCCGGAATCACGAAGCACATTACGACGGAGACCGGCAAATCCAGCGACAAGAAGTTTCACGCCAAACACGAGGGCAAAGACCTCGCGCTCGATCTGGTCAAAGTGCACGATGACCGCCTTTCCGGCCTCGGCGGCGGGAAATATTTTGCCTGCGTCGATATGAAAGCGGCAGACGGCACCGTTTACGACATTGATTTCTTTCTCAGCGGAACGCCGGAGAACATGAAAGTCACCGAGACTTCCGTGCATAAGATCAATGGCAAAGCGCTGTATAGCTGGAAAGAAGAAGGCGGCGTCTGGAAGAAAGTGCCTACGGCCTAGGAACCGAGTCATGCATCGCTTCGCTAACCTTGTCTTACTCCTCACCGGCGCGCTGGTAAGTGGCGCGGCTAACCAACCCGGCATAGTCACCGGCTCTGACGAGTTCGAGTTCGTTTATCGCGTTACCCTGCCAGAGCTAAAGGGCGAGGCGCGACTCTGGATCCCATTGGCCAAGAGCGATGCCTTTCAGACAGTTAGTAACGACGAACCGAGCATCCCGATCAAGTGGGAGAAAATCCAGGACCGCGATTATGGCAACGATATCATCGTGCTACGTCCGCAAGCGGTGGACAGTGGCAAAACGATCGAGTTGCATTATCGCGTCGTCCGGAAAGAAAAGGCGGCTTACCCCGCGGCGGGGGAAGACCCGGCACGTTTTCTTCGGCCCGAGAAGCTGGTGCCCGCGAACGGGACCTTCAAGAAGCTGGCTGAAACTGCGACAGTGGGAAAACAGGGCGATCTCGCTCGAGCCCGGGCGCTTTACGATAGCGTGCTAGCCCGGATGCGTTATGACAAGTCCGGCACCGGTTGGGGGCGAGGCGATGCCATGTACGCGTGCGACGCCAAGACAGGTAACTGCACCGACTTTCACTCCTACTTCATCGCGCTGGCGCGCAGCATTGGGATCCCGGCGCGTTTTGCCATTGGCGCTACGATTCCCGCGGACAAAAATGAAGGCGTGATCGAAGGCTACCACTGCTGGGCCGAGTTTTTCGCTGATGGGAAGTGGGTGCCGGTGGACATCAGTGAAGCGTGGAAGAATCCGGCGCTGGCCGAATACTACTTCGGCCATAACCCGGCTAATCGTTTCGAGATGGCGAAAGGCCGCGATCTCATCGTGGATCCCGCGCCAGCTACTGGACCGATCAACTTCCTTGTTTACCCGCTCCTCGAAATAGACGGCAAAGGTGTAAAGGCTGACACCAACTTCAGCTTTCGCCGTCACCGAGCTTAGGCGCAGTGCCGAGCGTTTCCATCATCGTGCCGGTTCTCAATGAATCGGCCTTGATTGGTCCATTCCTGGAGCATCTCCGCGCGACTGTCCCGGACGCTGAAGTAATCGTTGTCGATGGCGGCAGCAATGATGGCACGGCCGAGTTAGCCGGTCTGGCCGATCGTGTCTTGCGAGTGGCGCGCGGCCGGGCCCGGCAGATGAATGCGGGCGCTGCCGTCGCGCGTGGGGAGGTGTTCTGGTTTCTGCATGCCGACTCCATCGTTCCAGCAAATGCATTGAGCGAAATCACGAAGGTGCTGGGAAAAGCGGCAAACGTTGGGGGTTGCTTCAGGCTCCGTCTTCCTGGACGCGAATGGATTTATCGGGTCAGTGATTCACTTGGGAATATCGGCGTCCATGTCTTCGGTTTCGCGCTGGGGGATCATGGAATGTTTTGCCGGCGCGATGCGTTTTTCGCGGCGCGAAGCTTCCCGGATATTCCGCTCATGGAGGATGCGGAGCTATACCGCGCCCTGCGCCGGCTGGGGCGCATGCGTCAGGTGTCTTCGGAGATAATCGGCAACCCTCGTCGCTACCAAGACCTGGGTCCTTATCGTACCACCGGCTACTACGTTCTGATCCTGACGCTCTATCTATTTGGCGCGCGTATAAGTACACTCATGTCTGTCTATCGGCGCCTGACAGGTCCCTACTCTGCTAAGTGTGCCGGATCGGATTCTGCGGCGAGTTTTTCGCGCTCGACTACCGCGCCCGTGGGCGTTCGCCAGTAATCGCGCTGCTTGCGAAAGGGCATCAGAAGCGCATTCGGCACAGTGTTATCTTCCGGCAACGAGTAACCAGGAATGCCGACAGTTATCTCGGATTGATGGACGTTAAGTCCGAGGGTGCAGTGAAGCCGGTCCCACCAGGGAAAGATCGTTCCAAAGTTTGAGTTGTTCTCGCGGTGGACCTGAGAGTGATGAATCCCATGCATGCGCGGGGTCACAATCACTTTGTTCAGGAGTCGTTCGAGCTCGATCGGCATGAGCAAGTTACTGTGGTGAAAGAGGACTTCACATTGAAAGACGAGTTGGTAGATGGCAAAGGCCCAGGGTGAGATGCCGATGAGGCTTACCTGAATCACACCGATGAGGCTCGAAAGCGCTATTTCGCCGAAATGAAAGCGGAATGCGGTCGAAACGTCCAGGTCGGGATCGGTATGGTGCACGTTGTGAAAACGCCAGAGCAAAGGCGAGCGGTGATTAGCGAGGTGCCAATAGTAGAAGGTCAGGTCCATGAGCAGAAAGCTAATCGCTAACTCTGCCCATACCGGCAGCATGACCAGGTGGACGAGACCAAACGGTTTCTGATTGGACCAATGCAAGGCCCATTGGGCCGCCGGCTGCACCAAGGTAGCTGCGGCAAAAAAGGTCAGGACTGAAATAGCTATATTGACAATGAGCCGTGAAATCAGTGAACGCGTCTCACTCCGTAATGGAAACAATCGCTCCAATCCAAAGAGCACCGCGAAAAATGCGGCGGCTATTAACATTGGAAGGAGAATGCTCAAATCGAAAAGTAGACCGCCTCGTAACGAGGCACGATCCTGGCCGCGGTAAAGTTTTCCTCTGCCCGCGCGCGACCGCGTTCGCCTAACTCTCGCGCAGCGTCTGGCGAGTCGATCAGTGCATCGAGTGAAGCAGCCATTTTCTCGATGGCGCCGAATTCATGCAGATAGGCGGTGTCACTGACGACTTCCGGGATTCCGCCGATCCGGAAGGCGACGACCGGCTTGGCGTAAAACATTGTCTCGAGAATGCTGAGACCAAAGCTCTCTGCTTCCGAGGTGTAGAGCCCGGCATCGGCCGCGGGCAGATAATCTTCCACGGCTGCTGCGCTTTCCCGCACGATCACCCGGTCCTGCAATCCTAATTCGTGCACGAGCGGCTGGTAGGGCGCGAACGCTCCGCCCGCGAGGATCAACAACTTGATTCGGTCCCGGCGACCGGAACTCGCAACGACGCGCAACAGAAGGTCGATGCGTTTCACCGGACGGAGATTCGACATATGCACGACGAGAAACTCGCCGCCTCCGATTCCCAATTCGCGCCGCACTTCCTCACGGCTTCTGGCCGGCGTTGGCGGCGTGAAGAAATTCGGCACTACCTGAATTTCCTTCCGGAGTTCGAAGGTCTCGTAGGTCTGTTGCCGCAAACTTTGCGACACGGTGGTAACGGCATCGGAATGGACCAGCGCGTGTTCGATCGCGGCGCGATACTGCGGATTCGGCCCGAGCAAAGTTGTGTCGGTGCCATGCAAGGTCGTCACGATCTTCGGGGCGCCTTCGCCGATCATTTCCGTGGCGAGGAACGCGGCGGTCGCGTGGGGCACGGCATAATGGACGTGGAAAATATTCAGTTTCTCGGACCGCCCGACCTCCGCCATTTTTACCGCAAGCGGCAACGTGTAATCCGGACAAGGGAAAACACTATTCTGGCCGACGCTGACTTGATGAAAATGGATTCGCGGCGCGGAGAGATCGAGCCGGATTGGTTTCGCGTAGCTGAAGAAATGAACCTCATGTCCGCGGACCGCGAGCTCGGTGCCGAGCGCCGTCGCCAGGATTCCGCTGCCGCCGATCAAGGGAAAGCAGGTGATTCCAATTTGGAGCGGACGCGATTCCATCAGGAGCCAATATAAGCGTGGTTCGGATCGGAAATCTCGTCTCGTTGCACGAAGGTGACGCCCGGCGCGTCGGCTTCGTCGAGATAGGCGCGCTCGCCCGCGCCGGCGACGTAATGCGTGCAGCGGATGACGGATTGCATCCAGCGCAAACGCGTGTCGCGCGTGGGACTGACCTGTGTCGCGTCGTATTCCTGAGCAGGAAGCTCCACGAAACGATCGCCGCCCTTGTGCAGCACAAGCTTTCCGTCCCGGCAACGCGCGCGCACCAGCTCGCCTTCCCAGGTTACGTCCACGAAATAATCGCCGATGGACGCGGCCCGTTTCCTGAACTCGGGATCACTCGAGCGCGCGATCCGGATTCCTTCCAGCAATCCCATGCGCGTGTACATGTCGTGGCAGAATTCGGCGGCGTTCGATGCTTCGATTGCCTGGAAATGCGCGACCAACTCAGGTTCGACAAAGTTCGGCAGTTGCCGAGCCATCTTCGCCTGCCAGTCCGGGGAAATGCGCTTGGCGTAAAGCGGAGAGAATTGTTTCTGCACCTTGTTCGCGAACTGGAAGTTCAACGTCTCTTCCCGTCCGGTGTGCCGCTCGCGCAAGAGCGTCGCCGTCTCGCGCGGATCGTGATCGCTGTCGTGGAAAAAGAAAATGATCTCGCCGCCAATTTCGCGCTGGAGCCGACGCGCGGTCACGATCTTAGCGTAGAGAAATCGCTTCGGAAAAAAACCACAGGGCTGTTGGCCGAAGCAGATGATCGGATTGCCCATGAGTGCGGCTCAGGTTTGCACAGCCGGCGCGCGATCGTTCCGGAAAACAGTTTTTTGGAAGATCCAAGCCACGAGCACGACGCTGCCACAGCCGATCACGTTGTACCAAAGGTAGCCAATGTTGGAGGTAAAGAAGAGAACGATGACGAGCGTCTGCGCAATGACACCGCCAAAGAAAACCGCCGAGCCACGGACGTTCGGCATGAAGAAAGCGACCAGGAAAAGTCCGAGGACGCTCCCGTAAAAGACCGAGCCCAGAATATTGCCGGCTTCGATCAGGTTTTCCACCAAGCTCGCGAACGAAGCGACCGCGATCGCCACCACACCCCACGCCGCCGTCAGCCATCGCGTGGCGACAACATAATGATGATCGCTCGCTTTCGGCCGGATCAGCGGACGATAAAGATCGATGGCCGTGGTGGAGCCGAGCGCGTTCAGGACCGCGGAAGTCGCGGACATGGTTGCGCAAAAAATCACGGCCACGAGCAAGCCGATGACTCCATGCGGCAGATGATGCAGGACGAAGGTGATGAAAACATAATCGGAGTCCTTGCTCTTCGGACTCGCGCCGGATTGCTCCAGCACTTTCCTGGTGTTGTCGCGAATGGCGCGCGATTTGGCGTCGAGCTCCTGGACCTGCTCGGTAAGCGCCTGCGCTTCCGCACCAGACGCCCTGGGCATGGCCTGGATGGTGTCGCGCTTGCGGGTGAAAACATCGTCGAATTGCGTCTGCAATTCAGTCAGCTGCGGGCCGTAGCCGCGCTCGATCGCGCGCTGATAAGTCGGCTGATTGAAAAACATGGGTGGCTTCTCGAATTGATAAAACAGGAAGACCATGGCACCGAGCAGGAGGATGAGAAATTGCATCGGCACTTTCACGACAGCGTTAAAAAGGAGACCGGCCCGGCTCGCGCGCAACGAACCGCCCGCGAGATAACGCTGCACCTGCGATTGGTCCGCGCCGAAGTACGAGAGCGAGAGAAAGAAGCCGCCGAGAATGCCGGACCAGACAGTGTAACGCCGCGCTGGATCGAGCGAGAAATCGACGGCTTGGAGCTTCCCCATCTTGCCCGCGATCTCGAGCGCGTTGGAGAAAGTCAGGTCAGCCGGGAGACGAGAGACCGCGATGCCAAACGCGATCGCCATCCCGACAAGGATGACCATGATTTGATAGCGTTGGGTGATGCTGACGATTTTCGTCCCGCCGGAAACGGTGTAGGCAATGACGAAGCCGCCCGCGAGCCAGATGGTCAGATTCAAATCCCAGCCGAGCAAGGCGGAGAGAATGATAGCCGGCGCGTAGATCGTGATGCCGGCCGCGATCCCGCGTTGGACGAGAAATAAGAACGCGCCGAGCAATCGCGTCTTGGTGTCGAAACGCTGGCCGAGATACTCGTAAGCGGTGAAGACGCGGAGCCGTTGAAAGATCGGAACGAAAACCGCGCAGACGACAATAAGCGCGAAAGGTTGTCCGAAATAATTTTGGATAAAGCC
The DNA here is from genome assembly GCA_003244145.1 of Chthoniobacterales bacterium. Lineage (GTDB taxonomy): Bacteria > Verrucomicrobiota > Verrucomicrobiia > Chthoniobacterales > UBA10450 > AV80. The sequence continues at coordinate 9,723 of QHBM01000025.1, forward strand.
GATGCCGCTTTCGTAAGCCTGACCGGGCATGGAAAGAAACGTGATCGGGCCGGCCTGGGTCGCGAGCACGGAGAGGCCGATCGTTCCCCAGCGAATACTGTGGTGATCGCCGCGAAGATACTGGCGCAAATTCGGATGGCCGTAGGTGCGCCATAAACCGTAGAGCGGGATCGCGAGGATCGTCGCGAAGAGAACGAAGTAATCTATCCGGTTCACGAAAACCGGAGAGTGAAGGCGTAGAGCAACGCGACTTCGACGGCGAACGCGCCGATGGCGAACCAGTAGGCCTTTCTCCAAGTGCCAAAAATCGGAACGTGCTCGTGTCCGCTCATTTTACTTCGCGCAGCGAAACCATGTTCGCGAAAAGCCGATAAGCGCCGGGAACGCCCGCGGGCAACTGCCGGAACCACGAGTAACCGGTATAGATAAAATAACCCTGGCCGGTTTTCGCGACGAGCAACCCGCCATCGAGCGGTTTCTCTCCCGGGTCGTTGCACGAAAGGATCGGCGCCCAGGCCGAATCCCACTTGTTCGGAAAATAAAGGCCGCGCTCCTGCACCCAGCCTTTGAAATCTTCGGCGGTAATTTTGTTTGGCGTATTCAGCACCGGATGGTCCGCCGCGAGAATTCGCACCTCGGCGGTTTCATCCGTTACGCGGTCGCGAGAAATCTCGAGAGGGAACGGCCCGATCTCTTTCGTTTTGAGATCGGAGGTGGTGTTGTATTGCACGACTACTACCCCGCCGGCTTGCGCGTAAGCGAGCAAAGCCGGTTGCCAGCTCGCGATCCGGTCCTGGGTGTTGTAGGCGCGGATTCCGAGAACAACCGCATCGAAACGTTTCAGGTTTTCCGCCGTGACGTCGCCCGCCTCCAACATCTTCACGTTGTATCCGATTTGCTGGAGGCTCTGCGGAATGTCGTCGCCGGCCCCGGGAATGTAACCGATCAGATCGCCTTTCCGGCGAATGTCCGCACGGACGATTCGCGCTTCGGCGGGAGGCATCAGAGTGTGGACGCCGATATGCGGATAGGCGATGCGTTCGCGCGCGAAAGAATAATCGCGGCCGTCCACCGTCACGATCGCGCGCAACTTTCCTTCTGCTGCATTCGGCGGCGGCTGGATGGAAAAGCTGGCGAACATTTCCGCATCCGTTGCTTTCAAATCCACCGGCACGGAAGCCGGCTCGACGCGCCATCCCTTCGGCGCTTCCAGCCGGAGTTGACCGCGCACGGCACCGCTCGATGCAGACACGCGCACCTGCATCGATTTCGGTTTGTCGTCGCCGAAAACGAAAACCGAGTTGGACAAATTCGCGAAGGCGGGCGGCGCAATGACCAGCACTTGCCTTACCTCGCCGGCTACCGGCTCGACCGTGCGGTACTTCGTGTCCAGCGTGTAGCGAAAATCCTGGTCGCCGATCTTCAACGCGGCTTCGAGCGGGAACGGAGGCGGGTTCTCCGCCAATCCGATCAGCGGTTGTTCGTCCACGGTGAATGTTCCAAGCGCCGGCGGTTTCCGCAGCCAATACGGTTGCGACCAGGTGACGTCTTTGGGAATCGTTGGCGTGAAATCCTTCGCCACGAACTGGTCCTGAGCCAGCGGTGCATTTACTTCCATTTTTTCACCCGAGACTGCGGCGCGCACCTCGACCAATTGCACCTGCACTTTCGAGCGATTGATCGCTTCCAGTTTTATCGGCAACGGTTGTCCGGCGGAAATTGTCGCCGTGGTCGTCGAGCTTTCCAGATAAAGACCGGCACAGGCCGCGATGATGGAATCGACTTCCGCTCGCTTCGCCGCGCCAAAGTCTTTGTCGCCGAAATCAATCAGCGCCTTCCTTAGTTCCAGCAGTTTTGGAACTGACGCCGCCGGATCCGCTGGAACGAACGAAGCGAGAATTTGCTTCACCTTCTCGGCGATCGCTTCGGACTTGGGGACACGCGACCAGGTCGTATCAACGCCATCGAACAATCCGTTCGTGAGCGGCGCGCCGTCGAGTCCCTTGAAATATTCTTTGCGCGCACCGCGGCGCGGCGGGCTGCCGACGCCCTGGCTCTTGTGCATGCTGAGACTCGCGGCCGCGATTTCGGTGAACGCTTTCCCGAGGAGCGGGCTGAATCCGCCTGCCTCAAGCGTCGCGAGTCCGGTCGGATCGAAGGGAATATTTCGATTCGAGAAAAAGAAGGGCGACGTATTCCAAACCAGTCGCGTCGGTTTCCAAATCTCGACGAAAGCGAGCTGCTCCGGAAAACGTTTCGGATCGCCCGCGGCTTGAAACGCTTCCCGCGCCAGAATTGCCGACGCAGTGTGATGGCCATGGGTCTTGTCGTCGTCGGGGCTGAAACGCGTCACGATCACATCCGGGCGAAATCGTCGGATCGTCCAGACGATGTCGGCGAGAATCTTGTCGCGGTCCCAGATCCGCAACGTCTCGGCCGCATTCTTCGAGAAACCGAAATCGATCGCGCGCGTGAAGAATTGCCGACCATGGTCGAGCCGGCGGGCGGCGAGAAGTTCCTGGGTGCGAATCACACCGAGCTTCTCTCCCAGCTCCGGCCCGATCAGGTTCTGGCCGCCGTCGCCACGCGTGACCGAAAGATAAGCGGTGTCGTAAAGCGAACCGTTCGCCCACAACGCCATCAGGTTTGTATTCTCGTCGTCCGGATGCGCGGCAACGTACAGAACGCGGCCAAGCACATTCAGTTTCTGCAGCGACATTTGGATTTCCGCGGCATTCATCGGCGGCGGAAACACTGGCGCGGATTGATCGGCGGCGAAACTCATGCGCAAAGGAACAGCGATCAGCAGAGAAACAACCGCAACGGTTTTGCAAAAAGTCGGCCGGCTCACAAACAAAAGGTCGGAAGGTCAATCGCGGCGGTGCCGGTGCGTGCGGCCCGGACGTAGAGCGATTCGCGGATTATTTGTTGATGTCCTGCTTCGCCTTCAATCGCTCGATCAAAGTTTGGATATTCTTCTTTTGCGCATCGGAGATCGCCATTCCGAGAGCCTTCTGCGCCTCGTCATTGGCACCGTCGAAATCGCCGGCCGCCGATTTGATCCGGGCGTTCGACAAATGAGTGAAGACATTCTCGGGAGTTTTCTTCGCGATCGACTGGAAGATCTCCATGGCTTCGGCGTCTTTTTTCTCCGACTGGAGCCGGCGTCCGTAGGAATAGAGCTGGATCGGCGATGTCTTCTCGAGCGCCTTGTCCCAGACCTTCTTGGCTTCGTCTGGTTTGTTCATCGCCTTCAGCAAATCGGCTTTCGTGGTCAGGTTCTCAAAGCGTTCTTCGTTTTGAATCGAGAGATCGACCCACTTCAACGCCTCATCCAGGTTGATCTTTTTCGTCAGGCAAAATTGCGCGGCCTGGTTCGGCGCCTGCCACTCATACTGCGCGCGGCCCCGCATCTGGCCGCGGATATTTTGCAAAGTCGCTTCGGCGTCGTTGATCGCGACTTTGAAAGGAACCGCGAGCTTTTCCCACTTCAGCGTGATGGTGGCCGAGTCGGGTTTCACTTCTTCAAACTCGTACTCGAGCGCTTCATCCGTCTCGGTCACGGGGCGCGGCTTCACTTCCACGCGGAGAGCGTCTTCCTCTTTTTTATAGGTGTAACTTCCCCACGCGGTCGACATCTTGGAAAAAATTATCGTCCAGGAATCGGGCGTCGGTAGCATATGCAGGCCGTAGATTCCTTTTGCCAGCGGCTTGCCCTCGATCGAAACCGGATCGCTGAATTCGATTGTGGTGTTTTCGTTCGCGCCGGCGCGCCAGACTTCGCCGTAAGGAACCAGCACGCCCCAAATTTTTCGGCCGTTCACGAGCGGACGATGATAGGTGATCGTAATATCGGTCAAACCGATGCGCTGTTTTATCACGGCGGCCTGACTGACTTCCGGTAGCGTGAGATCAGCGGGCGCGGTCGCGGCCAAGGCGAGAGAGACGACGGCGAAAGCGAAGAAGGTCGTGGGATTGCGTTTCATAATGCTTTGGTTTGGTGGCTGAGTTTGAAACAGTTCCACCGCAACGGAAGCTGAGACAAGGTGAATTATCTTTTCGCTCAATCATGGAATCTTCGCGGTTAAACTTTCATCTCGATGCACAGGCCACCGGCTCGCGGGCGCGGGCGGCGACGTTTCGCACTCTGCATAACGAGGTGCTCACGCCGCTCTTCATGCCGGTGGGCACGCAGGCCACCGTGAAGGCACAGCTCCCGCAAACGCTCGAGGAAGCGGGCTCGCAGATCCTCCTCGTCAATACCTATCACCTGCTTTTGCGCCCGGGCCCGGAAGTTTTTCGCCGCACCGGCGGCATCCACGGCTTCATGAGCTGGAACCGATCGGTCCTGACTGATTCCGGCGGGTTCCAAATTTTTTCGCTGCCGCATTCGCGCGCGATCACGGAAGAAGGCGCAGTCTTTCAGAGCTACCTCGATGGGCAAACCATCCTGCTCAGTCCCGAGGTCAGCATCGAAACGCAGAAGGCGATCGGCAGCGACATCATGATGGCGCTCGATCATTGCATCGCCTCAACCGCGGATGAAGCGACCGCGCGGAGCGCGATCGAAATGACGCATCGCTGGGCGGCACGCAGCCTGGCGGCGCGCGGAGATTCCGCGCAATCGATCTTCGCCATCGTCCAGGGCGCGCTTTTTCCGGAGTTGCGGCGCGAAAGCGCGGCGCAGCTGAGCGCGATGGCGTTTGATGGATATGCCATCGGCGGACTCGCAGTCGGCGAAAGCAAGGATGAGCGCGAAGAGATGTGCGAATTCACGACGGAACTCCTGCCGCGCGACAAGCCGCGTTACCTCATGGGCGTAGGGACGCCGCTCGATATTCTCGAAGCGGTCCATCGCGGCGTGGACATGTTCGATTGCATCATGCCGACGCAACTGGCGCAGCGCGGCGCCGTCTTCACCTCGCGCGGTTTTCTCCAAATGCGACGCAGCGTTTACAAATATTCCGAGGAGAAGCTCGATCCTACCTGCAATTGCCCGACCTGCTCGCGCTATTCACGCGCGTATCTGCATCACCTCACCAAAACCGGCGAGACCCTCGGATGGCAGTTGCTCGGCAAACACAACATCCATTTCTATCACCAGCTCATGCGGGAAATTCGGGCAAGCATTTTGGCCGATCGTTTCCTCGAGCTCTATCGGGAGAAACGCGCGTTCCTGCACGAGGCGGACATGGACAATCCGATTCGCGCGCAGAAATCCAAGCGGACCAAGGTGCTCCGGTTGGGAAATTACGAAGTGCACAAGGCGTGGGAAGGCTTTGCCAGCATCCGCCAGATTTCTTCGGGCGAGATCATGCATTCGCGCACGGCGCCGATGGAAGAAGCGCGAACACTTTACATCGAACAATCGAATCTGGCCGAGCGGCTGCGACTCGCCGCGAATGAAGATCCGGCGACTGCGACTACGCTGATTATCTGGGACGTCGGCCTCGGCGCGGCGGCGAACGCGATGGCCGCGATTAGCTGCTACGAAGAGCAAGCCGCCGCGGGCCCGGTTCGTCCATTGCGCGTCGTCAGTTTCGAAAACGATCTCGATTCGCTGCGGCTGGCGTTCCGGCACAACCGCGATTTTCCGTATCTGCGTCACAGCGGTCCGGCGGCGATTCTCACCGACGGCCATTGGCAATCGCGGCAACTCCCCGGCTTGAGCTGGTCGCTGGTGCCGGGCGATTTTCTCGCGACGCTGGCCCATGCTCCGGGACCGCCGGACCTTATCTTCTACGACATGTTCTCAACCAGAACCTCGGCGGACCAATGGACGCTGAACGCATTTCACCGCGTCTTCGAATCTTGCGAGGAAAACGCGGCCGAACTTTTCACCTACAGTTGCTCGACCTCGAACCGCGCCTCGTTGCTCGCGGCCGGTTTCTACGTGGCCAAAGGCCGCAACGCCGGTGAGAAACTCGAGACCACTATCGCGCTCACGCCGTCCGCGCTCCACCTTTCGAATTCATCACGGCATGAATTGCTCTCGACCGATTGGATTGCGAAATGGAACCGTTCCGCCGCGAAGTTTCCGGACGAGATTTCGCCTAACGATTACAGCGCATTCGAGCAGGCAATCCGAAGCCACCAGCAGTTCGAAAATTCGTCCCAAAAGCGGAACTAAAAATCCCGAGCGCGAAACTGACGACGAGACCGTCGGATGCGGTAAAAAATTTTAACCGGCTGACAGTTAGCGCTTTATAACTCTTCGAAACGGGTGGCACGGGCATTGCAATAGGTATTGGCATCAACCAACTCAAAGTTATGAAAACCAATACCAATCCTACACAAGCCTTCGAGTCGACCTACACGTTGCTCGTTCGTTCTGAAGAGAAAGAGCGCGGCGTGTTGGAGAATGTCGCTTATTTTCTATTCATTCTCAGCGCAGTGTTCTCGATCTGGCAGGCGGCGCGGCAACCGTTCGCGGTTCCGGCCGGCGGGCTGACCCACACCAGTTCGATCACGCAGACCGACATTCAGCAGCACAGCGTCTAATTCGAACGGGCGGGGCTCGCTATTCGCAGCGACCCGCTCGTCCGTTTTTGGAACAACTCTGTGCGACTGATTGCGACACTGCTGTTCGCTTCCGCGCTCTGCTGCGGCGCGGCGGCAATCATCCGAGCAACCGGAAATTCCAGGCAGACAAAAACTCGCCCCGGCGGCGTCTTGTCATCGTGAAGAATCGGTCAGGCGGCGTTTCGCTTCATTTTCTTGAATCCACCTGGCCGTTCGGCCGCATCTCACCATGAAGATGAAAGCGCACGTCCATTCTTCCGGCCGGTCGTCGCCCATTTTCCGTCCGCTCCATTCCTCAACCCGTTAAACGCTTATGATACTCGATACTTTTCGCCAGGATGTCCGCATCGGTCTCCGCATTCTCTTCAAAGAAAAATCATTTTGTCTGCTGGCTGTGCTCGTCCTCGCGCTCGGCATCGCCGGCGTCACGACACAGTTCACGATCGTAAACGCCTTCGTGCTCCGCGGATTTTCTTTCCCGCATCCGGAGCTGCTCATGAGCGTGGGCCTCCTCGATCCGCAGGCCACACCGCAGCAAAATAATTTTGGCAGCGGATTCATCCCCGCCGCGCAGGACTACGAGGATCTGCGCGCGGCTCAGAATTCGTTCGCCCTGATGGCGGGCTATCTCAACGGCTCGACCATCAACGTTACTTACAAAAACAATCCGCAGCGCTACACCGGCGCCTACGTGACCGAGAATTTTTTCCGGATCGTCGGGGTCTCGCCGATCATGGGCCGCGATTTCACCGCGGATGACAACAAGCCCGGCGCGGAAAAGACGACGATCCTGGGTTACGAAATCTGGAAACGCGATTTCAGCGCCGATCCCAACATTGTCGGCCAGTCCGTCCGGATAAACGGCAAGGCGGCCACCATCATCGGAGTGATGCCACAGAACTTTAAGTTCCCGATCTCGGAAGAATTGTGGGTACCGCTTTACAATGAATTTCCGCTCCGGCCTCGCGATGACGCGCGCGCGGGTGGCTCAGCGCCGGCCGTGCTCGGCCGATTGAAAGAGGGCGTATCGCTCGACCAAGTGAACGCCGAGTTCGCCGCGCTCGCGAAACACATGGCGCAGGACAATCCCAAGACCAACGAACATCTGACCGCAGCCAGCGTCCAGCCGTTGCTGAATTCATTCACCGGTCCGCAATTGCGCCAAACCGTCTACGCCATGCTCGGCGCGGTCCTTGTCGTCTTGCTCATCGCCTGTGTGAACGTGATGAACATGCAGTTTGGCCGCGCCGCCTTGCGCGCGAAAGAACTCGCCATCCGCGGCGCGCTCGGCGCCACCCGCTGGCGTCTGGTTCGCCAGATGATGACGGAGAGTTTTCTCGTCGCTTCGATGGGCGCCGTGGTCGGCGTCTTCTTCGCGGAGTGGGCGGTCGGCTTGCTCGTCCGCACTACAAACGCGCTGCCGTTCCCGTTGCCTTACTGGGTCCAGTTCACGATTGATGGCAAAGTTCTCGCCTTTACTCTCGCCATCGTTCTCGTCGCGACCATCCTCTCGGGGCTCGTGCCGGCGATCCTGAGCGCACGCGCTAACGCCGCGGAGATGATGAAAGAAGGCGGCCGCGGCAATAGCAGCCGGCTCGTGAACGTGATCACACGCATCCTGGTTATCGGCCAGATCGCGCTGACGGCGGCGCTGTTGATCGCGGCGACGTTGCAAATCAAATCGATCCGCAACCAGACTGCGCAGAATTACGGTTACGACGAAAACGCAGTTTACAGCGCCCGCATGGGATTGATGGAAGGTGATTATCCAACCGACGACGCCAAGCATCAGTTTTTTGTTCGCGCCCTGCGCTCGCTCCGCGCCAATCCCTCCTTCGACAATGCAGCGATGAGCGATCGCTTCCGGATGACCTTTGCAAATTTCGGCCAGTACGAAGTCGACGGCAAAACCTACGCGACCGATCGGGACCGGCCGCGCGGCAATTCGGAGTCGGTCTCGGATGGCTATTTCAGCACTCTCGGCTTGAAGATGCTCGATGGTCGCGATTTCACCATCGAAGACAGCGACGCGAAACAGCCGGTCGCGATCGTCAACGCGAGTTTCGCTCACCAATATTTTGGTAACCAGAGCGCGCTCGGTCATCAGGTGCGCCGATTCAATCCGGCCAAGCCGGAACAATGGCGCACGATCGTTGGCGTTGCGCCGGACATGCTGATGCAGGGGCCCTTTAACCAGCAGGCGGATAACACCGGCTTTTATGTTCCATTGTTAGCCGCGACTCCAGCTGCGCAATTTTGCACCATCGTCGTGCGGCCTCGCGGCGGAGCGAACGCCGCGGCGCTCGGGCCGGTCCTGGGCAAGGCGGTCGCGGAGTTGGATTCCAACCTGCCGACTTACTTCGCCGGCACGCCCGCGCGTTTGCACGATGAAATCCTCGGCGTTAACCGGCTCACTGCTAATTTGTTCACCATCTTTGGTGCCGTCGCCTTCATGTTGTCGGCGGTCGGACTTTACGGCGTGATGAGTTTTTCGGTGAACCAGCGCACGCAGGAGTTCGGCATTCGCATGGCGTTGGGCGCGGACGCGAAGCGGATTTTCCGGATGGTGATGCAGCAGGGCGCGTGGCAATTGATCATCGGCCTCGTCCTCGGCACAGGTGCCGCCGCGCTTCTGCTCGGCGTCGTTGCGGCCCAGGCGTTGCAAAACATTCTGTTCAAGGTCAAGCCGCTCGACCCGACCATTTACCTGGTCGTGTCCGGCTTGCTTACTCTGGTCGCTGCCGCCTCGTGCTTCGTCCCCGCTCGCCGCGCGACGCGCGTGAACCCAATGGTGGCGTTGCGAACGGAATAAAACGTATCTCAAATCGTCATCAGGCCGCCGCCAGCCGTGCTAGATTGTCGGTCCGATGTTTGAGATCAAGGCCAAGGACAAATTGGTGGAGCGTGCGCTTCTCGTGGGAGCGTACCTCGACACGGACAAGAAAGCTGACGCGCAGAGTTTGCTCGTGGAATTGGAAGAGCTGGTGGACACGCTCGGGATTCCGGTGGTCGAGCGGATGCTGGTGCATCATCGCGAACAGCATCCGCGCTATCTGATCGGGTCCGGCAAGGCGCAGGAGATTGTCGATTACGCCAAGAAGCTCGAATGCGACGTTCTTGTTTTCGACAACGAGCTGAGCCCATCGCAGCAGCGCAACTGGGAGGAACTCGCGGGAATGACGGTGGCTGATCGGCACGAAATTATTCTCGATATTTTTGGCGCGCGCGCGCAAACCCGCGAGGCTCGCATCCAGGTGGATCTCGCGCGAATGGAGTATTCGCTCCCGCGATTGACGCGGGCATGGAGTCACCTCGGCCAGCAGGGCGGCGGCATCGGCGCGAAAGGCGAAGGGGAAAGCCAGCTCGAGCAGGATAAACGGAAAATCCGATTGCAGATCGATCGCCTGAAGCGCGAACTGAAAACGGTGCGCAGCGCTCGCGCCACTCAACGCAAAGACCGCAAGCGCGCACCCGTTCCGAACGCGGCGATCGTCGGCTACACGAATGCGGGT
>QHBM01000070.1:0-167 GCA_003244145.1 Chthoniobacterales bacterium
CACATCGTGACGATCGAGGAGCCGATCGAGTTCGTGCATCAGAATAAGCGCAGCATCATTACGCAACGCGAGATCCCGGTGGATTGCATTTCGTTTCCGCATGCGCTCAAGGCCGCGTTGCGGGAGGACGCCGATATCGTGCTTGTCGGCGAGATGCGCGACCTGGA
>QHBM01000070.1:203-28902 GCA_003244145.1 Chthoniobacterales bacterium
TGGTTTTCGGAACGCTCCACACCAACAACGCGCGCAAGACCATCGATCGCATGGTCGATGTTTTCCCCGCCAACAAACAGGCCCAGGCGCGGACGATGCTCGCCAATTCGCTCCGCGGCGTGCTGGCGCAGTTGCTTTTGAAAAAGGCGGACGGCTCCGGCCGGCTCGCGGTGAACGAGATCCTGATCGCAAGTCCCGCCGTATCGGCCATTATTCGCGAGGGCGCGACGCAGAAACTTCAGGACGTAATTGTTGCCGGCAAAGGGCAGGGGATGCAGTTCATGGACGACGCGATCCACGCCTTGTTGCAACAGGGCGCCGTCACGCCTCACGAAGCTTTCATGAAGGCGATCGACAAGCGGCGCTTCAAGATATTTCTCCCGGCGGAGGAGGCGAGCCTTGGGGACGCCGCCGGTTCCGCGCCGGACGACCAGAAGCGGGCGCCGGGCGATTTCGTGAAAGCCAAGGGTTCGCGCCCTAGATAGCACCGCCTTCGTTGACAGGAAAATTGCAGGGTGATACCGTCGCCGCAATTTACGCCGACGTGCACACGCTACTTAATACGCAGGTTCTGGTGCTGAACCGCCTCTGGCAGGCGGTCAATATTTGTTCGGCGCGGCGGGCCTTTACTCTCCTTTACCAAGGCCACGCCCAGGTTGTTTCCTCAGATCCAGCCAACAATTTTCTGACTCACGACTTTGCCAGTTGGCGCGATTTCTCCGCCACCGCGCCAGACAATGAAGTAGTCACCACGATCTCTTGGAAGATCCGGGTCCCACGCGTGATTGTGCTTCTCCTTTTTGATCGGTTGCCGAAAAAGGAAGTGAAGTTCACCCGGCATAACGTCTTCGAGCGGGATAAGAACACCTGCCAATATTGCGGCCACATTTTCGAGCGAACGGAGCTGAATCTCGATCATGTCCACCCACGCGATAAGGGCGGCCTAACGACTTGGGAGAACGTCGTCTGTTCCTGCATCGCTTGTAATACACGAAAAGGAAATCGGCTGCCCCACGAGGTGCACATGACTTTGATTCGCAAACCGAAGCGGCCGAAATGGCGACCGTTCGTGCATGTGACCTTCACCTCGCAACATCACGAGAGTTGGCGGCATTTCGTCGACCTCGCGTATTGGAACGTCGAGCTCAGCGACTGATTCCGGCAAAATCGATAGACCGCAGATTGCGCGGATTTAGACGGATGAAGAAGGTGTCTTATCCGTGATATCCGCGTAATTCGCGGTCATCATTTCAGCGCATCCAGAATGGGCTGCGGATAAACGCCCAGAAAAATAATGCCGCCGATCATCGCAGCCATCGCGAACCGCGAAATTCCGCTCAACGGAACGGCGACATCGCTCGTGGACGCTTCCCAGTACATCGCGCGCACGACTTTCAGATAATAGTAGAATCCGCACGCCACCGTGATCACACCGACCACCAGCAGCGTGGTTTGATGATGCCGGATCGCGGCGTCGAAGATGTAGAATTTCCCGAGAAAGCCCGCGGTGAACGGAACGCCCGCGAGCGAAGCCATCGCGATGGTCATGGCGAAGGCGAGAAAGGGCGAGCGCTTCGAGAGCCCGTTAAAGTCCTCGATGTTGTCGCCGGTTTGTTTCGCGACCACGATCAGAACGGCAAAGCTCAAAAGCGTCATGAGCAAATAGGCGACGAGATAAAACGCAATCGCTTCCCCCGCCAGGCAAACGATTCCCACCAGCAGATACCCGGCGTGCGCGATGCTCGAGTAGGCGAGGAGCCGTTTCAAATTGCTTTGCGGAAGGGCTGCGAGATTTCCGTAGATCAAGGTCAAAAGCGCCATCACCAGAAGGACCCGCTCCATCTGCGGGAGGACGAAGAACGGTTGCAGTACCCGCAAAAGGACGACGAATCCCGCCGCCTTCGAGCCGACGGAAAGATACGCGGTAACCGGGGTCGGCGCGCCTTGGTAAACATCGGGCACCCAGAGTTGGAACGGCACCGCCGCAATTTTAAAGCCGAGCGCCACGAGCACGAGCACCATGCCGAAAAGCGCCGGACCACTCTCGATCGCCGGATCGGCCAGCGCGACGGCGATGCGGGCGAGATTCGTCTGGCCGGTCACGCCGAAAATCCAGGTGATCCCGTAAACGAGGAACCCGGTCGAGAGGGCGCTCAGGATCAAATATTTCACGCCGGCCTCCAGCGTGGCCGGATTGCGGCGAGTGAAACTGACCAGCACGTAAAACGACATCGTCACCAATTCCAGCGAAACGAAGATCATGACGAAGTCGATCGCCGACGCCATCCACATCAGGCCTACGCAGGTGAAAACTGGCAGCGCGAAGAATTCGCCGAGACCTGCTTGATGCGTGGTGCCGTGGATCGATTCCCGCACGATCGGCGCGTAGTCGATCATCATGACGAGAACGAAAATGGTGGTGACGAGAGCGAAGCGTTTGAAAAAGATTGCGAGCGGGTCGGCGGTGTAGAAACTCCAGAAGCCACTCGTCGCAACATCCGCGGGCGAGGGCGTGAGAAAAAAACTGGCAACGAGAACAGCGGCGAGGCCGAAGATGGCGGTGAAAGCGAGGGTGCGTTTGTCGATGCGCTCGAAGAACGCTTCGACCATCAGCACGAACAGGCCGATGAGGAGGACTTCAATTTCCAGGATGGGCGCGCCGATCGTCATGGCTTCGAGGTAAAATAACTTTTGAAGGTCGGCGTGACGATGCGCACAAACGTTTGCGGAAAGAACCCGAACCAAAGTGTGAGCGCGACGAGCATTCCAATCGGGATCCGCAAGCTCCGTTGCAGGTCGGTCGCGCCGCTCAGCGATTCAAGCGCGGGGCCCATGAAGACGCGGCGATAAGCGCGCAACATATAGACGGCCGAGATCACCACACCCCAGAGACCAAGGACGGCTGCGATCTGGTAAATGCCGAACCGTTCCGGGTTGGCGCCGTTTCGGAACGCACCGAAGAGCACCATCACTTCGCCGGTGAAATTGGCGAAGCCCGGCAGACCGATCGACGCGAATGCGGCCAGGCCGAACGCGAAGGCTGCGCGCGGCATGATTTTTCCGAGCCCGCCCAGCTCGCGCAACACCAGTGTGCCGGTCCGCTGCCGGATTTCGCCGCTGATTGCGAAAAGCAACGCGATCGAAATTCCGTGCGCGAAAATCAGGACGGCGGCCCCGCTCGTGCCGAGCAAAGTGCCGCTGGCGATGCCGAGGAAAATGTAACCCATGTGCATCACGCTCGAATAACCGAGCATCCAATCGAGACGCTTCTGCGCGATCGTGACCAGGCCGATGTAGATGATGTTGCCGAGCAGAAGCACGATCAGAAGCGTGTTCCATCGTTCGGCGCCACCGGGCAGGAGCGGGATGGCCACACGGAGCAAACCGTAAAGGCCAAATTTTTTGAGCACGCCCGCGTGCAGCATCGCTGCCGGCGCCGGAGCGGAGGCGTACGCTTCCGGAGCCCAACTGTGAAACGGAAAAAGCGAAACGAGAATGCCGAAGCCGACCAGAAGAAGCAGAAAAATATTACTCTGCGCCTCGGCCGGAATCAGGCCGGCTGTTTTTTGGAGCGCGCGAATGTCAAAGCTCCGCGCCGCTTCCGGCAGGCTGCGATAAAGCATGATCAGTCCCAGCAGAAGAATGAAACTTCCGGTTGCGAGATAGATCGTGATTTTCCACGCGGCCGCCTGACGGTTTCCCGTTCCCCAGATCCCGATGAGAAGGAACGTCGGGATCAGCGCGAGTTCGTGGAAAGCGTAGAAGAAGAAAAGATCGAGGGACGCGAACGCTCCGAAGGCGCCGCCCGCGATAAGAAGAAGGCAGGCGTAGAACGCGTGTTCGTGTTGCGTAATCTTCCCGGTGAACCAGATGGCGGCGAAGGTCACGACCGCCGTGAGCAGCAACATCATCAGGCTCAGCCCGTCGACGCCGAGAGTGAAATTGATCTTCCAATCGCTGCTGATCGGGAACGAGATGACGGCCTGAAAGCCGCGTTGCCCTGCTTCGAATCCGAGATACATCAGCACGGTCGCGACCAGGGTGAAGCCCGCGGCCCAGAGCGCGGTCCGCCGCGGAGGCGCGCCAAATAGAATGGCGATCGCGGCCAGAATCGGCAAAAGAACGATGAAGAGCAGAATCATCGGAAAAGGGTGAAGTAGATCAGGCCGACGATTCCCAAACCAAAGAGGAACGAATAAGCCTGCAGGTTCCCGACTTGGAGCAGCCGCAGGAGCGAGCCGATCCCCCAAGTCGCCGTGCTCGAGCCGCGCACAAAGCCGGCATCGAGGATCCAGCGATCGATGAACGCGCTCAGTTTTGCCAGCAGCTCCTGGGTCGCGCCGATCAGGAATGCGTAAAGTTCATCGAAGTAGAATTTTTTCCGGAGCAACGCGAAATCGATCGGATCGGTTTGCCGATTCCGGTAGAGCAGCGTCGCGCAAATCACGCCGGCCACGGTCGCGCCGAGCGCCATTCCCGGGACGAGCCAGTTCGTTTCCTTCTCCGCCGGCAACGCCACAAAAAGTTTCGCGACGAACCCGAATCCGGACGCGAACGCCGGGATCGCGAGAAGAATGAGCGGCCCGATCATGATCCACGGCGCTTCCCGGCCGGCGCGCGCGTGATCGCTGCGCGGTTTGCCGAAGAAGACCACCACGACCAGGCGCAGCATATAGAACGCGGTCAGGAACGCCGTAAAAAGCGCGAGCCAGAAAATGGCGCGATCTTTTTCGTAAGCCAGCGCGAGAATTGCGTCCTTGCTGAAGAAGCCGCTGAAGGGCGGGAAGCCGATCAAGGCCAGCGTGCCGACCAGGAAAGTGAGGAACGTGATGCCGAGACGGCCTGCAAGTCCGCCCATCTTCCAGATGTTTTGCTCGTGATGGAGCATGACGATGATCGAACCGGCGCCGAGGAAAAGGAGCGCCTTAAAAAAAGCGTGCGTGAACAAATGGAACATCGCCGCCTGGCCCGAAGCGAGCCCGACGGCCATGATCATGTAGCCGAGCTGTGAAAGAGTGGAGTAGGCGAGAATGCGTTTGATGTCGTTCTGCTGCGTCGCGATGAGCGCGGCCATCACGGCGGTGATCGTCCCAATCCAGGCGATGACCCAAAGCGCTTCCGCCGACGCCTGAATTAGAAAACTGACCCGCACCAGCATGTAAACGCCCGCCGCCACCATGGTCGCGGCGTGGATCAACGCCGAGATCGGCGTCGGACCTTCCATGGCATCCGGCAACCACACGTGAAGCGGGAATTGCGCGGACTTTCCGACCGCGCCGCAAAAAATTAGAAGCGCGGAAATGGTGAGATAACCGGGGTAACTTGTGATCCGGCCGATCTGTTGCGCCATCTCCCCGAAAACCACCGAGCCGGTCGCGGCCCACGCCATCATGATCCCGAGCATGAATCCGAAATCGCCGAGGCGATTGGTCAGAAACGCTTTCTTTGCCGCTTCGGCAGCGGCATCGCGTTCGAACCAATGGCCGATCAGCAAGTAGGAACTGAACCCGACCAGGTCCCAAAAGATGAACATCATCACGAAATTGTTCGCGAGGACGATGCCGAGCATCGAGAACATGAAGAACGAAAGCGACGCGAAGTAGCGCGACTTGCCCGCATCGTCGCGCATGTAGCCGAGCGAATAGACGTGGATGAGCGCGCCGATGCCGGTGACAAGGACGAGCATCGTCTTGCTCAAATCATCGAGGACGAATCCGAGCGGCACGTAAAGAACCGGCCGGAAATCGAGCCAGGTCAGCTCGAGCGCGTGGATGTTCGGCGTGGCGAAAACGACGCAGCTCAGTGCGAAGCTGGCGAGAACGGCGGCGACGGAAATGAAGCTGCTCAAGCCGCGATATGATTTCGTGAACAGGACGATCACGACCGCTGCGAGAAACGGCAGGAGCAAAATATACCAGGGCAGTGCGCTGCTCATGGGTTCGTCAGAATTTCAAACTGCTCACGTCTTCCACATGCGTCGTCTGCCGCGCCCGATAGAGCGCGACGATAATGGCGAGCCCGACCGCAACCTCCGCGGCCGCCACGGTGATGATAAAAAAGACGAAGACCTGCGCGTTGTAATCGGGCATCCCGGCAGAGGTGAGCCGGAAACGCGAGAAGGCCACGAGCGAAAGGTTGGCCGCGTTCAGCATCAGCTCGAGCGACATGAAAATGATGATGATGTTGCGGCGCAGGAGCACACCCGCGAAGCCGATGGTGAAGAGCAATCCGCTGACGATGAGATATTGCCCGAGTGTAACCATGCTAGCGCAGCTCCCGTTTGCTAAGCACGATCACACCAATCGTCGCGACCAGGACCAGCACGCCGATAATTTGGAACGGCAGATTGTAATTCGTGAAAAGAAGCAGACCGACGCTGTGGACGTCATCCGTCTTCGGTGACACCAGTGGCGGGAAGGTTTTTTGCGCGGCGCTCAGTTGTCCGACCACAAAACAAATCTGAATGAAGAACGCCAGCGCGACCCCCGCGCCGCCCACGACCGCGACCAGATTGATTTTCCGCCTCTCTTCCATCCGCAGATCCAGCAGCATGATGATGAACAAAAAGAGAACCATGACCGCGCCCGCATAGACCAGGACCTGGATGATTCCGATGAAGAACGCATCGAGCGACATGAACAGCGCCGACAATCCCATGAAGCAGACGACGAGACTGAGCGCGCTAGCGATCGGGTTGCGATTGATGATAACCGCCGCGCCGAAGACCAGCATCACGAAGGCGAAGAACCAAAATAATACCGGGGACATTTTAGGGAGCCACGGATGAACACGGATGAAACACGGATAACAGATCCGAAAAGAAGAAATCCGTGTTTGTCCGTGTTAATCCGTGGCTACTCATTTCTTTTCGTTCCATTTCAAAACGACGCCGTGCATGACACCGCCGATTTCCAGCAGTTTCTCTTTGTTGTGGACCATGTCGGCGCGGGTGAAGCCCGTGATGGCGTAATCTTTTCGGAGGTAAATCGCCTGCTCGGGACAAACTTCTTCGCAAAGGCCGCAATAAATGCAGCGGATCATGTCGATATCGAATTCCTGCGGAAATTTTTCAACCTTGGCGAAGCGATCGCCCGCCGCAAATTCGCCCGGGATAATTTTGATCGCACGCGGCGGACAGATGAATTCGCAGAGCTGGCAAGCCACGCAACGGACCCGGCCGGTGTCGTCGCGCACGAGGGCGGGCGCGCCGCGATAATGTTCCGGCATCTGGTTGTCCCATTTCTCCTCGGGATATTGCATGGTCACTTTGGTGCGACCGAAAAGCATGTTTCGGAAATGCTTTATCGTGATCGCCATCCCGCTCAGGATCGCCGGCAAATAGGCGCGCTCGCGCCAATTGAGTTTCGGTCGTGAAACGGTAATCGCCATATCAAGCAGGGAAGTAAGCGAGAATGATCGCGGCGATGAAAATGTTTACGAGCGCGATCTCGAAAAAGAAGACCCAGCCGAGCCGCATCAGTTGATCGTACCGAAAACGCGGCAGCGTCCAGCGCACCCAGATGAAAACAAAAAGGAGCACGGCCACCTTCGAGAAAAAGACAAAAATGTTCACCAGCCCCCAGCTCCAGCCCTGCGAACCGTCCGGAATGCCGGGAAAATGCCAGCCGCCGAGAAAGAGGGTCACGATGATCGCGCTGCCAGTGATCATGGCGACGTATTCGCCGAGAAAAAAGAGCCCGAACTTCATCGAGCCGTACTCGGTGTGATAACCGCCCACCAGTTCCGTCTCCGCTTCCGGCAAGTCGAAGGGCAATCGGTTCGTTTCCGCGAAAATCGCAATCGTGAAAACGACGAACGAGATCAGCATCGGAATCGCGAGAAGCCATTTGCGAAGATTCGTCCAATCGCCCACGAACGGTGCGATCATCCAGCCGTGCTCGATTTGATAACTCACGACCTCGGTTAACCGGAGCTGGCCGATGAGAAGGAAAACCGGAATGACGGCGAGACCGAGCGAAAGTTCGTAGGAGATCATCTGCGAACTGGAACGGACTCCGCCGAGGAATGGATACTTGGAGTTGGACGACCAGCCGGCAATGACGATGCCGTAAACGCCTAACGAGGCGATCGCGAAGACGAAAAGAACTCCGACATTGATGTCCGCGATCACCATCGGCACACCGAAGAGCGAGCTGCCGAAAGGGACGACGGCGAGCGTCGTGATCGCGGGGATCATCGCGAGGCAGGGCGCAAGCCAGTAGTAAAACTTGTTTACGTGTCCCGGAGTAAAATCCTCTTTCAGGAGAAACTTCGCGGCATCGGCGATAGGCTGGAATAATCCGAAGGGACCGACGCGATTCGGTCCGAGCCGGTCCTGGATCAGCGCGCTGATCCGGCGTTCGGCATAGACAGTGTAGTTCATGATGCCGAGCACGACCGCGAGCAGCGCCACGATTTTCACTAGCGAGGTCGTGAGGTAGAAATAATCCATCAGGCGGGGCTCCCTGCGTTTTCCAGAATCTGCACACCGAGATCGCCGATCTTGCTCAGGCTCAATCCCGCGAATTGCGGCACTGACTCGCTCATTTGCCGAAAGACATCCTCGATCGAATAAATTCCATTGCGGCCCGAGCAGGCCTGAATCAAGTCGCGCAGAATTTCCCAATCATCGCGTGCCTGGCCCGGACCGCGCACAGCCCGATTGAGCCTTTGCAACCGGCCTTTGCCATTAATCATCGACCCGCGTTTTTCGGCGAAACCGAACGAGGGCAGAAGAGCGGTCGCCGCGGGCGTCGAGTCGTTGGCCAGGATATTCATCGCGATGAACGCGGGCAACGCGGTGATCTGCGCGACGGTCAATCCGATCTCGATCGGATTCTCCCCGAGCGCGACCAGCGCCTTGATTCGGCCGGACGCAACGCCCTGCACTATTTCCGGAAGTCGAGCGCCGGGCTGCGACGTCACGCCGAGGAGCCGCGCGCCGTTCGTATTGGGATTGCGGTCCGCGCTCAAAAGAATGTTGTCCGCCGGCCCGTGGCGCGGAACGATGTCGATCGATTCGACGCCGAGCGTTTTTGCGAGTTGCGACGTCAGCCAAAGCTCTTCATTGGTCATCCGGCCGGAAGCGAGGATCGCAATTTCCCAACCGGAGAAATGTTTCAACTGCACGGCCGCATGCGTGATCGCGACGCTCCATTCGGCCGGGATGAGTTTGTCGCCGGAAAGAATTTCCGGCTGAAGCAGCCGCTTCTCCGATTGGAGATACCCGAAGTTCAGACGGCCGTAGTCGCACATCCAGCAGGAATTAACGGCGTCGTTTTCGCGCGGTGTTTGCCGGTAGATCACATCTTCGCGCGTCCCGATGATGGTGTTGCAGCCGGTCGCGCAACTCGTGCAAAAACTTTTCGTTTCCTTTAAAAACCAGACGCGCATCTGGAACCGGAAATCGGAAGAGGTCAGCGCGCCGACCGGGCAGATATCGACGGTGTTGAGCGAATAATTATTTTCCAATCGTTTGCCGGGATGGGCCGTCAGGACACTGTGGCTGCCGCGATCGACGAACCCGAGGACGTCGTCCTGCGCCACTTCCTGGCAAAAACGAATGCAGCGCGAACAGAGAATGCAGCGCTCGTCATCGAGCGTGACGCGCGGCCCGAGCTCGATGTTCTTCGGCTTCTTCACCTTGTTTTCGAGGAAGCGCGATTCGGCGCTGCCGTATTCCACGCTGAATTCCTGCAACCGGCATTCGCCCGCTTGATCGCAGATCGGACAATCGAGCGGATGATTGATGAGGAGAAATTCCATCACGCCTTTGCGGCATTCCACTGCCAGCGGCGAATCGGTCCGGACGCCCATGCCTTCACTGACGTCCTGCGCGCAGGAAATTTGCGGGCGCGGCATCCAGTTGATCAGCGGTTTGCCATCCGGGCCGAGCTCGGGTTTGCGGTCGGGCCCCATTTTCGGGAGTCCCATTTCGATCAGGCACATGCGGCAGTTGCCCGGCGAGCTGAGCTTCTTGTGGTAGCAATACCGCGGCACGTAGCTGCCCGCCTTTTCGCAAGCCTCGATCACGCGCGTCCCTTTCGGGAACTCGTGCCAGACGCCGTTGATCTGGACGTTGACCATTTGCGGTGGAGCTGAGACTTGGTCACTCATGAAGAAGGATGAATTAGGAAAGCAGGAAAAAAGGAAACTAAGATCGAAAATCGGCCACTGGGTTTGCTGATTCCCGGCAGAACCTCTTGATCGTCAGCGGAGCAGTTGCGAAATTTAGCAAGAGGCCGTCTTGAAGATTGGTGGCTTTTAGATAGCTGCGACCAATGGCGAAGTGAATGTCCTCGAGAGCGCTGATGGCTTTTAGCTCCACGACAATTTGATCTTCCACCAGGAAATCGAGTCGATGCTCGCCGATTTGGTGATCCTTGTAGAAAAGCGCGATTGGCTTCTGTCGGACGAATTGAATTCCGCTCAAAGCGAATTCCACAGCGAGTGCCTGCTCGTAGACCGACTCCAGAAATCCGGGTCCCAGTTCACGATGCACCGCAATGGCGGCGGCGATGATTCGTTGAGTTACGTCTCGTCCCCTTAGATCCTTTCCTGCTTTCCTATTTTCCTGATTCATTTTCAGATTGTTCCCGCGGTGGCCGTTTCTTCCCGGCCTGGATTACGGGCCAGCGGCATCGTCTCGATCTTTGCGTGATCGATCAATTCGCCGGATGTGTATTCGGGCGGCATCGGCGGCGGAATTGGTTTCTGACTGCGTGCGGTAAACTCTTCGCGAAATTTTTCGACAAAACTTTGGGTCGGCCACGCGCACGCTTCGCCAAAGGCGCAGATGGTCCGGCCCGCGATATTGTCGGCGACAGTTTTCAAGGTGTCGGGGTCCTGGACCACGCCGCCGCCGAGCAACATCCGGTCGGTGATCTTTTGCATCCAGAGTGAACCTTCGCGGCAGGGGGTGCATTGGCCGCAGCTCTCGTGCGCGTAAAATTCGTTGATGTTGTTCAGCGTCCAAACCATGTCGCGCGAATCGTCGAGCACGATGACGCCGCCGGAGCCGGCCATCGACCCCGCCGCAGCGAGCGAATCGAAGTCCATCGGAATTTCGAAGAGCGACACTTCCTGTTCCGCCATCGAACCGTCGGATTGCTTGAGTTTGAGTTTGAAGCGCTCGTCCCCGCGCAAGACTTTTGCGGAGCTGCCGCCGGGGATAACGGCTTTGATCGTGCGACCGTGGCGCGGACCGCCGGCCATATCGTAAATCAATTGGCCCATGGTGACGGCGCCAACTTCGATTTCAAAATATCCGGGTCGCTGCACGTCGCCGCTCACACAAACGATGCGGGTGCCGGTGTTATTCGGGCGTCCGAGCTGCGCGTATTTTCCGCCGCCCATCTCGATGATGTGTTTCACGTGGCAAAGCGTTTCCACGTTGTTGACGATGGTGGGGCACATGTAGAGGCCGAGCACCGCGGGGAAATACGGCGGCTTGATCCGTGGGTACGCGCGCTTGCCTTCGAGCGATTCGATCAGGCCGGTTTCTTCACCGCAGATATACGCGCCGGCGCCGCGGTGGATGTAAACCTCGACGTCGAATCCGGTGCCGAGCATGTCCCGCCCGAGAAAATTCTTGGCGCGCGCTTCCTCGATCGCGCGCTCGAGGATCTGCGCGCCTTCGGGAAATTCACCGCGGATGTAGATGTAGGCCGTCTTCGCGTTAAGCGCGAAACAGGAGATCAGAATGCCTTCGAGGAGTTGATGCGGATCTTCGTGAAGGATGTAGCGATCCTTGAACGTGCCCGGCTCGGATTCGTCGGCGTTGCAAATCAGGTAGACTGGCTTTTTTTCGTCGGCTTTGATGAAGCTCCATTTCACGCCGCAGGGGAAACCGGCGCCGCCGCGTCCGCGGAGCCCCGACGTTTTCACTTCGTTGACGATTTCCGTCCGCGACATCTTGACGGCTTTTTTTAACTGCTCGTAACCGCCGCCGCGCAGGTAGCAGTCAATGTCCGTCGTCCAATCTTTGCGTCCGATGTTTTGGAAAATGAGACGATGCTCGAGCGGGTGGGGGAGTCGGTTCTTGGTTATTGGAGATTGGTTATTGGTAAGAAGAGCGGAGGCAGCGGCCGGTTGCACGTTCTCGATCAATTCATCCTGGACCATGCAGACGGGCGCGGTGCCGCAACTGGCTAGGCACTCGACAAATTCGATGCTGTATTTGCCGTCCTTGCTCAGCGAAATCGGAGTGTGCACGCCCTTGTCGTCATGCTTGCGCACAATCCCGGCGGCGGCGGACGCTTTCTCCATGACCTGATAACTTCCGGCCATGGCGCAGCTCAAAGTGCGGCAGACACGAATATGCGTTTTCCCGGCCGAGGCCTGCCGGAACATCGGGTAGAACGTGACCAGCTCGAGAATGTTGATCGGCTGCAGCTCGAGTTTGGCGGCGATCCACTGCACGCCCGCGTCGCTGATAAATCCAAACTCCTCCTGCCAAAGATGGAGCAGGGGCATCGACGCGCTTCGCTTCCGATCGGCCGGATAATGGCTGATCGCTTCGTCCATTTTCCGCTCCAGCTCGGCGGAGATGCGCGTGTTCGTCGGGTCCACAGACGACGCGCTTAATCGGACAACGTGCTGACTTTCGACTGCACCTTGTCGTCTTTGAAAATGATGGTGACCGACTCTTTCCCCTGGGCGTAAACGTAAGTCGTCTTTTTCAGGAGAACGAAATCCTTCGTATCGACGGTCGTGGGCGAACCCAAAATCGATTCGACCTGCTTCTTCGACATGCCATCGATCACTTCATCGACGTTGGCCTTGGTCAGCCGCTTGGACGAGTGGCACGCCGTCACCGCGCAGGCCAGCACCGTCACGATAGTGACGAGGCTGAGAAACCGGGCGGCGTGTTTTAGCAGGTGAGTCATCCGAGTTTATCTTCCGAGGTTCGAATCCTTCCCATCCACTTCGTCGTTCTTGAACGTGATCATCGCGAATTTCTTTCCGTCCTCATAACGGTAGGTCGTCTTCTTGAAGATGAGCATGTCCTTTGTCTCGACCGTGCTGGCTGGTCCCAGGATTTTTTCCACCTGCGCCTTGCTCATGCCGACGCTGATCTGGTTGTAATTATCCAGAGTGAGGCGCGAACCGGAGATCGCGTTGCGATCGCAAGCGGCAAAGGTGATAAGAACGAGCAAAGCAAGAATGCCGATAACTGACCGCGAGTTTTTTTGTTTCATAAAGTGGTTTGTCACCTGTCGCATTCGCCCATAACGAAGTCCAGACTGCCGAGCACCGCTACGACATCGCTCAGCGAACAGCCCGGCAGGAGCTCGGGCAAAATGCTCAGATTCACAAAGGACGGCGCGCGAATTTTCAGCCGGTGCGGGACACCGCCGCCTTTGCTGTTGATGTAAAAGCCGAGCTCGCCTTTGGGGTTTTCCGCCGCGAAATAGATTTCCCCCGGCGGCGCGTCGAGACCTTCGGTCACGACGATAAAATGGTGGATGAGCTCCTCCATTTTTGTCATGACGTGCGATTTGGGTGGCGGCATGTTTTTCCAATCGACCACGTTGATCGGCCCGCTCGGCAGCTTTTCGATTACCTGCCGCAAAATGCGCACGCTTTGCCGCATCTCTTCAATCCGCACGAGATAACGATCGTAACAATCGCCCGCGGTCCCTACGACCACTTCGAAATCGTACTTCTCGTAATCGAGATAAGGATGCTTCCGGCGAAGATCGTGTTCGACGCCGCTCCCGCGCAGGTTCGGTCCGGAAAGCGCGTAAGCGATCGCGCGTTCGCGCGGGATCACGCCGATGCCGCGGGTCCGGTCCACGAAAATCCGATTGCGGGTCAGGAGCTTGTCCACCTCGTCGAGCTGCGGAATGAAATCGTCGAGAAACTTCTCGAGTTGCGGGATGAATCTCTCCGGCAAATCCCGAATCTGCCCGCCGACGCGGGTATAGGAAGTGGTGAAGCGAGCGCCGGTGAGCAGCTCGAAAAGGTTATAAAGTTTTTCGCGCTCGGTGAAAGTGTAGAGAAACGCGGTCATGGCGCCGAGATCGAGCGCCATCGCGCCCAGGCCGAGAAGGTGCGCGGAAATGCGCGCCGTCTCGCAGCAGATCACCCGGATGGCTTTCCCGCGCGGCGGCAATTCCCAGCCCATCAATTTCTCAACCGCGAGCGCGTAAGCGACGTTGTTCGCGAGTGGCGCGAGATAATCGAGCCGGTCCGTGTAAGGCACGAATTGGTTGTACTGCATGTTCTCGGCGATTTTTTCATCGCCGCGATGCAGGTAGCCGACATCCGGGGTCGCCTTGGTGATGGTCTCGCCATCCAGTTCCAGGACAAGGCGCAACACCCCATGCGTGGCCGGATGCGACGGCCCCATGTTGAGGACCATTTTTTCCCCGATGTCGCCGAGATTTTCGCGCATCCGCGCGTCCGCTGCGACCACGCGCGTGACAGCATCGGGAGATTCAATTTCGCGCGTGGTAAAAGCCATGGGCAACCTTGCGATTATGCTCGCGAGAGGGGCGCGAGACGCAAGGGCAAAGTCGCGCCGAAAAGATTCGGCGGAATGGAAGGTTGCCTCCGCGAATGGTGAGGCAAAAAGAGGAAACTACCCCGAGGCGGCGGATGGGGCTTCCGCCGCCGGACGGCTAAAGAGTCGCAGTTAAACGACTCTTCGCGCGACTACCTGCTCAACTGCGCCCAAAACGGCCGAGCGTCCGGAAGGAGCTGCTTCGGTGGATTGGGGTTTTTGAACGTCATCAACTCGACCCGGCCCTTGCTGATATCAGAGGGCAGGACGGAGTCGGGGCTCAGCCGCCAGCTCATGGCAGCATTGCGTGCCAGCTCGTCCAACGCGGCGTGTCCGCTGCTGCGCAACACTTCCGTGCCGGTAACGCGGCCACTCTTGTCCAGCGTTAGAGACAACACGACCGAACCCTGCAAGCCTTGAAAATAAACGCCGAAGGGTAAATTCGGGGTCGATTTTTCAAGCCATCTGGCATTCGCCGTTGTCAGCGGCAATGCGACTGCCAGCGCAATAATCGCTCCACAGACTATGGAACGAAGCGCTGATGTGCGTGCACTTGTTTGCATACGCCACAGTATTTTGACCACATGACAAAAATGCAAGCTGATTCATTTGGTCATTGCGAGCGATGCGAAAGACGGGCTTTCCATCCGGCGTTGTTAGGCTTAGAATAAATATTCGGCGTCCTTCGATTCCGCTCGGGATGCCCGGTAAATAATCGCTCGCGTCGCTCAACGCGTAGCGTTACCTAGTTTTTCATGGGAAAAAAAATAGCGCTTCTTTTCGCCGGCCAGGGTGCGCAAAGAGTCGGCATGGGACGCGAGCTGGCCGCGCATCATCCCGATGCGGGCGATTTGTTTCAGCAGGCCGACGAAATTTTGGGACGTCCGCTGAGCGCAATCGCGTGGAACGGGCCGCTCGAGGAATTGACGAAGACGTCGAATTGTCAGCCGGCGCTTTACGTTCACGGCCTCGCCTGCCTGGCGGCGTTGCGCGGAGTCGCGGGGGATTTTGCGATTGAGGCGGCGGCCGGCTTGTCGTTAGGCGAATGGACCGCGCACGCCGCCGGCGGGACATTCGATTTTGGCACCGGTCTGAAATTGGTCGAGACGCGTGGCCTTTTAATGGATGCGGCCTGCGCCGCAACGGCTGGGGCGATGGCCGCGATGATTGGCGCGGACGAGAACGCGGTCCGCACGCTCGCCGCCGACACCGACGTGGATGTGGCGAACATCAATGCGCCGGGACAGATCGTGATTTCCGGGGAGAGCGCGAAGGTTGAGCTCGCGGTCAGCCTGGCCAGGGAGCATGGCATCCGGCGCGCGACTTTGTTGAATGTGGCGGGCGCATATNNCCTTGCCAAAGACCACGGCATTCGCCGCGCCACCTTGCTCAATGTTGCGGGCGCATATCACTCGCGTTTGATGAACAGCGCTTACGAACAACTCGAGCAGCCGTTGCTCGACGCGGAGCTGCGCGTGCCGCGCTTCGCTGTCACGACCAATGTGACAGGTGAAGTCGCGGAGACGTTGCCGGAAATTCGGATGGCGTTGCGCGACCAGGTCACCAGCACCGTGCGCTGGAGCGATTGCATGGAGAGCCTGCTCGCACGCGGCTGCGATTTCTTCATTGAGCTTGGACCGGGCGAAGTGCTCGCGGGCTTGCTCCGCCGCACGCGCAAAGATGCCGAAGTGATGAGCGTGAGCGATCCGGCCTCGGTGCACGCGTGCGTCGAACGGCTGCGGCAACTCTAGAGCGCTTGCCGTGTGGGCGCGGTGCTCTAGTTTCCTCGCATGACTTTATCAGAGCGCGTCGATTCGGATTTGAAAGATGCCATGCGCGCGAAGGACGCCGGGCGGCTCGGTGTTCTGCGCATGCTTAAATCGGCCATCAAATATTCCGCCATCGAAAAAGCGGGCGCCGAAGGCCAGCTCGATGACGCCGAAGCCGCGCAGGTCATTCGCAAACAGGTGAAGCAACGCCAGGATTCGATCGAGAGTTTTGAGAAAGGCGGGCGCCCGGAATTGGCGGCGAAAGAGCAGGAAGAAATCGTGATCCTCAACGCCTATTTGCCGCAGGGCCTCGGCGCCGATGAATTGCAGAAAATTGTTCGCGAAACGATCGCAGAAGTCGGCGCGACGTCGAAAGCGCAAATGGGGGCGGTCATGAAAGCGCTCCAGGGGAAAGTGGCCGGGCGCGCGGATGGCAAGACGTTGAGCCAGGAAGTGCAGCGGCAGTTGGGATGAGGTTGTTGACGCTCCAACATGCTCAGCGCCATCATCGTCGCGGCAGGCAGCGGACAGCGCATGGGGTTCGACAAGTTGTTCGCTCTTCTCGAAGACAAGCCGGTCATTGCGCACACACTCGAGGCGTTTGAGCAGACTGATTCTGTTGATGAAATCATTCTGGTCGGGCGCGCCGAACAACTGACGCAGCTGCAGGAGCTGGTGACGGCTGCCGGATCAAAAAAAATTCGTCACGTCATTGCGGGCGGAACGCATCGGCAGGATTCGGTGCGGGCGGGATTGGACCGGGTCCGTTCGGAGGCGCGTTATGTGGCGGTGCACGATGCGGCTCGGCCACTGGTGCTACCGAAACAAATTGAGCGCGTGTTCGAACTCGCGCGCGAGCATGGAGCCGCGGCGCTCGCTGCGCCGATCACCGACACGCTCAAACGAGCGGACGCGAATTCGTTCGTTACGGGTGGGATCGATCGCGCCGGCCTTTACGCGATGCAAACGCCGCAGATTTTTTCCCGCGAACTTCTCGCCCGCGCTTACGCCGCCGTCGCCGCAAACAACGTTTCGGTTACCGATGAAGTTTCGGCCGTCGAATATCTAGGAGCCAAAGTTCTGCTCGTGCCTAACGACGAATTCAATTTGAAGATCACGTATCCGCGCGATCTGTGGCTTGCTCAGTCCGCGCTCAGACGGCGGTTGTCCTCATAGCGGCGAACGAGCTCAACCACCTGCGGCACATCGGCCTCCGCGAAAGCGCGGCGTTTTTTCAAAGCCCCGGCCGCGGCCAGCTCGTTCACCTGCAGCAATTGGCCGCGCTTCCAGATCCACGCCTCGGGATTGTACGGGCCGACGCGGCGCGGATCGGACCAGGTGTGAATCGAAACCAGCCGCGGCGAGATGGCCGCGGCAATGTGCATCGGCCCGCTATCGACACTGATGGTGAATTGCGCCGCGCGGATGAGCCAGATGAGCTGAAGGAGAGTCGTTTGATTGGTGAGATCCACGCAGTTGTCCGGCGCGCGCAGCTTGCGCATCGTCTTCCCCACGATCACCACCCGAACCGGCGCGAGCGCTCGGCAAAAACTCTCGATCACGGAATTGCGAAGCGATTTCTGCGCTCCCCGTGCAAAGGGATGAAGCAAAACGAACGGCGGGTAGGAATCGAAACGCGGCAACTCGTCGCCGCTCGGCAACGGAAAGCGGAGAACGGGCGGAATCGTCGCGCCGAACGCTTCGGCCAGTTTCAGGTAACGCTCGACCGCGTGCGTGAGGCGATCGACTTTCGCGACTCGATGGTAGAACAACCGCGAACCTTCGCGTCCATCGCTCAAGCCCCAGATCTCGCGTGCGCCGCTCGCGCGTCCCATGAGCGCGCTGCGCAGGAGTCCCTGAAAGTCGAGCGCGACGTCGGGCTTGAGGGCCCGGGTTTTTTTTAGCCACGGCAAAAAACTGCGCGGCGTGTTCAATCCTCGGAATTCGCCGCGCGGAAAAATATGGACGTGGTCGACGTCGGGATTTCCGCGCAGGAGCGTGGTCCATTCCGGATTGATGATCCAGGTGATCTTCGCTTGCGGATTGGCGTCGCGAATTGCCGCCACCGCCGGCAACGTATGCACGATGTCACCGAGCGAGCTCGGCTTGATGACGAGGATGGAACGGATTTCAGATTTCAGATTTCAGATTTCAGATTGAAACGCGATCAATCTGCAATCTGAAATCTACAATCTGCAATTTTTACCTGCCGAGCTTCAACCGATCGGCCAGAAGGCGGGGCAGACCCGCCTTGATGATTTTCTGCTGCGCGGTCGCGAGGTCGTATTTGAGCCGGCGTTGCTCGACCACCTTCTTGTCCACGTCGTAAATGCAGTAAGCGGCGCGCCAATCGCCATCGCGCGGCTGTCCGACGCTGCCGACGTTGATGAAATATTTCTTCGTCTCCTCGATCATGAGTTGATCGGTTTTCACGCGCCTCACCCCGTCATCGCGCACGAACGCGCCCGGCACATGCGTGTGCCCGAAGAAGCAAACGGTCGTGTGCTGATAGGTAAAACTGGCGGCGGCATCGAGATCGTTGAAGACGTAACCCCACTGGTCCGGCGTATCGAGCGTCGCGTGCACGATCGTGAAATCGCGGACTTGCCGGGTCATGCGCAGATCCCGAAGCCATTCCTTGTCTTCCTTGGTCAACTGCGCGCGCGTCCAGTTGATCGCCATTTCCGCGAGCGGATTAAAACCGCGCGATGATTCTTCAATCGAGGCCTGCTCGTCATGATTTCCCTTCACCACCGGGCACTCCAATTTTTGCACGATCTCGACGCACTCATGCGGGTTCGCGTTGTAACCGACCACGTCCCCCAGGCAGACGAAGTGCGTGCACCCGCGTTCGTGCGCGTCGGCCAGAACGGTTTCGGTCGCTTCCAGATTGGCGTGAAGATCGCTGAAAATCGCGAAGCGCATGGGCAGTTACGGCAATCGATCGGGAATTCGCTGATCCAACGGGATATCCAATTTGATTTCCATTTCCTTCAACCGTCGGAGCAATGTCGGCAACCGTTCGTTTTCGCCGGATGCGTAAAGAGCGTGAAGTCGATCGTAGGCCTCGCGCTCGTGACCCGGGCATTGCGAAAGCTCGTAGGCCGCGAAACGCTTAAGGTAGCTCGGGGCCTCGGGAAGCGCGGCGCCTTTTCCAAAAAATTCTGCGGCATGTTCGTGATCGATGTACTTGTCTCGATAAAGACGGCCAAGCGCTTCGTAAAGTTGAGGGCGTTCCGGGTTGTTCCTAATCCCGCGCTCGAGAAAATCTTTGCCGAGCGCGAAATATTCGCGCTGGGCCTTGATCCGCAAAGCGAGACGCGGCTGGGCCGGATTGTTGATCGCAGCGGTGCTCGCATTCCAGGCCATGTGCCACGCGGCCATGTCCCAAAAAAGAATCACGCGTGGCTGGAGCGTCGTGACCTGGCGAAAAAGAAGCAGGACGCGTCCCCATTCCGTTCGCTCCCACGCCACGTGCGCTTGAATGAAGAGGCCGTCCGCGACCAGCGACCGGAAACCGCTCAGGGCCGCGACGAACCCGAGCTGGCCGATTTGTTCGCGCAACCCCAGATTGAAATCGACGTCGCGAAAATGGAGATCGCGATGCGCCTTCGCGAGCGCATGCTCGGCCGGCAATTTCGCGACGCCGAAAAGCGCGACACTTATCAGGACAACGAAAACGCGCATCATAATTCTTTACGAAAAAAGAGAGACCAGGCGAGGAGCAGATAAAAGCCTGTGTAGAAGAGGCCGAGCGTAGCCGTTTTCAGGAAAAGCGCCAGCGGGATGGCGTTCCCGGCGATGATATCGTCCGTCCGATTGAACAGCTGCAGATCGGGGAAGAGCAGGGCCACGAGCGCGAGAAGCGATTTGGTGATCCAGCCGGCGCTGTTGTTTTGCAGCCAATATTCGCGCGCGATCCCCTGGAGATGGCCAATGAAATAAACAAAGACCATCACCACGGTCGTGAAAACCGTGGTGGTGGCGAAAGTGGAAACGAAAAGGGTGAGCGACGCGAGCAAACACGCCTTTACGTAGATGATCGCGATGCCCGGCAGCAAACCGGCGCTGAAGGCCGACGCGCGGACGGCGCGCAACGCGTCCGCCATTTGTTCCGGGGGCGCGGTGCTCATCTGGCGGGTGGTTTCATACAAAACGGTTTGTTCGCGCAGGTAGAGCACGATGAAAAAAAGCGCACCCATGGCGATGATGCTGAGCGCGAGCAGGAGCAGCACACCCAGAAGTTTTCCGAGAAGGTATTCAACGCGCGGGACCGGCTTCGCGAGGATTGTGTAAATCGTCCGGTCCTCGATCTCCTGTGGAAGGAGCCGCGCGGTGGTCACGACCGCGAGCAAAGAGGTAAAAATGCTCATCGCGCCAAGGGCGATATCTTTCACCACTTGAAATTCCTGCTGGAAAGTCAGCTGCGCCATGAAGATCGAGGTGCCGATCAAGACCAGCGCGAAGAGCAGGAGCACGTAAAAAACTTTTAGCCGCGTTAGCTCGGTCAAGGTGTTGCCGGTAATCGCCACGATGCGACCCAGCGAAAAAGCGCGATGACGCGGTCGGATCATGGCGTGTCCCGACGTGTTTGTTCCCGCGGCGACTCGGTCGCTTCGAGGAAGACTCGCTCCAGCGAAGTGCGGGGCCGGCGCCGGTCCAGCACGCGCGCCCCGCGTTTCGATGCCAGGGTTTCGATTTCGCCGAGCAATTCGGGAGACGCGTTTTCCAAAACGAGCTCTGTTTGATTTTCGATTCCGAGCAGATCGTCGAGAGCGCCTTCGCGGACGAGAACGCCATTGGCAAGAATACCGACGCGATCGCAGATCTCCTGCACTTGTCCGAGAAGATGCGACGAGAGCAGAACAGTGATGCCGCGCTCTTTCAGGTGAAGGATGAGGTCCCGAATTTCGCCCGCACCGGCGGGATCGACGCCGGCGGTCGGCTCATCCAGGACGACGAGCGCCGGTTCGTGGACGAGCGCCTGGGCCAGACCGATGCGTTGGAGCATCCCTTTGGAATAACCGCCGAGGCGGCGCTTGCGTGCATTCGTTAGGCCGACGAGCGCGAGCAGTTCCTCCACGCGATTCTTCAAGGCCGCGCCGCGCAATCCGCCCAGCTTCCCATGGAAGCGCAACGTTTCTTCGCCGGTGAGATACTTGTGGAAATACGGACTCTCCGGCAGGAACCCGACCGCTTCGCGGCTGGCGACGAGGTTGCTGTCTTTTCCAAAGATTTCCGCCCGGCCCTTTGTCGGCGGGACCAGGCCGAGAATGATCTTGAGCGTCGTGCTCTTGCCCGATCCATTCGGCCCGAGCAAACCGTAGATCTGGCCCGGCGAAACGCGCAGGGTCAGGTCGCGCAAGGCCACGACCGATCGCCGTTGAAACGGGACCGGAAAAATTTTGGTGACGCCGATAACGGCGACTGCGGGCTCACTCATGCCGAATCTCGAAACCGCGGTAGGCCGGCGGATTTGGCAGAGGCGCTTCGGAATGCTTCTTAATATGAGCGCGCAGTTCGCTTTGCCCGATGGCTTCGAGGAAGGCGCGCACTTCCTCTTCTTCGCCCAAAGCCAGAAGCTCGACTCGGCCGTCTCGCAGATTGCGGATGGAGCCGGTGACGTCGAACCCTTTCGCTATCTGGCGGACGGAATAACGGAAACCGATCCCCTGCACATTTCCTTCGTAAAAGACCTGAATCGATGAAGTCACGCCATCGGAAGATTGATCCGGCCTGCTGCCGGCGGCAACCACGCAGCGCGTTTTATTGATCCGGCCGGGGCAGTGGCGGCAGATCGGGATTCGGCAATTCCTCTGGCGGCGGCACCAGGCGCGGGTCGTTGGAATTGAGATTGAATTGCTCGGCCGCGGGGCGGTCGGAAGGCGTTGTCGCCACCGAATCAGCCGGGCGCGCGCTCACGGCCGCGACGAGGAGGGAAGAGGCCGGTTTGATTTCTTCGCTCAGGACATAACCCTGCTGCCCGGTCGCGACGACTTGAACTTTGCTGTAACCGAACGACGGGCGAATCAGTTTCACCAGCGTGTCCTTCGGCAACTTTGCGTCCGGATCGAGACCCGGCCGCGGGCCATGACGGAAAAAGGCGGCGGAGTCTGCGGTCACGGCAAAGAGTTTGCCGTCGGCGCTGGTTTTCTTGACAGCCTTAGGAGCGGTCGAGCAGCCTGTGAAAGAAACAGCGAGGAAGGCTCCGGTCAGAAGAAATGATCGAGCGCAACTCACGCCGCAAATAAAGCACGTGCCGCGCCACCTCACTTATACGAATAGACCAGGCAGAACGCGGTGGGTTCGCCTTCGAGAAAACTGACGGAAACAAAATACTGCCCGCTCGTCGTCGGAGAAAATCCGGCCGCGGCCCGTTCGCCCTCATTGTAAGTCTCGGTTGTCAGCGGCTTCCCTGTTTCGTCGAAAAGGTCGACTGCGATTTTTTTCGCCTTCGTATTCGCGGCTGCGGCAAACCAATATTGGTTTCCGGCGTAGAGATTTACCGCCACGAGCGCACGTTCGGCCGGCTTGATTTGCCCCGCCCAATGACCGTCGCGGAGTTTAAAGCCGTCATTAGTAAATGCGCCGGTGAGATCGAGCACCAACCGATGCGCCTCCACTTCGTCATCGGTCTCGGCGCGGAGGACCGGTCCGGCCGCAAAGACAACCAAGCCCAACAGAATCGCGAGGCGCCGCTTCATTTCGCGTCCCCCTTGCTTTGGATTTCTTCGATCAACTTCGTCACGGCTTGATTAAGTTTGCGCACTTCTTCGAGGGTCGGTTTACCCGATTGAAACGCGACCAGTTTCTCCAGGCCGGTCAGTTGTTCGTTCACGCTCTTGACCAGCGGCTCGTTCCGTAACTCCGGGCTGACGGCGTTGATCTTGGAATGAATGAAATTAATTACCGCCGGCTGACGCAAAACTTTGGCGCTGCGCTCATCATAATTCTTGATCACGGAAGCGCTCACCACCTGCGTTCCGCGGATCCAGCCGCCGAGGCTGACGAGGATGACCAGGTCCTGGTCCTGATGCGATTGCATCGACGTTTTCACTTCGTTCTGGGTGGCTTCGAGCTCTTCCTGGAGCGTGTCCCATTCGCTGTTCTCCGCAAATTCATTGATGCTATTGCCGCGGCTGAGCACGTTCTCACTCACCCCGAGCGCTTTCGCGAGCTTGATGATGTCGGTGCCGATGTTCTTCACCTGCTGGCTGTCCTGCGCTTCCACGGCGATGAAACCGTCCGCGATCAGGCCGCCGAGATTGAGCGCGATCTGGGCGCGATTGCGATAAGTCATCGGAATCGGCGTGCGGTATTGGCCGGCCCAATCGGGCTTGCCCGGTTTTTCGAGCGCCGCAAAAAGTTCGCCCGGTGTGGGAATGGTGAGCGAATCGGTCTTGATCGCCTTGGCCATTTGTTCCGCCGACAGCGGCGCTGGCTCCGCCGCGAAAGCCAGGGCTGCGCTCGCGCAAAGAGCCAGCGTTCCCATGCATTTCCGAAAAACCATGAGCCAGATTATCCGTGGCTGCAGAGAATGCCAATGGGAATGTCGCTGGCGCCGGGATCGCCGATCCCGGCTACAGGAAACTTGCCTGCCGCCCGCGAGTTAGTGTAATGCGTCGGAAGTCATGGCGCCCACCAGCATTGCAAGAATCAACGCGCGCGAGATTCTGGATTCACGCGGCAATCCCACGATCGAAGTCGATGTCCATTTGGAAAACGGCGCGAAAGGCCGAGCGGCGGTGCCGAGCGGCGCCAGCACCGGCGAGCATGAAGCGTGGGAATTGCGCGACGGCGACAAGAAACGTTATGGCGGCAAAGGGGTCACCAAAGCGGTGCGGAGCGTGACCGAAGTGATCGCGCCCGCCATCGCCGGCTGGGACGCGCTCGAGCAGGCGAAGATCGACGAAAAAATCATCGCGCTCGACGGCACGCCTAACAAGAAGAATCTCGGCGCGAACGCGCTTCTTGGCGTGTCGCTCGCGACCGCGCATGCGGCGGCGGCGGCTTCGAAGGTCTCGCTCTTTCGTTATCTCGGCGGCAACTCCGCGAGAACTTTGCCGGTGCCGATGATGAATATTCTCAATGGCGGCGCGCATTCCGACGCGCCGATCGATTTCCAGGAATTCATGATCATGCCGAAAGGCGCACCTTCTTTTGCCGAGGCGCTCCGTTACGGCGCGGAAGTTTTCCACGCCTTGAAAAATGTTTTGCACGACCGCGGGCTCTCCACCGCAGTCGGCGATGAAGGCGGTTTTGCGCCGAAATTGGATTCCGCCGAAGACGCGTTGGAATGCATTGCAACGGCGGTGAAGAAGGCTGGTTACAAGTTCGGCGAGCAAATCTTTGTCGCGCTCGATCCGGCTGCCTCAGAGTTTTTCGACAAGGAACAGAACGCCTATGTCTTCAAGAAATCGGACGGCTCGAAGCGCTCGGCGGAGGAGCTGATCGATTATTATGAAGCGCTCTCGCGGCGTTTCCCGATCATCTCGATCGAAGATGGCTGCGCCGAAAATGATTGGGACGGATGGAAAAATCTGACGGCGCGCCTGGGCAAGACGATGCAACTGGTCGGCGACGATCTCTTCGTCACCAACGTGGAATTCTTGCGCAAGGGAATTGACCAGGGCGTGGCGAACTCCATCCTTATAAAGGTAAATCAGATCGGGACGTTGACGGAGACTTTTGCCGCGATCGATTTGGCAACGAAAAATAATTACACCGTCGTGATCAGTCATCGCTCCGGCGAGACCGAAGACACCACCATCGCCGACATCGCCGTGGCGACCAACGCGGGCCAGATTAAGACCGGCTCGCTCTGCCGAACGGACCGCGTGGCGAAATATAACCGGCTCCTGCGGATCGCGGAGGAACTTGGTGACAACGCCGTTTACGGAGGTAAAATGCGCTAGTGGATCATCCGGGCTATGGGGATTTTCGCGCGCGACGTGAGGCCACGGTTTGGCAGCGTCTCAACAGCGTTCTGCGCGTGTTGCTCGTCGTCGCGACTCTGCTCGTGATCGTGAGTCTGTTCGTGCCGCCCTATAAAAAACTGACGCAGAGCCGCAGTGAAATCGAGAACCTGCAAGCGCAGGTGAACGATCAGAAAATGTTACTCGCCCGCGCGACGCGCGAAGTGACCGTGCTGAAAACCGACGCAAGTTATCTGGAAACGATGGCGCGCGATCGTCTTGATTTGATGAAGGAAGGCGAAACGATCTTTCGCCTGGAGCCTCCGTCCGCGCCGAAGCGGAAATAAGCTAAACGGCTCTCCGCCGCGAACCGCTCAATCGCGGCCGTGCCGACGCTCTTGTTGTCAGCGCCCAAGGCGTCGTTAGGCAACAGTCCGATCCGGAAGATATTTCTTGCCCAATCGAAGGTGTCCCGATAAACCGGGGTCCCATCAACGCCGAAACAGGCACTAAGCGCTCCATCCTTCTATGAGCTTTAAAACCAAATTCACCCTCGCCGCAGTTCTCTTCCTCGTGGTCGCGTTCAACCGCGCGGAAGCACAATTAAGTTACGACGTCACCGATCTGGGAACGCTAGGTGGAACGACGAGCACCGCCAGCACCGCAGGGCAACAAAACGCCAACGCCGCGGGCATGATCGTGGGGTCGTCGACGACGAGCGATAACACTGAACATGCCTTCCTCTACACCAACGGGCAGATGTTCGACCTGAACACGCTCTGCGATTTAGCGTCGAGCAACTTCAAGGTGCTGACGTTGGCAAGAGCCATCAACGATGACTGCGTCATTGTCGGCGACGGCATCACGGTGAACGGCGAAAAGCATGCCTTCTTGATGAGGCCCGCGGTCGTTGATGGCGGCCGGTGGTCTTATCGGTGCTGTCAGTGGGTTTGGATCCAGGAAGGCGGCGGCTGGTGGTGGGAAAACGATTGTCATTGTTACAAGTGGCACGGACCTCCGGGAAACCATCCGCCGTGTCCGCCGCAACCGCCGCATTGTTGGTGGTGGCCGCTGCCATGTCCACCCGACTGCGGCTGCGAGCCGCCGCCACCGCCGCCTAACTATTACTATTGTTGCATCAGGGGCCACATCGTCCTGGTCACGGCGGATGAATGCGCGGCCAAGGGCGGGCAACGCTTCGATTCGCTGGAAGAAGCGCGCAAGAATTGCAGGCCTTACTGGTACTGCCTTGATAAGAAAGTTATCCAGACAACCTGGACTGACTGCCAGGCGAAAGGACTCCAATGTTACGACTCGCCCGGAGAAGCGAAGAAAAATTGCGACACCAAGATTTGCTGGACTTGCGTCGATGGAAGGGTCGTGAAAACGACCGAAGCAGAAGCGGGTTCGAAGGGTTGGCGATGCTTCCCGACGGAAGAAGAAGCGCTCCGGAACTGTATCCCGAGAGAGTGCTGGTACTGTGTCGACGGCAAAGTGAAAAAGGGAACCGAGGCAGAAGCCAGCGCCCTCGGGCTCAAATGCTATCCGACAGCGGAAGAAGCGCGCCGGAATTGTGAGAAGTTGTGTTGGTGCTGCTTCCAGGGACCTAACGGAAAAGAACTGGTTCAACTGACGGAAGCGGAGTGCAAGGCGCGGGGCGGCCAGTGTTACAGTTCGGTGGAAGAAGCCCGCCGGCGCGGTTGCGCACCGAAGCTTTGCTGGGTCTGCATCGACGGAAAGGCTGTCCAGGTCCCCGAGACGGAAGCGGCAGCAAAAGGTCGCAAATGCTATCCTACGAAAGAAGCCGCGCTGCGGGATTGCCGGCAAACATGGTGGTGCTGCATCAACGGACAAATTGTCCGGGCGACAGAGGAAGAATGCCGGGCCAAGGGCGGGAGATTGTTCCGCACTGAAGAAGAAGCGCGGAGAGAGTGCAGCGGCAGACCTTGCTGGGTTTGCATCGATGGCAAAGTTATCCAGCTCACCGAGGCCGAGGCGCGGGCGAGAAACGTGCAATGTTACCGCTCCGAGGAAGAAGCACGGCGGAATTGCGAGAAAAAGACCTGTTGGATTTGTAAAGACGGACAGGTCGTCCAGGTCACCCAAGCCGAGGCGGCAGGAGCCAAGTGTTACAGCACCAGAGAAGAAGCGCTCCGGAATTGCAAGCAAAGGACCTGTTGGATCTGTCGAGACGGACAGGCGGTGCAGGTGACTGAGGCGGAGGCGGCAGGAGCCAAGTGTTATGGTTCCCGAGAAGAAGCGCTCAGGAATTGCGGCGGCGACAAACGTTGCTGGGTTTGCATCGACGGAAGGGTCACTCAGCTAACTGAGGCCCAGGCCAAGGGGAGAGGTCTCCAGTGCTATGGTTCTCAAGGAGAAGCCGCCGCGGCCTGCAAACCGAAAACGAGTTGTTGGGTTTGTGTGGGTGGACGCGTAACCCAGCTTACCGAAGCACAGGCCAAAGCGCGCGGCGCGCAGTGCTACAGCTCAAGGGAAGAAGCGCAACGGAATTGCCAGCAGGAAACGAAATGCTGGACGTGCATAGACGGCCAGGTGCTTCAACTAACCGAGGCACAGGCGAAGGCCAGAGGTGGCCAGTGCTATGGTTCGAGAGCAGAAGCAGCGAGGGTTTGTGGTGGACAAAAGCCGACACCGAGGCCGACACCGAGGTTCACGCCGAGGCCCACGCCGACGCCACCAATCATTCGGTAGGACTTCCCGCTTCTGATCAGATATTGAATTTCAGTGGCACGCGTGGCGCGTGGCGTTATCGTTCACCATGGCCAGTGAAGTGTCGGTGATCGAATCAGAAGCACTCCAGTCGCGCGTGCGCGAATTGCGGAGGTTTCTTTGACGTCCCGAAACTGGAAGGACAACTAAACGCGCTGGAAGAGCGCATGTCTGCGGCCGATTTCTGGTCGAACCGCGAGCGAGCGCAGGGGGACGTCGAAGAAGTCTCGCGCATCCGTTCGTTGCTGAATCCGCTGCGCGAACTGGAACGCGCGGTTGCGGATTTCGAAGCACTCCGCCAGCTTGCGGCGGAAGAAACCGATCCCGCTCATCGCGCGGAAGCGGAAAAAGAGCTCGCGAGCGAACAGGGCCCGCTGCTCCACCGGCTCGAGGAATTCGAGCTGCGCCAATTTCTTTCCGGCGAAAACGATCGGTCGAACGCGTTCTTGACCATCCACTCCGGCGCGGGCGGAACGGAATCGTGCGACTGGGCGGACATGCTGTTGCGGATGTATCAGCGCTGGATCGAACGAAGCGGTTTCACTTCGCAAACGATCGACGTGCAAGTCGGCGAAGAAGTGGGCATCAAATCGACGACGCTGCTGGTGCAGGGCGAATACGCTTACGGCTATCTCAGTGCGGAACGCGGCGTCCACCGGCTCGTGCGCATTTCTCCCTTCGATGCGAACAAGCGCCGGCACACCTCCTTCGCGAGCGTGGACGTCGTCCCCGAGATCGCGGATTCGGCGCCGATCGATATCAACCCGGCCGACATCGAG